>SXNL01000065.1 GCA_005777185.1 Myxococcales bacterium
CATGGACTTCAAGGTCTGCGGCACGGCGCGCGGCATCACGGCCATCCAGATGGACATCAAGATCGCCGGGCTCTCCCGTGAGATCCTGACGCAGGCGCTCGACCAGGCGCGCGAGGGGCGCCTCCACATCCTGGGCAAGATGCTCGAGACGCTGGCCCAGACGCGGCCCGACCTCTCGAAGTACGCGCCGCGCATCACGACGCTCAAGGTCAAGCCCGACCAGATCCGCATCATCATCGGCCCCGGCGGGAAGACCATCAAGGGCATCGTCGACGCGACCGGCGTCGCGATCGACGTCGAGGACGACGGCACGGTCAACGTCGCGTCGAGCGACCCCGAGGCCGTGAAGAAGGCCATCGAGATCATCAAGGGCCTCACGACGGAGCCCGAGGTGGGCGCGATCTACAAGGGCCCGGTCACGCGCGTCGCCGACTTCGGCGCGTTCGTGGAGCTGATGCCCGGCACCGACGGGCTGCTCCACGTCTCCGAGATGGCGCACACGCGCGTCGAGCGCGTCACCGACGTCTGCAAGGAGGGCGACATCCTCGAGGTCAAGGTCCTCGACATCAGCCGCGACGGCAAGATCCGGCTCACGCGTCGCGAGCTCCTCCCGCTCCCCGAGGGCGAGGAGGGCGAGCGCGCGAAGGAGCGCATGACCCAGGCGCGCGAGGCCGGCCCGCCGCCGCGGCGCGACCGTGACGATCGCGGTCGCGGCGGTCCGCGTGACGATCGCGGTCGCGGCGGTCCGCCCCGGCGGAGGTGAGCTCCTTGGACGCGGGCGCGCGGGTGTGCCATCCTGCGCGCATGATCGGTCGCCACCTGCGGATCCTGGGCGCGTCCGCGGGCGTCGCCCTCGCGGCGGGCGTCGCCCCTTCGGGCGCGCGCGCGGCCGAGCACACGGTCGAGACGGTCATCGAGAACCCGAAGGACCACCCGCCGTACAAGATGGAGATCGAGCCGCACGGCCTGATCGGCTTCGGCCGGTACCACCGCGGCGGCTCGATCGGCGCGGGCCTCAGGATCAACTTCGTCCTGGCCGATCCCCTCATCAAGACGATCAACAACAACCTGGCGATCGGCACGGGCGCGGACGCGTTCATCGGGAACAATCTCACGGCGATGGTCCCGGTGGTGGCGCAGTGGAACCTGTTCCTCCTGTCGCAGTTCTCGATGTACATCGAGCCCGGCATCGGGATCGGCTTCGGGGGCGGGGGGATCTGGCCGGATCTCATCCTCGCGGTCGGGGGCCGGTGGCACTTCTCGGAGAAGCTCGCGCTGAGCATCCGGATCGGGTACCCGGCGCTGGGGATCGGCGCGTCGTTCTTCTTCTGACCTGCTCCCGCGCTACGGCTTCGTCGTCCGGAAGTGCTCCGTGACGCTCGCCGCGTAACGGGCCCTGAGCGCGATGCACACCTCGGCGGCCTCGATCGCCGCCGCCAGCGGCCTCGCGGCGCCGTCGAGATCCTTCGCGTGCACCGAGAGGAACTTCGACACGGCGTCGAGCTCGTCCCGATCGCACACCGCGCCCGCGACGTTCACGAGCCGCGTGCCGAGGCTGCCCGGGAGGCGCTTCCTGAGCTCGTCCCAGTTCGCGACGACCCACTTCACGGCGCGCTCCTTCGCGCCGCGCCGCGCGAGGATCGGCCCGAGCAGGTACCGCACGTCCTGGGTCTTCAGCGTCCCGTCCGTGATGGCGCCGAGGCTCCGCTCCACGTCGGCGAGGCCCGCGAGCCCGCGCACGGCGGTGATCCGGTCCTGCGGCAACAGGTCGCCGGCGAGGCGCGCCTTGAGGGCGGCCCACCGGTCCGGCCCGGCCTTGTGCGACGCGATCTCGACCGCGTAGGCGGCGACGTCGGGATCGGCCTTCCCCTCGAGCCAGCGTGCCGCCTCGGCCTCCATGCCCTCGAGGGCGGCGTTGTTCTCGGCGATCTCGGCGAGCGCGATGTCGACCGCGCGGCGCGCGAGGACGTCGTCCTCGGTGCGCACCTTCTGCTGATCGATCCGTGCGCGCCGGGGCGCGAGGCGCGCGTCGACGTACTGCCTGTAGGCGGGGCGGGCGGCGTCGCTGACGAGGACGTCGCTCGTGGCCGTGAGGATGGTGACGATCTGCTCCACGACCAGGCGATGGTCGTCCTTGTCGAAGAGGGGGAGCGCGTCGAGGAGGAAAGCGGGCTCGCGCTCGCCGGCGCGGACCTCGGCGAGGAGGTTCGCGAGCACGCCCACGCGCTCCTCCACGGAGAGCGCGCCGAGGTTCGCGAACACCTTCCGCCAGTCGGTGGCCTCCAGCGAGACGCGGTAGTACCCGTTCTGCGCGGCGTTCGGGTAGTAGAACGTCGGGCAGCCTGGACCCGCGAGCAGGGCGGGGGCGCCGGCCGACATCTCGACGCACGTCGGCGTCTTGCCGAGCGAGGTCCGCACGCAGACGGGTGTATTCCACACGCGCTGGAGATCCTGCGCCCGCACGCCGAGCGGGCGCCAGACGCCCTGGTTGAACTCGACGTGGTAGGTCGCGCCCTGACAGGTGAGCTTGCCGCGGATCTCGGGCACACCCGGGCGGTCGGTGAAGGTCTGCGCCACCTGGGCGACCTTCTTCCCCGAGGCGGCCTCGAGCGCGCCGAACAGATCCTGCGAGCGCGCCGCGCCCCACGCGTTCTTGCGGAGGTAGTCGCGCACGCCCCGCTGGAAGGGCTCCTTGCCGAGCCACCCCTCGAGCATCCCGAGCACGCTCGCGCCCTTGGTGTACGTGATCCCGTCGAACGCCTCGGAGGCCTCGTCGGTGTTGGTCACGGGCTGCCGGATCGCGCGCGCCGACGCGAGCGCGTCGAGGCCCATCACGCCGGCGGCGTCGGCGGTGGCCTCGAGGTGGGCGTTGAACCCGGGCTGCCACGCGTCGACGGCGACGTCCTCCATCCACGACGCGAAGCCCTCGTTGAGCCACAGCTCGTCCCACCAGGCGGCCGTGACGAGGTTGCCGAACCACTGGTGCGCGAGCTCGTGCGCGATGACCGAGGCCTGGGCTCGACGGGCCCGGAGGCTGCTCTTCGCCGGGCCCAGGAGCAGGAGCTCCTCCCGGAACGTGATGAAGCCGGGGTTCTCCATCGCCCCGGCGGCGAAATCGGGGACGGCCACGATGTCGAGCTTGGGGTACGGGTGCTCGATGCCGAAGTAGGCCTCGAGGCGCTTGTTGAGCTCGTAGGTGGCCTCGAGGGCGAGGTCGCCGAGGCCCGTCTTGCCCTTCACCGTCACGAGCCGGATGGGGACGCCGTCCTTCGTCGTCCTTGCCCGCGTCTCGAGATCGCCGACCCCGAACGCCACCAGGTAGCTCGGGATGGGCGGCGTGGGCGCGAACGAGAACACGACGGTGTCGCCCGACTCCTCGCGCTTCGTCTCGGGGGCGTTGGCGATGGCGACCATGCCGCGCGGGACGCGGAGGGTCACGTCGTAAGGCGTCTTGAGGGCGGGCTCGTCGAAGCACGGGAACGCGCGGCGCGCGTAGGTGGCCTCGAACTGGGTGAAGACGTACGGCGAGCCCTTCTCGACGACCTTGTACGCGCCGACGAGCTCGCCGTCGAAGGCGGCGGCGTAGGCGATCTCGAGCGCGGCCTGGCCGGGAGCGAGCGGATCGTCGAACGTGAGCACGAGCTCGTCCGGGTGTCGCGAGCCCTTCGGGGTGCGGACCTCGGCGCGAGCGGCGCGGATCGTGTCGCCCTGCACAGCCCGCGCGCTCGCGATCGCGAGGCCCCGCGCGTGGAGGACGACGTGGTGCGTCGGTCCGGGAACGTCGACCAGGATGCGCGCGGAGCCCGAGAATCGCTCGCCGCGTGGATCGACGTCCAGGGTCAGCGCGTAGCGCCGCGGGACGGCGAGGAGCGGGAGGCGTCCGTTCTCGGAGGCGGGCGCGGCGGCCGCGCTCACGGGGGTTCGAGCGCGCAGCGCAGCGGCGAGGGGCGCGCCGGGCGACGCAACGTTCTCCCTCGCGCACGCGGCCGTGAGCGCGAGGGCGAGGGCGAGGTGGGCGTGGCGCATGCCTACTCACTACAGAAAGTCGGACCCGCCCGCCACCCTCGCGGCTATCGTGTCGACCATGCCACGCCTCGCCCCCACGCTGCTGTCGTTCGCCGCCCTCGCGGCCACGCTCCTCGCGAGCGAGCCACCCCCGAGCCACGCCGATCCGGCGCCGCCGATCGCACCCCCCCGCGCCCTCCCGTCGCTCGCGTCGACGAAGTACAAGCTCCCGAACGGCCTCGAGGTCATCCTGCACGAGGATCACCGCACGCCCACGGTCACCACGAACCTCTGGTACCACGTCGGCTCCAAGGACGAGCCGGCGCACAAGAACGGGTTCGCGCACCTCTTCGAGCACGTGATGTTCCAGGGGTCGAAGCACGTCGCGGAGGACACGTTCTTCCGGCACCTCGAGCAGGCGGGCGGGACGGGCGTGAACGGGACGACCAACACCGATCGCACCAACTACTTCGAGACGGTGCCGAAGAACCGCCTCGAGCTCGCGCTCTGGCTCGAGTCCGATCGCATGGGCTTCCTCCTCGATCACGCGGACGCGAGCACCTTCCAGAGCCAGCGGGAGGTCGTGAAGAACGAGCGCCGCCAGAACTACGAGAACGCGCCGTACGGCCTGGTCCTCTCGTTCATCCGGGCGGAGCTCTTCCCCGAGGGGCACCCGTACCACCTCCTGACCATCGGCACGCCGCAGGATCTCGACAACGCGACGATGGAGGACGTGCGCGGTTTCTTCCGCACCTGGTACCGGCCGGGGAACGCGACGCTCGTGGTGTGCGGCGACCTGGAGATCGCTTCGACCCGGGCGCTCGTGGAGAAGTACTTCGGGCCCATCCCCGCGAACGGCGAGCCGGCGCGCCCCCCTCCCGTGCCCGCCGTGAGCCGCGCCGCGCCGACCCGCCTGGAGGTCGTGGCGGGGGTCGAGCTGCCGCGCGTCACGGTGAGCTGGGTCACGCCCGCCTTCTTCGCGCCCGGGGACGCCGAGCTCGACGTGGTGGCGCACGTCCTCTCGGAGGGGAAGACGAGCCGGCTCTACAAGCGCCTCGTCTACGATCTGCAGAGCGCGCAGTCCGTCTCCGCGAGCCAGCAGTCGATGCAGCTCGCGTCCGTCTTCGAGATCACGGCCACCGCGAAGCCCGGGCACACGCCGGAGGAGCTCCTCCTCGAGATCGACAGGGAGCTCGACCTCCTCGAGCAGAAGGGCGTGACGGACGCCGAGCTCTCGAGGGCGAAGACGGTGATGGAGGCCCAGGTGCTCTTCGATCTGGAGCGCGGAGGCAGCCGCGCGAACCGGCTCAACACGTACAACCACTACACCGGGGATCCCGGCTACCTGGAGCGAGATCTCGAGCGCACGCGGAGCATCACGCGGGAGGCCCTCGCGGGGGCACAGAAGACGCTCCTCCCGCGATCGGCGCGCGTGGTCACGATCGTGACGCCGGAGAAGGACGCGCCGCTGGCCGGGCGGCTCGTCAAGGCCGTCAAGGGGAGCGGCAAGTGAGGCGCCCGTTCGTCGTCCTGGTCGGCGTCCTCCCCCTCCTCGCCATGGCCGCGTGCGGGCCGGAGCCGGCTCCCGTCGCGCCCGTCGGCCCCCGGCCGATCGCGTCCAGCCCCGCACCCCCTGCGTCCGCGTCCGCGCGCGCGCTCGCGGCGGCGCCGCCGTGGAACGAGACGCCCGACGCCGACTTCCGCAAGGCCGCCCCCGCGGCGGGGCCCAAGGTCGCGTTCAGGCCGCCGGTGCCGAGGATCTCGACGCTGAAGAACGGCGTGAAGGTGTACCTCCTGGAGCGCCACGATCTCCCGCTCGCGACCGTGCAGCTCACCTCGAAGGTGGGCGCGGGCGATCTCGGCGCGCTGCCGGGCGTCGCGTTCTTCACCGGGTGGATGCTCGAGCAGGGCGCGGGCAAGCGCGACGCGCTGCAGATCTCCGACGACTACGAGGCGCTCGGCGCGCAGCACGGGTCGTCGTTCGGCTGGGACTCGGGCACCGTGTACGTGAAGGTGCCCGTGGCCGGCCTCGACAGGGCGCTCGAGATCCTGGCCGACGTGGCCTTGCGGCCGACGTTCCCCGACGGCGAGATCGATCGCCTGCGGTCGCGGTGGCTCGCCCAGATCCAGCAGGAGAAGCAGACGCCGAGGACCATGGGCACGAACGCGCTCGCCGCGGTCCTCTACGGTCGGGCGCACCCGTACGGGCACTCGCTCTCCGGCGAGGCCGACGACGCGAAGCGCGTGACGCGGAAGGAGCTCGCGCGCGTCCACGAGGACGCCTTCGCCGCCGACCGGGTGGCGATCTCGGTGGCGGGCGACGTCTCGCCCGGCGCGCTCCTCCCCCGGCTCGAGGCCCTCTTCGGCGGAATGAAGCGGTCCACGCGCGCCCTCGCGCCCGTGCCGAAGGCGGCGCAGGTGAAGGATCCGCCGCGGCTCGTCGTCGTCGACAAGCCTGGCGCCACGCAGTCGCAGGTGCTCGTCTCCGACGTCGGCCTCCCGTTCGGCACGAAGGATCGCGAGGCCGTCTGGATCATGAGCGCGATCCTCGGCGAGATGTTCTCGAGCCGCATCAACCTGAACCTCCGCGAGCGGAACGCGTACACGTACGGCGCGGGGGCGGGCTTCCAGCTGCGCCACGGGGAGGGGCCGTTCTCGGCGGGCGGCGCCATCTTCGGCGACAAGACGGTGCCGGCGATCGGCGAGATCTTCTCGGAGCTGAACGCGATGCGCGATCGCGACGTGACGGCGGACGAGCTCGAGCTCGCGAAGGACAACATCCGCCTCGCGCTCCCGGCGCGCTTCGAGACGACCGACAGCCTCGCGGGCATGTTCGCGACGCTCTTCGTCCACGATCTGCCGCCGGACGAGTACGAGAAGCGCCTCGCCCGCATCGACGCGGTCACGATCGCCGACGTTCGCAGGGTCGCGCAGGCGTACCTCAAGCCGCGGCAGATGCGCGTGATCGTCGTGGGTGACAGGTCACGCCTCGCCGCGTCGCTCGAGACCCTGCGCCTCGGCCCGCCGAGCGTGCTCGATGCGTACGGCAACCCGGGGAAGTGACGCCTACTTCGCCCCGCCGTCCCTCTGCGCCCCGGCGTCCCTGGGCACGCCCGCGTCCGTCGACGCGCCGCCGGCGGGCGCGCCCATCTTCGACATGTCGTGCGGCGGATCGGCCTCCGCCTCGCGGTCGACGCGGATGGTCCGCGACGTGGCGTTCCACGGGCCGGCGAGGGCCGCGCCGTCCGCGCCGCGGAGCTCGAGCTTGATCGTGTACGTCCCGGTCCGGAGGTGCTCGAGGAAGAACGGGGGCCCGAACTTGTCGGCCTTCGCCTCGAGGCCGTCGCCGGTGATGCCCGGCCCGCCGACGGTGATCTTGACGTGCTCCTTGCCCTCGGCGAGCGCCACGTTCACGAGCTGGAAGTCGATGAGGACGTGGTTCCCCGCGTCGCCTTTGTACTCGCCCTTGGGGCGGCTGTAGACGAGCATCGGCTTCTTGAGGTCCGTCTTCGCGTCGCCCTTCTTGCCGACGAAGAACTGCGTCGCGAACAGGGCGTCCTTGGTCTTCACCGACTCGTGGTTCGCGCGGCTCGGGAAGGCGACCAGCACGTGCTGGCCCTCGTCGAGCGCCTCGCCGTTGGTGAGGTCGGCGAGCTTCACGGGATCCTTGGGCTGGTAGATGGCCTTGTAGGGCTTGTTGTCGAGGATCAGGTGGACGTGCGACGAGCCCGTGGCGGTCTGCCAGTTCTTCACGTCGAGTCGCACGAGGAACTCCCCCGCCTTGTCGGGCGGCAGCACCTGATCGCGCGCCGGCGCCGTGATCTTCACGGTGGGCAGCGGCTTGTCGGGATCGGGGCTGGCGGTGCCCGTCGCGAGCGTGATCGGGGGCAGCGCCGGCGGCGGAGGCTTGACGGGCTCCGGGGGAGGCGGCGGCGCCGGCGGAACGGCCAGGGACGACGGGGGAGGGGGCGGCGGCGGCGGCGGAGGCGGCAGGTTGTCGGTGCCCCCTCCGCACGCGTAGGCGGAGAGGATCATCGAGGCCGCGAGGGCGGGGACGGGCAAGGACCGACGGATCATGGGCCGGAGGCTAGCACGGCCCGCCCGCGCCAGATCGCTTGACGCCCGCGCGCTTGTGGCGGAAGAACGGCGTGTGCCGCACCGTGATCGCTACCTCTTCGTCTGCACGAACCGCCGCGAGGACGCCAACCCGAAGGGCTCGTGCGCGCAGAAGGGCTCCGAGGCGCTGGTGAAGGCGCTCAAGGAGGCCCTGCTCGCGCGCGGCCTCCTGAAGAGCGTCCGCGCGTGCGGGTCCGCGTGCCTCGATCTCTGCGAGTCCGGTATCTCCATCGTGCAGGAGCCGGATCACGTCGCCTACGGCGGCGTCACGCCGGCCGACGTGCCCGAGATCGTCGACGCCGTCGCGCGCGGCGACGTCGTCGAGCGGCTGGTGATCCACGACGGGCGGCGGCGCCCGTGATCGGTCTCCGCTTCCAGATGTGGATGACCGGGACGTATTACCTGTTCGCCGCCCCCCTCGACGAGCGCGCCATCGCCATCCGCGCCGACGTGACGCTGCGGGACGTCCGGCGCGTCCTCGGCGAGCGCACGGGCGACGTGAACGGCGCCATCGACGTCGCCGGTCTGGCCACGGGCCGCGCGCTGTCGGGGACCTTGCGCTACCTGCTGGACGAGAAGCGCGTGCCCTACGATCTCGTGTTCACGTCGGACGAGGGCCGGACGGTGCGGCTCCGCGGCCAGCACGACCTCCAGTGGACGGACCCGTGGGGCTCGCTCACCACCGTGCCCGTGAGCCTGTACGACGCGAGCGGCGAGGAGATCGGGCGGGCCATCCTTCGGGTCGACCCCGGGCGCGATCTCGTGCCGTCGCTCCGCTCGCTCCGCCCCGTGCTTCGTCTCGGGCGCGCGCCGGGAAAGGCAACCAGGAGGATCAAGGAGGCCCGATCATGACGTTCTCCAGGCTCGTACCCAGCAGGACCGTCCTCCTCGTGGTGGACGTCCAGGAGCGCCTCGCGGCCGCCATGCCGGAGGACGTGCAGCGGCGCCTCGTCGCGAACGCGCTGGTCCTCCTGGAGGCGGCGCGCGTGCTCGGCGTGCGCGCCGTGTTGAGCGAGCAGTACCCGAAGGGCCTCGGGCCGACCGTGACGGAGCTCGCCGACAAGGCACGCGAGGTCGGCGCGACGATCCTCCCGAAGAGCACGTTCGACGCGCTCGCGGACGCCCACCTCCGGGCGGAGATCCTCGGCACCGGGGAGCGGCCCGAGGACGTCGTCGTGCTCGGGATGGAGAGTCACGTGTGCGTCTACCAGACGGTGCGCGCGCTCGAGGTGGCGGGCGTTCGCGCCCACGTGGTCTCCGACGCCGTGGCCTCGCGGACCGAGGCGAACCGCACGCTCGGCCTCGCCATGGCCGAGCGACTCGGCGCGCGCGTCACGGGGACCGAGACCGTCCTGTTCGACTGGCTGGAGCGCGCCGGCACGGACGCGTTCAAGCAACTGTCCAGATTGATTCGATGAATAGCTCGCTGACAGGTTGTCGCGTTGCGAAAATCTGTCAAACTGGTTTGACAAGCTGTCTGCGGGACACCATCGTCACGCGATGACCCACCCCACCGAGGAGGGCACGGCGCTCGCGCCTCCGGGCGCGCCCGAGGCCGCCGGCGGCGACGCCATCACCGTGCTGGTGGTCGACGACGAGCGCTCCAACTGCGAGTCGCTCGAGAAGATCCTCGCGCGGGAGAACATGCGCGTCCTCGTCGCCCACGACGCGAAGCGCGCGCTGGAAGTGGTGCGATCGCACCGCGTGCACGTCGTCCTGACGGACCTCATGATGCCCGGCACCACGGGTCTCGAGCTCCTGCGCGCGGTGAAGCAGGTCGCGCCCGAGGTCGAGGTCGTGCTCATGACGGCCTACGGCTCGGTCGAGGCCGCGGTGACGGCGATGCGCGAGGGCGCGTACGACTTCGTCGAGAAGCCCCTCAAGCGGATGGCCATCGTGAAGAGCGTGCGCAAGGCTGCGGAGCGCGGCCTCCTGCTGGCGGAGAACCGGTCGCTCAAGGACGAGATCAAGCAGCTCCTTCGCCGCGAGATCGTGGGCTCGAGCCCCGCGTGGCGGCGCGTCGTGGAGGTGGCGACCCAGGCCGCGCCCAGCCAGGCGACGGTGCTCGTGCTCGGCGAGAGCGGGACGGGCAAGGAGCTGCTCGCACGCTTCATCCACGAGAAGAGCGCGCGCGCCTCCCGCCCCTTCGTCGCGGTGAACTGCGCGGCC
>SXNL01000066.1 GCA_005777185.1 Myxococcales bacterium
CCCGCGCGATGCTGCGCGCCTCGCGCCGCGCGCGCGCGGCATACAACGCGCCCGAGGCGAGCACGGCCAGGACGAGCGCGCCACCGAGGACCAAGGGCAGTCGCCGCCATCGCGCGGGCGGAGGGGCCGCGGCAGGCGCGCGGGACGCGACCTGCGGAGCCGCGGTCAGATCGGCGAGGCGCCCGTCGAGCGTGGCCAGGAGCTCGGGGGACATGGAGGCGGCGACCTCCGCGTGCGAGGCGGGGCCCCCCCACGCACGGGCCGCGTCGAAGAGGGCGTCCGCGAACGCCCGCGCGGTGGGGAAGCGCTGGGCGGGGTCCCGCTCGAGGGCGCGCGCGACCACCAGATCGACGGCCGTCGACCCGTCGTCGGCGACGAGCGGAGGGATCGGCATCGAGAGGAGCTTCACCAGCGAGTCGGCGTCGTTCGTTCCGCGGAACAGGCGTCTCCTCGCGAGGATCTCCCAGGCGACGACGCCCAGCGCGAAGACGTCGAGGCGGCGATCGAAGGACGCACCCTTCACGTACTCGGGCGCCAGGTAGCCAACCTTGCCCTTGAGGACGCCCTCGGTGGTGGAGCGATCCCCCGTCTCGACCGAGCGGGCCAGTCCGAAATCGGTGATCTTGGCGTGGCCCGTCCGCGCGACGAGCACGTTCTGCGGAGAGACGTCGCGGTGGACGAGGCCGAGCGATGCGCCCGCCCCGTCCCGGAGCTCGTGAACCGCGTGGAGGCCGTCGGCGACGTCGAGGAGGATGCGCACGGCGAGGCGCCGCGTGTCCGGCCGGTCGGTGCGGATCCAGTCTCGTACGAGATCGGAGAGCGTGAGGCCGTCGACGTACTCCATCACCAGCGTGAGCGCGCCCGAGTCCACGCGCACGTCGGTGACGTCGACGACGTTCGGGTGACGGATCTGCGAGGCGTAGGCGGCCTCGCGGCGGAGCGCGGCCTCGAGCCTCGGATCCTCGAGGAGGTGCGGGTGCGGGCGCTTGAGCGCGACGAGGCGCGCGTGCCCGAGCGCGCCGATCTCTCGTCCGAGGTACACGGTGGCGGCGCCTCCCGACCCGAGCTTGACCAGCTCGGTCATGGAGTGGTCACCGCGAGGGCGACGCCAGCGCCCTGCGGCGTCGCGGCGCCGGTCACGCGCACGGCGCGCGTCGGCACGAGGAAGAGCTCGATCCCCACGGCCGCGAGGGCGAGGCCAATGGCGGCGCCCAGGAGGACGTTCGTCCGTACCTGGGCCGAGCGGCCCGCCCCGGCGCGATCGCCGCAGTCCGATGGAGGCGCCACGCCTCCCGGGCCGGTCGCGCAGCCGGCTTCCAAGAAACGGTCGTGCTTCACACTCGCGTCGAGGCCCGAGACGACGACGCCCCCGGCGGTCAACACGGCGACGCCTCCGGTCGCGAGCGCGGCGATCCGCCACGGGCCGGGGCCCTCGCGCGGTGGCGCCGGCGGCGCGGGTGGCGTGATCGCGGGGAAGCGAACATCGATCGCCAGCACCCCGCCGAGCGACGCAGCGCCCACGTCGAGTGGGCGGCGGACCTCGCGCGCGCCGCTGCGCGCGACGATCACGTGAGAGCCGCCCGTGACGAAGAGGGCCGCGCGTGGATCCACCGCGCGCCCGTCGATCGACGTGGCGCACGGGGCCTCCGCGCAGGCGATCGTCACGCGCGCGACCCTCGACGAGAACCGCTCGTGGGCGCGATCGCGTGCCCGGAACGCGCGTCCGTCCATGAACCGCGTGTCCGCGCGCGCCACGAGGGTCATGCCGAGCACGGGGTCGTCCGCGTCGACGCTCGCGTCGAGGGCCGCCTCGAGGGCCGGATCCGAGGGAAAGAGCTCGTCCGCGCGCGCGAAGGCCGTGGCCGCGCCGCGGTGATCGCCCTTCCTGTGGAGCTCCACGCCGCGGTCGTACGCCGCCCGTGCCTCACCGATCGCCCTGTCGTCGGCGCGCACCGCCGTCGCGGCAAGGAGGCTCGCGAGGGCACCGGCCAGGAGCGCTCTCTTCACGCGGCCATGATAGCCTAAGCGCCGTGCGGCGGCTCCGCGGTGCTGTCTTCCTGGCCGTGTCGGCGTGCTCGTACGACTGGAGCGTCCGCGGGTTCACGCCACCCGACGCGGCGCCGTCCGTCGATGCGGCGGGCGACGCGCGCATCGACAGCCCCTCGGTGACCGAGGCGTCGTCGGACGCGGGCCTCGAGGCAGCCGCTCCAGACGACTCCGGGTCGTGCCCGGCCCTGGTACAGTCCGTGGCCGACCGGCGCACAAAGGCGCGGATCTGCGTCCAGGGCACGGGCCAGTGCGGCCCGCCCAAGCAGGTCGATCACTGCGGATGCGAGCTGTTCGTCGCCGATCCGACGAGCGCGCCCGCCCAGGACCTGCGCGATGCCGTCGCCCTCGCGATCGCGGCGGGGTGCAAGGACGGGTGCCCCGGCACGTGCACGCCGGTGCTCGTGGGCGCGGGCACGTGCCTGCAGAAGCCGGACACGACCTTCGAGTGCAGCCCCTGACGCGGCGGGTTGCGCCTACTCCAGCTCGCCCTCGCGGACGCCGAGGTCCGCGGCGCGCAGCCCGAGGCGGGCGATCAGCCGCTGCAGGAACCTCCGGCTCACCCCGGCGAGCTCCGCCGCGTGCGTGACGTTGCCGTTCGCGCGAGCGAGCACGGTCTTCACATAGAGCGTCTCGAAGCTCTCCGTCCAGGCGATGCTCGCGTCCTTGAGCGGGAGGTGCAAGGGCGGCAGGTCCCCGATCGCCGTCTGGGGCGTGGCGGCCGCGCGGCCCGGCACGCCGCGGATCGTCCCGAGGAGCATCGCGCGCTCGATCACGTGCTTCAGCTCGCGCACGTTACCGGGAAAGCTCCGGTGGCGCAGGCGCGTGACGAAGGCCTCGGGCAGGGCGCCCTCCCCGCCTCGCGCGTGGAAGAAGTGCGTCGCGAGGTGCACGAGGTCGTCCTCCCGCGCCCGGAGAGGGGGCAGGACCACCTCGACGACCGCGAGGCGGTAGTACAGGTCCTCGCGGAAGCTCCCGTCGTTCACCGACCGATCGAGAGGCCGGTTGGTGGCCGCGAGGACGCGCACGTCGAACGCGCGGCTCGCGTTCGCCCCGACGCGGCGCACCGTGCGCGTCTCGAGCGCGCGGAGGAGCTTGGCCTGCATCGCGAGGGGGAGCTCGCCGAGCTCGTCGAGGACCAGCGTACCGCCGTGGGCCTCCTCGAAGACGCCCATGCGGTCGCTCTGCGCGCCGGTGACCGCGCCGCGCACGTGGCCGAAGAGCTCGCTCTCGAAGAGGTTCTCCGGGATGGCGCTGCAGTCGACGGCCACGAAAGGACCGCCCGCCCGTCGCGACGCCTGGTGGACGGAGCGCGCCACCACCTCCTTGCCGGTGCCTGTCTCCCCGCGGACGAGGAGCGTGCTGTCGGTCGGGGCCACGCGCTCGAGGATGGCGTACAGGCGCCGCATCTCGAGGCTGGCTCCGATCAGCTCGCCGAACGACGACCGGTCGCTCACGTCGACGAGCTCCACCTCGTCCTCGCCGGCCTCGATGCGGACGGCGCTCGATCCGAGCGCGAGCACGGTGCCGGGCGGCGCCGTGGCCTCGCCGAGCCGGAGCCCGAGCACGAGGGTGCCGTTCGTGCTGCCCACGTCGCGCACGACGATCGCGCGCGATTTGACGCGGACCTCGCAGTGCAGCCGCGAGACCATCCGGTCCGCCAGGACGAGATCGCACCCCGGCGCGGATCCGATCCGCGCGATCCCCGACGCGGGGATCGCGACGCGCGCCCCCCGTGAGGGCCCGTCGACGACGACGAGGTCGACGCGGAGGACGCGCGGCCGCGGCGGGCTTGGCTCGAGGCGGGTCGTGACGTCGTCGGTGAAGTCGTCCTCGTGACCCATCGCGGGTCGAGGTGTAGCAGATTCAGGGCACGACGGCGCGCAACCCCACGATGAGGTTCTTCTCCCCCACCGTCTCCGCGCCCTTCTGGTCCTGGGTCCACAGGGAGACCCGGGCGTCGACGGCCACCTGCGGGAAGAGCCAGAACGTCGAGCCGACGCTCGCGTAGCGCAGCGTGGTGACGACGCCGTCGCCGATCTGGAACTGCACCTGCTGGACCTGCGCCCCCACGCCGTCGGCGCAGTCGTGGGCGCACCGGAAGCGTCGCCGGTAGTTGAAGTCGAGCCCGCCGCCGAGGACGATCGCCTGGTAGCGATCGGGCGCGCGCAGGGCGAGGTTGTTCTGCACGAGCGTATCGTTGCGCGTGTAAGCTCCGCTCGCGAACGGCACGAGCATGGAATCGAGGAGCTTCACGCGCGCGGTGCCTCGCGCGTTGTAGCCGCGGACGTGCGCGTCGTCCTGCTTGGTCATGTTCGTGTCGATGTCGTACACTTGGACCGCGACCCTGGCGTCGACGAGGCCGGTGTCCAAGAGGAGGCTCGGGGTGAGCACGACGGCGTGGAACGTGTCGTCGGGGAAGTGGTTCGGGCCCTGGTTCACCGCCTGGTAGGCCTGGGTGTACAGGCGCTCGAACGGCGGGAACGTGCCACCCACGGCGAGCGTGGACGTCGTCGAGACGGGGTTTCCCATGTTCAGGTGAACGCCGCCGCGGAGCCACCGGGTGGGCTGGTACCCGACGTGCGCCCCGTTGCCGAGGTTGAACCCGCTGTAGAGGAGCGGGTCGCGCGTCGCTGTGTCCTGGAGCAACGTGTCGTGGACGTGCCCCGAGATGAAGTCGAGGCTGGCCTCGTCCACGATGCGGCCGACCTCCGCCGAGAATCCCGCGTACTCCACCCGGATCCGCTGGGTGCGCACCTGGAGCGCGGCCTGCCCCTCGTAGGTGCTCGTGCCGTGGAGGCCGATGCCGCCGCTGGCCATGATCTCGCTCTGCAGCGAGAGGTGCTCCCCGTAGCCCGCCGTGAGCCCGAACTTGCTGACCGCGAAGGTCGCCGCCCGGTCCTGGCGGTCATCGCCGGTCTTGGTGGTGAGCGCGTCGACCTTCACGCCGCCGGCCAGGACCGCGTACGGCGCGATCTCGAGCCTGGGCTTCGACGGCTCGGCGGGGGCGTCGGCCGCCCCATCGGCGCGAGGTGTCTGCGCCTCGGCCGCCTCGCGCGGCGCGTCCTCGGCCTGGGCCCGCGCAGTGCGCTTCGGCCGTGCGGGCCCGGTCTCGGCGGAGGACGCGCCAGCGCACAGGAGCACGGACGCGAGCAGGGACGTGACGACGATCGACTTCATGACGACGCTCCTGACTTCACTGCGAGAGCGCGTCGGTGATGATCTTGAGCGCCGCCTCGCTGCGGAGCGCGCCGTAGTGGTTCTTGAACAGGCCGTTGTAGAAGTACCCGGAGTCGTCGTTGTCCCCGAGGCCGACGGTGAGGTTCTGGGCGCCCTGGAGCGCGCTCGAGCCCTCGGAGACGAACTCGTCCTGGTACGTGCCCTCCTTCACGTCCTTCATCACGACGGTCGTGTACTTGACCTTGTTGCCCCCGCAGACGCCCTGCTGACCGTACGCGCTGTCCCCGTCGGCGCAGGGAGTCTCGAAGGCGCCGCCCTCGCCGTTGAGGGGCCTGAGGAAGTCGGTCGGCGTGTACGACGTGCGATCCCCGAGCTCGCACGCGACGCGGCCGCGCATCGTCGGGTTGGTCCCGCACAGCTTGCGGAAGCTCGAGACACCGTGGTGCGAGCCGGCCGCGTACACGAGGTGGGCGATGCTCTCGAAGGGCTTCTTCTTCGCGCGGTGGAGCCGCCGCAGCGCGTCGCGCACGATGGTCGGGCCCACGCTGAACCCGACGATGGAGACCTTCTGGCCCGGGTTCGCGGCCATCACACTCTCGACGAAGTGCCCCACCAGCGGGACGGCCCATGCGTGGTCGAAGTTCTTGGCGGCGTTCTCCGTGTCGTTGTTCGAGGAGGGATCGTCCGACCTGTCCTTGCGGAGGTCGATCGCGTAGACGCGGAAGCCGCTCGCGCCGAGGCGCTCCGACAGCATCGGCCGCGCGTCGGGGGAGTCGGCGGGGAACTTCTCGTAGTCCGCGGGGGACGACGAGTTGCCGTGCACGAGGAGCACGATCGGCTTCTTCGGATCCTCTCCCTTGACCGGGTACGCCTTGGCCGCGCACTTGAAGCCCTGGATCTGCGCGGGCGCGTAGGCGAGGCCGTCGGTGGTACAGCCAGGGTGCGCGGTGATGTCCCGGTACTTGATCACGGGTGCGTCCGCGCTCGCCGGGTTGTCGGAGGGATCGGCGCCCTTCACGGACGTGGCGGCGCCCTTCGCGCCCGCGTCGGACGATCCGACGGAGGCCTGGGACACGAGGCAGCCGGGGAGCAGGAGAGACAAGATGCAAACTACACGCTTCATGTGGAGACTCCCGAGAGGACGACGGTGGACCGCGCGCGGCCGCCGACGACGAGGACGACGAGCGAGAGGAGGAGGAAGGTCGAGACGAGGAGGATGGTCCGCGCGAGGCCGAGGCCGGTCGTGCGGGCGATGTGGGCGGAGGCCATGGGGACGAAGCCAGCGAACAGCGCGCCCACGTGGTAGACGATGCCGACGAGGCGGGCCCGCGCCGCCGTCGGGAAGAGCGAGGTGAGCAGCATCGGCGTCACGCCCGAGAAGCCCACGCCGAACATCCCACCGAGGAACGCCCCGAGGCCGAGCGCGCCGGGGACGGCGCCCACGTACAGCGGCAACACGAGCACGCCGAGGAACGCGGGGACGGCGAGCGCGAGGCGCACGCTCTTCCTGGCGGCGATCGTCCCGCACGCTACGGCGCCCACGAGCATCCCGACGTTGAAGAGGATGACGAGCTTGCCGGTCGCGCGAACGTCCAGCCCGAGCTCCGTCTGGAGCATCGTCGGGTAGAGGCCCGTGAGCGAGTAGTAAGCGCCGAAGCCGGCGGCCATCAGGAGCGAGCCCCACAGCGTGGACGCGAGGAGCCCGGGGTGGCGCGCGAAGGTTCGACGGAGCGAGACGGCCTTCTCGGCGAGGGCGAAGGAGGGGCTCTCCTCGACCCAGAAGCGCAAGGGGAGGGCGAGGAGCGCGGGCGCTGCCGCGAGCACGAAGAGGGCGCGCCAGCCGAACCGGGGGACGACGAACGCGCACGCGGCCGCCGCGAGGATGTAGCCGATCGCCCAGCTCCCCTGGAGGACGCCCGAGGCGATGCCCTTGGACTTCTCCGGCCAGCTCTCCATCGCGAGCGTCGTGCCGCTCGTCCACTCGGCGCCCATCCCGATCCCGAAGAGCGTGCGGAGGACGAGGATGGCCTGGAACGAGGGTGCGAACGCGACGGCGCCGTCGCACAACGCGAACCACACGACGCTGACGAGGAGCGGCAGGCGCCGGCCCCAGCGATCAGCCGCCTTGCCCGCGAGGTAGCCGCCCGCGAGGCGTGCAAGGAGGGTGAGCGCGATCGATCCGGTCGTCGCGACGTGGTGGACGCCGAACTCCTTCTCGATCTGCGGCATCACGAGGAGGAAGATCGTGAAGTCGAACGCGTCGAGCACCCATCCGACCCACGCCGCGCCGAAGGCGATGTACTGGGAGCGCGTCGGCTTCATCGCGCCACCCGCCGACGGCAGACGAGGCCGAACGCGACCAGCACTCCACCGATCCACGCGAGCGAGCTCGCGGGAGCTGGCGCCGTCGAGCACGTGCTCCCGTTACGAGAGCCGAGCTCTCCGGACGCGGCGTTCACGGACGATCCGCCGTCGGACGGAGCGGCTCCGCCGGACGACGAGGAGGACGACGAGGAGGACGACGAGGACGACGACGGCTTGCCCGCGTCCGCTCCGCCGCTCGACGGAGCACCGCCGTCCTTCGCGGGCGGCGTGAGCGCGGAGAGGCCGAAGAAGTCGACGATCTTCGCGGGCGCGCAGATTCCCTTGTCGAATGCGTAGGGTCCGGCGGTCCCGCAGCCGTCGCCCGGCTTGACGGGCACGCCGTGCGCCATGCCCGGGACCTCCCAGCTCTCCACGACCACGCCGGCGGCGCCCGTGTAGGTCTCGTGCTTCGCACCGTCGACGGTCTCCGTGGCCGCGGGCGTCGCGCCCGCGCCGGTCACGTTCGTCCACTGCTCCACGAGCTCGGCGCGGTTCTTCGTGCCCACCGTCACGTCCGCCGAGCCCTGCCAGATCGTCACGCGTGGCCACGGCCCCGCGAAGCCGGGGTTCGCGGCGCGGACCTTGTCGCCCCACGCGGCGGCCGTCTTGTCGACGCCGGGGCTCTGGCAGCTGAAGACCTCCATGTACGACGCGGGGCACGCGTACGGGATCCCCCCGATCGAGGCCGCGCCCTTGAACAGCTCCGGCCACGTCGCGGCCACCAGCACCGCCTCGGCGCCGCCCGCGGAGAAGCCTGCAATGTACACACGGTCGGGATCGACGCCGTGGTCGGCCTTCATCCTGTCGACCATCTCCTTGATCGACTGGTTCTCGAGCTGGCCCTTCTGGAGCGCGGTCATGTTGCCGTACACGCCGCCCCAGTTGAAACAGCGCGCGGAGTTGTTGGCGGCCTGCTGCTCGGGGTAGACGACGAGGAAACCGTACTTCTCGGCGAGCTCGGAGAACCCGACCTTGGCCGCGTCCGCCGCGCCCTGCGTGCACCCGTGCATGAACACGAGGAGGGCCGGGTTCGACTTCGCGGACGCCGGCACGTGCTTGAACATCTTGAGCTTGCCGGGGTTCGCGCCGAACGACGCGACCTCGATCGGCGCCGCCGTGGAGAGGGCCGACTGCGTGCTCGCGATCGGCTCGTCCGGGGGTGCGGAGCACGCGGAGGCGAGGAGGAGCGTGGAGAGGGGGAGGATCTTGCGCATCGTGCGGGCGTCCTGAGCACCTCCCGTGCCGACCCCAGAAGGCCGCGATCCGGGCCTGATCTCGCGCCTCCGCGTCACGCGTGACGCGGGCCGCGGAGGCGCGCCGGAGCGTCGTCGGTGACGCGGCATGGGCGCGGCACGCGAGCCCGAGCGCGAGCCAGGGCCCGGCCGCGCGGGGCCCGCGCCTTGCAGTCGGCGGGCGCATGATCGTGCTCCGCCCGACCCTCGGCCTCCTCCTGCTCGCGACCAGCGCCTGCACCAACCCGGGCGCCTCGAGCGACGACCTCCGGGCGACGGGGCCGGCGTCGCCTCCGGCCGAGCGGGCTTCCTGCGGTACGATCCCGTCGGCGGTACTCGACGAGGTCGCGTCGTTCGGCGCGAACCCCGGCAAGCTCAGGATGTTCGTGCACGTGCCGGCGAAGCTCGCCGCCGAGCCGGCGATCGTCGTCGCGATGCACGGCTGCACCCAGGACGCGAAGGCGTACGTCGGCGCCGGCTGGAGCGACTTCGCGGACGCGCTCGGCTTCGTCGTCGTCTACCCGCAGCAGGAGGTCGCGAACAACGCGAACCGCTGCTTCAACTGGTACGAGCCCGCGCACACGACACGCGACGCGGGCGAGGCGCGGTCGATCGCCGAGATGGCGCTCCACGCGCGGAGGAGGTATGGCGGCGGTCGCGCCTTCGTCACGGGGCTATCGGCGGGCGCGGCGATGACGGCGGTCATGCTCGCGACGTACCCGGACGTGTTCGAGGCCGGGGCGATCCTCTCGGGCCTCCCGTACGGGTGCGCCGACTCGATGGTGAACGCGTTCGGGTGCATGAGCCCGGGCAAGACGAAGTCGCCCGCGGACTGGGCGAGCCTCGTCACGCGCGCGCACGCGGGCGGCGCGGCGCCTCGCGTGCAGATCTGGCACGGCGGCGCGGACTACACGGTGCGCCCATCGAACCTCACCGCGCTCGAGCAGCAGTGGACCGCGGTGAACGGCGTACCGCAGACGCCGAGCTTCACCGACGACGTCGGTCGCGCGGAGCGCCGTGTCTACACCGACGCGAACGGCGAGGTGCGTGTGGAGTCGTTCCTCGTCGCCGGCATGTCGCACGGAACGGCCCTCGGAGCGAGCCCGGACGGCACACGATGCGGCGCCCGGGGCGCGTTCCTCCTCGACGTCGGCGTGTGCTCCACGTACCACGCCGCGCGCTTTTTCCGCCTCGACGTGGCGCGGCGTTGCAGGTGAGCGGCGGGGACGCGGTCAGCGCGGCTTGACCTGGTGCGCGCCCGAGATCTCGGTGTCGGCGATGTGCCTGGTGGAGCCGACCACGATGAGGCGGTAACCGGGGAAGGCCGAGCTCGTGGTCTTCGCGGTGACCTCGACCTGGAGCGACTCGCCGCGGGCGACCTTGACCTGCGCAAAGTCGATGTAGTGCCCCCGCACGACCGGCACGATGAAGAGGTTCAGCACCTGCCTGCCGTCCGAGGTCGAGCGCGCCACCCTCCGTCCCCCGGCGTCCTTGATCTCGAGGTCGAAGTCCGACAGGCCGTTCTCCGGGACGACCGTCACGGTGACCCACTGCGACTCGCGCGAGCGGATCCGGTACACGTCCGCCTCGTGGCCAGGGCGCTCGATCGTGCCCGTCACCATGAAGGACGTGTCGTTGTCGCGCATGCGCTTGGCGTGGGCTTCGGTGTACTTCTCGACGAGCTCGTACACGCGCTTCCCGTTGCCGAACGGCACCTCGATGGTGCGTACGATCTCGGCGCCGCGTCGGTACGCGCCGTCGTCGTCCGCCGCGAGGCCGTGCGCGCCGACGGGACCCAGTGGACCCAGCGGGCCGAGCGGGCCGAGCGGGCCGAGCGGGCCGAGCGCCGTGAAGACGCCGCCGGCCTGGAGCTGGCGGCAGAAGTCGTTCATCGCGGGGAGCGTCCTCCGGTACGCCGCCTCGCCGAGGGGGCCCGACGGGCCGAGCGGGCCGCTCGCGCCGAGGGGGCCGTTCTGCTGGTTGTTCTCGCGCGCCCAGGCGCTCCAGTCCCCGGACGCGCTCATCCACGCCGACGTGTTCCAGGAGTCGTCGCCGATGGGGCCGAGCGCACCGAGGGGGCCCCACGCGCCGAGCGGACCCGCCGGACCGAGCGCGCTCGAGGGAGACAGATAGAAGTCGGGAGCGTGGGCGGGGTCTGCGGTGCGCACCGGAGGGCGGACGGCGTCGAGCCGCCCTCGCAGCGCCTCGACGCTGGAGGCGGTCACGCTCGTGTGCGCCGCGACGGACTGCGCCTGCTCCGCTTCGTCGCCTGCAGTCCCCTCCGCGTCCGCGCCGCCACACGCGGCGAGGATCAGCGACGCGAGCGAGAGCGTCGTGATGTGGGCAATGTAGGACATGGTATGCCTATCAGCAAGACATGGGCCGCAATGAAGGCCAATGATATGAAGTAGTTACACCCAAAGAGGCACGACGATGGACCGCCGGCCTGGATCGTCGATCGTCCACGTGGACGCGGTCCACGTCGCTGCCCTGCTGCGTCCGGAGCCCTCGCCGCGCCGGCCCGACGCGTCCACGGTCAGGGCACCAACCCGAAGAACCGCGCCGAGTGGTACGGCCCGTAGATGCCGGCCGAGTTCGTCCAGTCCTGCGTGGCGGCGGCGTCGCTCGTCATCGTCTTGCTCGGCTGGGGATCCCACCCGCCCTGGTCCGGTGCGTTTCCCGGATCGACGGGCGTGCCGTGCCCGATGCCCTTCATGAGCACGCTCGCGAGCACCACGCGCCCGCCCGCGCTGTACTCGGCGTAGTCATGCCCCTTGAGCTGGGACCTCGCGGCGGTGCCCGCGATACCGAGCGCACCCGACCACTGCTGCGTGAGGTCGGCGAGGTTCTCCGCGGTCACGGCACCGTCCGCGTCGCCCTGGAAGACCATGAGGCGCGGCTTGCGGGCCGTCGGGCTGTTCCAGACGGCGGGATGCGCGCTCTTCACGAGCGACGGCGCGTGGTTCCCGGGCCAGGTCCAGCCCTGCCCCTTCTTGCCGAGCGCCGCGCACGACGTCGAGCATCCGTACGCGCCGCCGGCGAAGGTCGAGCCCGCGCTGAACAGATCCGGGTACGTCGCGAGCATCACCACGGCCATGTATGCGCCGGCGGAGAGGCCGTTCACGAAGATCTTCTCCGGGTCGATGTTGTGCCTGGCCTGCATGTCCTTGACCATCTGCGCGAGGCTCGACGGCTCGAGATCGTTGCGACCGATGCCCGTCGTCCCGAAGAAGGCGTACCACTGGAACGCGGACGTCCCGTGATCGGGGAAGATCACGTAGAAGCGATGCCGCTCCGCGAGCGCGGCCCACTGCGAGGTCGGCTTGAAGCCCCAGGGTTGTCCGGAGGCACCCTGCGTCTGCGCGACGCCCTGCGTGTAGCCGTGGAGCGCGACGACGAGTCCGGCGGGAGCGCCGGTCTTTCCCTCCATCCCGCTCGGAACGCACTCCCATACCTTCATCGTGCCGTACGTCTTCGTGCCCTGAGAGCACTTCGCCTCGGCGGTGGGCGTCGCGGGCGAGCCGCCCTCCGCGCTCGAGGTCGGGCCGCCTCCCGCCGCGGAGCCGCCGCCGCCCGCTGCCTTCTCGTGCGTCGCGCCGGGGGCGTCGCCGGGACGATCGCCGTCGGGGCCGTGCGCGCCGTAGGCGCACGCGGCGGGGGTCACGAGGCAGGGGAGGGACACGACGCAAGCGAGGGCTCGGAGGTTCATGGCGCCGCCCTGAGCACGTTCCGGGCCGCACGCGTTTGCGCACGAACAGGACCCCTCTCCGCGCGCGCGCGTCCGCCCGGACGCGCACGGCGGGTCGTTTCACCGCGTCGTCCGTGACGCGCGCGCGTACATCCTCCCACCAAACGCCGCCGTCAACTTGGCCCGCGCCTCGTGCGTTCCATAAGCCCGGGAGCATGGGACTCGGGATCGATTTCGGGACGACGAGGACTGTGGTGGCGTGGGCCGACCGCGGGAACTACCCTGTGGTCAGCTTCGAGAGCGACACGGGCGATCTCGTCGAGTGGTTCCCCTCCGTGGTCGCCGAACGCGACGGCGCGCTTCGCTTCGGTTTCGACGCGCTGGCCGTCTCACGCGACGCGTCGTTCACGCAGGCGCGCTCCTTCAAGCGGCTCCTCGCGGACGCACGCGCCAACGGCGTGGTGCGGCTCGGCGGCAGCGACGTGGGCGTGGGGGAGCTCGTCGCGCGCTTCATCGGGGCGCTCGCCACGGCGCTGCGCGCGCGATCCAACCTGCCGAAGAACGCGCGAAAGCTCGCCCGCTTCGAGAGCGTGGTGGCCACGCCCGCGAACGCGTTCTGCACGCAGCGCTTCCTTACACTCGAGGCCTTCCGGCGCGCGGGGTTCGACGTGCGCGCGATGCTCAACGAGCCCTCCGCGGCGGGGTTCGAGTTCTCGCACCGCCATGCACGGACGCTCAACTCGCGACGCGAGCATGTCATCGTGTACGACCTGGGCGGGGGAACGTTCGACGCGTCGCTCGTCCGCGTCGCGGGCAAGCACCACGACGTGGTCACCACGGCGGGCCTCGGCGACGTCGGCGGAGACGATTTCGATCGCGTCCTCGCGGGTCTCGCGCTCGATCGGGCGGGCCTCGCGTGGGGCGACCTGGGCGTGCACGTGCGCGGACGCCTCCTCGATGCGTGCCGCGACGCGAAGGAGGGCCTCAACGCGAGCTCGCGCAAGATCACGGTCGACCTCGACGCCTGCCTCGAGGATGCGGCTCCCGTGCGCGAGGTGACGCTGTCGACCGCGGACTACTTCGACGCGTGCGCGCCCCTCGTGCAGCGGACCCTCGACGCCATGAACCCGGTCATCCTGCGCGGCGAAGAGGCCGTCGGCGACGACGCGGCCTTCGCCGACGTGGCTGGCGTGTACGTCGTCGGGGGTGCGAGCGCGTTGCCGGTGGTGAGCCGCGTGCTCCGCGCGCGGTTCGGGCGGCGCGTGCACCGGTCCCCGTACCCGCACGCGGCGGTCGCGATCGGCCTCGCGATCGCGAGCGACGCGGAGGCGAGCTACGAGCTCGAAGATCGCTTCTCGCGCAACTTCGGCGTCTTCCGGGAGGCGCAGCGGGGCGAGCGCGCGGCCTACGATCCGATCTTCACGCGCGAGATGACCCTCCCCCGGCCCGGCGACGCCCCCGTCGCGATCGAGCGGCGCTACCGCGCGGCGCACGACGTCGGGCACTACAGGTTCTACGAGTGCGCCGACCTCGATGCGGAGGGGAACCCCCGCGGCGATCTCGCGCCGCTCACGGACGTGTTCTTCCCCTTCGACCCCAAGCTACGCGGGAACGACGTGGACCTCGCGCGCGTCCCCGTGCGCCGCCTCGACGGGGAGGGCCCGCTCGTCGTGGAGCGGTACGCGTTCGACGCACACGGGATCGTCGAGGTGACGATCACCGACGTGGAGTCGGGGTTCGCGAGGACGGCGACGCTCGGCGCGTGAGAGGCCGCGCGTGGGACCGACCCCACGCGGCAGGGTCCTCTTCACCCACGCAGGCCGGGTCTGGCCCGTCACGGCCGCGAGCAGCGGAAGCGCGCGAGGCGAGCCGCGTCGACGGTCACGTCCCGCCGGATCTCGCGGCTCGATGCCGTCAGCTCCTCGGACCAGACGACCGGACCGCCCGCGACCTCGCGCCGCTCCAGACGCCAGCCCGGGCCGCCGTCGAGGCCCGCGCAGGTGACGCGGAGGGTGACCCTCGGCCGCGTCTCGTCGAGCAGCGCGAGGCGCGCACGCCGCGTGGAGGCCCCGGCGTCGCGCAGGCCCGTCAGGCGGATCGCGTAGAAGGCGTTCCTGAGCGAGATCCCCTGCGCCTTCCTCTCCGTGACCCACTCGCGCGTGCCCCACGTCGTGTTGACGAGCAGACCCTTCTCGCCGTGCCCCACGACGAGGACGAAGTGATCGAGCCCCCACTCGGGGTGTGCGGTCGGGAGGATCTTCACCCCGGCGAGCACGGGATCGCCCGCGTCGAGCGCCGCGCGAACCCAGCGGGCGTACGCGTCGAACCCGGCGCCTCCACCCGTGTAGAATACATGTTTCACGCCGAGGCTCGCGAGCGCGACCGGGATGTCGTCTGCGTAGAGGTCGGGGTGCGCGGGCCTGCCTGATCGGTGGATCGCCCGCTGCGGCGCCCACACGCCCAGGTAGAGGAGCGCCTCCTGGATCGCCGTCTCGCCGCACCAGCCGGCCGGCGGCGCCTCCGGGGCCTGCGCGCGCGCAGGGATCGGCAACGTCACCCCGGCGTCGTCCGGGAGGTCCGCGGCCGGCGTCGCCGTCACGGTCGCCATCGTGGTCTGCGCGACGTCGATCCGCGGCGCGACCGTCTCGCGGGGACGCTCGGCGCACGCCGCGAGGAGGAAGAGGAAGGGCCCAGCGCGTCTCGCCATCCGATCGACCTCGCATGGAGGCGGGAAAGTGTGACCCCGCGCGGGAGTGGGCCGTCTGGGCCGTCCTCGACCCTTACGGCTCGAGGCGGAACCAGAAGGTCGCGCCGCCGCCCACCACGCCCTTCGCCCACACGCGGCCGCCGTGCCGGCGCACGACGCGCTCCACGGTGGCGAGCCCGATCCCGGTGCCCTCGAACTCGTGGCCGTGGAGACGCTGGAACACACCGAACAGCTTGGCCGCGTACCGCATGTCGAAGCCGACGCCGTTGTCGCGCACGTAGAACGTCGACGGAGGCCCTCCGGCCATCGCCGCGACCTCGACGCGCGCGTCCGCGCACTTGCTCGTGAACTTCCACGCGTTCGCGATGAGGTTGTCGAGCAGGATGGCGACGAGCCGGGCGTCGCCGTCGGCCACGAGGCCGTCCGCGATGGTGACGTCGACCACCCGGTCGGGCTCGCGCCTGCGGAGGGTGCTCACCGCCGCGTGTGCGAGCGCCGACAGATCGACGCGGCTCCGCGTGATCTCGGCCCTCGTGACGCGGGAGAGCCTGAGCAGGTCGTCGATGAGCTGCCCCATGTGTCGCGCGCCGCCCTGCACCTCGCCGATGTAGCGCCTGCCGGCGGGTCCCACCCTGTCCCCACACTCGTCCGCGAGCGCCTGGGCGAACCCGTCGATCGCGCGGAGCGGCGAGCGGAGATCGTGGGCCACCGAGGACGCGAACGCCTCGAGATCGCGGTTCGCCACCTCCGCCTCCTGCTTGGCGCGCGCGAGGGCCTCCTCCGCGAGCTTGGCGTCCGTGACGTCGCGGGCGACCGCGAAGAGCGTGCCGGTCGGGTCGGGCGCGCTCGTCCAGGCGAGCCAGCGGTAGGTCCCGTCCTTCTTCCGGTAGCGGTTCAAGAAGCGGATCGTGGGGATCCCCTGCGCGAGCTTCTCGACCTCGGCGAGCGTCGACGGCACGTCCTCCGGGTGGACGAAGTCGATGAAGGGCCGAGCGAGCAGCTCCTCGCGCGACCAGCCGAGCGTGTCGAAGGCAGGGTTGAGGCGCTTGAAGTACCCGTCGACTCCCGCCACGCAGAGGAGGTCGAGGGAGAGCGTGAAGAAGCGATCGATCACGTCGCGCTCCTTCGCGAGCGCGTCCTTCGCACGCGTGAGCTCGACCTTGCGCGCGAGCTCCTCGCTCTTCTGGAGCGCCTCCGCTACCATCTTCCGCTCCTCGACCTCCGCCTCGGCGCGCCGGAGGAGGAGCGCGTTCGAGACGGCGAGCGCCGCGTGGTTCGCGAGAACCTGCGCAAACTCTCCGTCGTGGGCGTCGAAGGGGGCGCGGCCGGGCCGGAAGCGCAGCAGGTTGAGCGTCCCGATCGCGCGGCCGCTCGCGCGCAGCGAGACGACCAGGAGCGAGTGGATCCCGAGGTCGCTGATCAGGCGGAAGTACTCGGGCGTCGTCTCCTTGCGCATCCGCTCGAGGTCGAGGTGCGAGACGACGAACGGCTCCCCGGTCTCGAGGACGCGCTGGCTGATGGGGTGATCGTGGATGAGGAGCGGCTCCGCGGCGAACACGGCGGCGATCCTGCGCTCCACGTCGGGATCCTCGTCGTGCACCGCGACGGGCTCGAGCTTCGTGGCGTCCTCGGAGACGAGGAGGAATACACACGCGTCGCGCACGACGTCCGCCAGGCTCGAGGCGACCACGTCGAGGAGCCGCTCGTAGTCCTGCCTCGCTTCGCCGAACGCCTGGATCGCCTGCGACAGGACGAAGATCCGCTGCCGCTCGGCGGACAACGCCCCCGCGTCCGCCAACGGAGCGTTCGGTGGTGCCGGCTCCCCGCGCGCGACCATACCCAAGGTCTACGGGCGTCGGGCCCGGGCCGCAAGCTATTTTGCCTGATCCTGCGGGACCAGGATGACCGCCCGCTGCGGCTGCACGGTGACGCGCACGGCCCCCTGCGGGTCCACCGTCACGGTCGCCGGTCCCGACGCGGGGTCGAGCACGTCGACGAGGACGGTGCCCGGCTTCGCGCCGACGGCCATCGGCTTCGCGCCGTCGGCGGTGGTGCTCGCCTTCTTCGCGTTCGTGTTGAGCACGACGAGCGCGTAGCTCGCCCCCGCGTCGCTGCCCGCGCGCTCGAACGCCAAGATCCCCGCGTCGTCCTCCGCGCCCACGTGCGGCGTCGCGTACCGCACCGTCGTGTCTCCGCGGCGCAGCGCCGCGTGCTTCGCGCGCAGCCGCGCGAGCTTGGCGATGTGCCGGAAGGTGTCCCCGCGCGTCGAGAAGCCGGTGTCCCAGAGCACCTCGCGGTTTGCCGGATCGTTCCCTCCGGCGAAGTCCTGCTCGGTGCCGTAGTAGATGCAGGGGATCCCTTCGACCGTCATCAGGTACGAGAGCGCGTTGCGGAGCGCGTCCTTGTCGCCGACCGCCTCGAACAGGAATCGTGCCACGTCGTGGTTGTCGATGAAGTTGACGGGCAGCTTCGCGGGCGGCACACCCACGCCGAGGTCCTGCGGCTCCGCGCTCCAGTTCGTCTTGCGGCTCTCCCACAGCGCTTGGATCTTGTCCGTCCCCGCCTGCTGCTTGCCGGCGAGCTTGGCGTTCTGGAACACGTCGCGGAACACCTGGAAGTGCTGCGAGAAATAGAAGACGCTGTCGAGCATCCCCTTCTGCGTGTAGCTCCCGAGGAGCTGGTCGTTGCCGTCGAACGCCTCACCGAACAAGAGGAAGTTCTTCTTGTTCTGGGCGGCGAGACGCTGGCGGAGGCCCGTCGAGAAGACCTTCCAGAAGTCGTACTCGACGTGCTTCACCGTGTCGATCCGGAACCCGTCGAAGTCGACGGACTCGACCCAGCGCGCGTACGCGTCGATCAAGGTCGCGCGCACCTCGGGCACCTCGGTCGCGACGTCCTTGAGGCCGCCCGGGAAGTCGCCGAGGAGGCGCTGCTTCTCGTCGTCGTAGTTCAGGATGCGCCCGAAGCCGTGGTACCCGAGCGCGGTGCCCAGGATGCCCGGCTTCGGCGGCACGCGGTTGATCTCCGGGCTCTGGATGAAATAGATGGGCGCGCGCCCCGCCTCGCCGAGGGACGTTGCCGCCTGCACGCCGCGCGGGTCCCAGTCCGGATCGAACTCGCTGACGCGCTCCACCTTCGACGTCTTGCCGGTGCCCCCGATGTAGATGTCGGGGTTGCCGTTCAGGTTCATGTCGTAGAAGAAGACCTGGCCCATGTGGTTCGTCACGATGTCGAGGACGACCTTGAGCCCCTGCGTGTGCGCGGCGGCGACCAGCGCGCGCAGCTCCGCGAGGTCCCCGAAGTGCGGGTTGACCTCGGTGAGGTCCTGCGCCCAGTAGCCGTGGTAGGAGTCCACGTCGGCGTCGGTCTCGACGTTCTTGACGACGGGGCTGATCCACAGCGTCGTGACTCCGAGATCCTTGAAGTACGAGAGGTGCTCGCGCATCCCCTTCCAGTCGCCGCCCTGGTAGCGCGCGAGGTAGCCGGGGCGCACCCTGTAGTCGTTGTTGACGTCGCCGTTGGCGAAGCGATCCACGAGCACCTGGTAGATGACCTCGTCGCGCCAGTCCTTCACGTGCGTCGCGAGGAGCGGCTGCTTCCCCTCGACGGGGACGGAGACGCAGCCCGCACCGGGTGCGGCGAGGGCGGCAGCGAGGGCGAGGGCAGCGAGAGGGGCGCGGAGCGTCTGCATGGTCACGGGTACGAGCTCGAGTTGAACCACCACTCCGCGCCGAGCCCGGCGTAGTGCTCCAGCTTGCGTGTAGAGAACACATCCTCCGCCGCGTAGAGCGAGCGCGCCCCCGCGTCGCGCGACGCGAGCGCGTAGATGGCGTAGATCTGCGGGCGCTTGAACGACCCCTTGCCCGTGAGGGAGAAGTACGGGATGACCGCGCCGCGGATCACGCTGGCCGTGACCGGTGCGTCGGCCGCCTTGTCGAGGACGCCGAGGCGCCGCGCCTGGTAGCTGGCCTCCGCCGCGAGGCCGAAGTGCTCGTGAAAGTAGAGCTGCGGCCTCACCACGGCGGTCCCCTCGTCGTACTTCTGCGGTGAGAGCACGGAGCCCGAGCCGTCGCGGAAGAAGCGGAGGTACGCCGCGCCGAGCACGCCGAAGCTCTCGCGCTCGAAGTTGGTCGCGAAGGCGATCGTGGTCTCGGTCGTCCCGGAGGTCGTGCGATCGTTGGCGAACGTCTGCGGCACGGCGAGCGGATCGTACGCGGCGAGGCCCCGCGCGTGGCGGAGCCACAGGCTCGCGTACGTGTCGCGCTCGCCCGTGTAGTAGGTGAGCTGGCTCCCGAAGAGGAATCCCTGGTCGTCCGGGAGGCCGCGATCCTGGTTGGTGAGCGTGTCGCGGTAGACGCCGGCCGCGAGCTGGTGCGCCTCGCCGTAGAGGGCGGCCTTGAACCCGCCCCTCCCGTCGCGGATGTGCTGGGTGAGCTTGAGCGTCTCGACCATGCGCGGGCGGTCGAGCTTGACCACGTCGACCGTGCCGAAGCCGTTGCTGGGCGCGACCACGGGCGTCTTCTGGAACTGGAAGGGGTTGTCGAGGCGCTGCTGGCCGACGTGGACCGCGAGCACGGTCTCGTACCGGGGCGGGCCGTCGCGCTCGCCGGAGTCGGTGAGCGTTCCGAAGGCGCCGCCGCCGATGGTGTTCTGGTTGTCGAGCGGCCACCAGTTGAGGAGGTAGATGTCGTCGCCGCGGTACATCCGCGCTCCCGCCCAGACCGACACACCCTTGTAGGTGCCCTGCGCGTACAGGTTCCGGACGGCGAGCTGGTCGGGCACCTTGCCGGTGAAGTGGAAGAAGGGTCCGAAGAGCGCGAGTGTCGCCACCACGCGAGACTTCACCTCGCCTCGGAAGGTGTCCTCGCGGCGCAGCTCGAGCTCGGCGTAGTCGTCCTCGTCGATGCGCGTGCCGTGCGCCACGACGTTCGCCTTGCGGCCCGTGCCTCCGCGGAGGTCGCTCGCGATGTGGACGCGGCCGTACGACCCGACCTCGAAGCGGCCCGTCGGCGTCGAGGCGGCGTCCGCGGCCCTGGGGGGCGGGGTGGCCGTGGCCGGCGGGGTGGCCGTGGCCGGCGGGGTCTTCGCGGGGTCGGCCGCTTCGTCTGCGCGCGCGACGGAGGGGACGACCGCGCCGAGGAGCAGCGCGGCCGTGTAGAGGCGTGGCGAGCTTCCTCTCGTCGCGTTCACCGGAAGGCGCGTCTAGCACGAAAAACCAGCCCGGTCAGGCAAAAGTAACTCAGGTCTGCGTTACGTCGCTTCTGGCCCACCCCGAACAGGCGTACACTCCGGGTGTCCGATGCGCCGGGCCCTGCTCTCCCTCACGTTCCTCGCCGCGGTCGCTTGTGGCCCGCCGACCGAGCGCACGAAGATCGAGATGGAGCCGATCGGCACGATCGACCCGTCGAAGCTTCCACCGAAGGAGAAGGGCGACACGCCCGACCCGCCGCCGTCGGGCAAGGTGCCCCTGAGCGCAAAGGAGTCGACGTCCACGTCCACGTCCACGTCCACCTCCACGTCCACGTCCACCTCCACGTCGGGCGGATCGTCGAGCTCGGGCACGCCGCTGGAGCCGAGCGGACCCACGGCGCAGCAGCGAACCGAGGAGTGCAGCGGAGGGCGCTTCGACAACCTGTACCTGCTCCTCACGAACAAGACGTGTGAGGTGGACGCGCGGTCCGAGTCGCCGCAGAACGTGAAGGACGCGCTCGAGGTCAAGGTCACCTCGAGCACGCCGCAGATCGTGCCCGGCGGGCGCGTCGACCTCATGATCACGTACCGGAACAAGAGCGCGAAGCCCCTCAACCTGACGTTCGTGCTCGACCCGTCGCCGCGCTTCGACGCGGAAGCGTACAGGGGCGCGCAGCTCGTCGGGATCTCGCCGGCGCGTTCGCCACCGCCGAAGAAGGGGACCCCCACGCCCCCGAAGACCTGGTCGCGCATCACGCTCACGCCGGGCGGGATCGCAAAGATGAAGACGGGTTGGACGGCGTCGAACTTCCGCTGGGCGACCGAGCAGATCAAGAACGGGGTCATTCCGGACTCGGGCTATCCGAGGGTCGCGACGTCGCCGATCGCGAAGGGCCGCTACACCCTGAAGGTGATCACGCCGCTCACGCTCGTGACCGAGTCGGCCGACCGGGAGCTGACGGCGCCGAAGATCCCGGTGGAAGTCGCGGATTGAGCCGCGCCCGCGCGATCGTGATCGCGGCGCTCGCGTGCGCGTGCACGCGGGGGTACGCGGCGGAGGCCGAGGGAAGCGGGCGGCAGACGGCGGACGGCGGACGGCGGACGGCGGACGGCGGACAACCCGCCGCGGAGAGCGCGCCGCGGACAGCGGAGAGCGCACGGCGCACGGCGGACAGCGGACCGCGCACCGCCGACCGGCCCCCCGGCCTCGCGCGCGAGCTGCCGCTCGCTCCGGGGAGAACCGGGTATTACGCACTCCCCCGCGAGGGCGGGCCCGTGCGCTTGATCGGCCACATCCACGGCGTGTGCGGCGGCCCGCCCTACGCCTGTGGGAAGTGGCTCGGCGCGGCGACCGAGGTAGGCGCCATCGTGTGCCCGACCGGCAACACGCCCTGCGGCGACACCGCCTCGTGGGAGGCGCCGAGCTGGCAAGCGCTCGTCCTCGAGATGGATCGGGATCTCGAGAAGAGCGTGGGCCAGGTCGGGGCGGCGCACCCCGGCGCGCTCTCCCGCGACGACGCGATCCTCACGGGCTTCTCGCGCGGCGGCTTCGCGGTCCCCGAGATCGCGCGCATGCACCCGGGCCGATGGCCTCTGCTCGCGGTCATCGAGGCGAACGCGCCGATGCACGCGCCGCGCCTCCGCGAGGCGGGCGTCCGGAAGGTGGCGCTCGTCGCTGCGGAGCACGGAGCCGAACGCGCGGGCATGACCCGGACGCACGAGCAACTCGTGGCGGCGCGTGTTCCTTCGCGCTTGTTCATCATGCCGCGCAGCTCGCACCTCTACCCGGACGACATCGACGCGATCATGCGTCGCGTGCTCGGCTTCCTGACGGAGGCCTCGGCCGAGGGGACGGCCGCCACGGACGGCGGGCCTTTCCTGCGGACCTCCGAGCCGGTTGGGTCGAGGTAGCCGCGGGCGCGCCCGGGCCGGCTGCTCATCAGGGCAGCGCGCCCGGTGATTTGCTGTCAAGCTGAGCGGGTGACCGTGATCGCGCGATGGAGACACATGGGTTTCACCGCGGCCACCGTCGCGGGCCTCGTCTGCGCGCCCCGCCCGGCGTCGGCGACGGGCATGCAGGGGCACATCTTCATGGCCGAGTGCGGCAGCGAGCGAAGCGCCGATCCGCGCGTCCGCGCTCTCGTCGCCGCGAACGCCGGGAGCCTCGTGAACGGCGCCTTCTTCCCGGACTCGGGGTACACCGCCGCGGACCACGATCAGGGCGAGATCCCGCACTGGGAGGCGTACCTCGACGCCTACGTGAAGCTCGTGCGGGAGCGGTACCCCACCCCGCTCGGCGATCCGAAGGCGGCGCCGCACGTCGCCTTCATCCTGGGGATCGCCGCGCACGGAATCACGGACTCCACGTTCGACACGCTGCTCTACGCCCGCGCCGAGGAGGTCGATCGTGCCCCCATGGACGACTTCGACATGTCCATGGACATCTTCCTCGTGGGCGATCGATCCCGGTACTTGATCCCCGAGCTCACGTTCGACCCGGACACGCTGTCGGTCGTCTTCGACAGGGTGTCCCACGAGGTGCCGGCGGCGAACATCTCTCGCGCGATGGGCACCGCGCGCTCCGGGATCGCGGGCGTCACGAACTTCCTCTACAAGAGCGCCAACAGCTACGGGCGCGCGTACCCCTGGGCGCGGGCGCACTTCTTAGACGCGCGCACGCCGGGCGGGTATCCGTTCGGCGCGAAGGTCGTGGGGCGCTACTACGAGGAGCTCTTCCGCCGGCTCGAGGGCAACGTGTCCGCCGGCAGGATCCTGATCGGCTCCTATCCCGACCCGGAGTACCCCCTCGTCACGCTCGACCCCGCCCGCGCCGACGGGCGCGTGGTGCTCTTCTTCGGCCACGGCCTCGACCGCGCGTCCATCGGCGATCGGACCGTGGTGCTCAAGGACGCCACGGGGGCGACGGTCCCCGCGAAGATCGCGATCTTTCGCGGGGACAGGTGGCCCAACGTCATCACGGTGACCCCGTCGTCACGCTGGCAAGCGGGCGCGAAGTACACGGTGACCCTGACGCGCGAGCTGGTCACGCTGAACCGAACGTCGCCCTCGGCGGACATCCAGATCGCGTTCACCACGTGCGTTCCGCCGACGTCGGGAGGCGACTGCGCGGAGATCGCGTCCGCCGCGCCCCCGTCCGCATGTCCGCTCACCGAGGCGGCGCACCGTGATCGACCCGGCCCGGAGGCGGCCGCGGAGGATCCGGCGCCTCCTCCCTCCACGCCCGGCCCCGGTCCGGGCACAGGTTCGTGCGCGACCCTCCGTGGGCCGGGGCATTCCCCGCTGATGGCGCTGGCCGCGCTCGCGGGGCTGCTCCTCGCGGGAGCTCGCTCCTCGCGGCGCGGCCGTCGCCCTCGCGCGTGATCAGCCGCTCGTGGGCAGCGGGAGCCCGCGCTTCTTGAGCTCGTTCTTCGAGTAGTCCCGGAACTTGTCGAGCGTCGGCGGCTGGCAGACGCCCTGGGCCGTGATCACCGTCACCCACTTCACGAGGTGATCCTCGAACGAGGAGATCGCCTTGTACCCGGTCGGGCCGTTGCGAAGGTCCGTCTGGAACTGGAAGAACCGGTACTGGAAGCCCGCCTTGCGGAGCGCCATGTACTCGGCCGGCGGGTCCTGCAGGATCTTGCGGAGGCGGTAGTAGCCCTTGGCCCAGCAGTCGAGGTTCTGCTTGTTCACCGCGACGGTGCCGGTGTCGAACGTGAGGATGCGCGGGTCCGTGTTCGGCGCCGAGAGCTTGCCGTACTTGTAGACCTCGCCGTTCGCCGTCGTGCCGATCTCCCACGCGCCGAGGCTGATCTTCTCCTTCATCTCCTTGCCCACCGGACCGTCGGCCGGGGACGCCGGGATCGCGGGGCAGGCCTTGATGTCGACGTCGGCCGCGTTCAGGTCCTGGCCGTCGAGGCAACGATCCTCCGGCGACGTGGAGTTCGACGTCGGCTGGGGCGTGGTCGCGGGGGGATCGGTCGTTCCCGAGCCCGGATCCGTGGGATCCGCCGGCGCCGCGGGGGTGGTGTCCCCGGGGGCGGTGGGCGCGGGAGCCCCCTGCTTGACGGTCTCCTGGGTGCAGGCGGTGAGAGAGAGGCAGGCGGACAGTGCGACGATAAACTTCTTCATTTCAACACCTTGGCGCGGTTGCGAGAGAGAAGCCTTGGCTCGGCCCTCGATGGGCGGCGTTTCCCTACATCGCGGAACGTGGGTTGTCGAGGCGCCGCGCGCATTTTTTTCCGCTTCGACGCCGAACACCTCGTTCCAGGCGGGCAAAGCACCCGCGTGTGGGTCAGAGTTCGCTCTTCACGTCGCAGCCCCCGCCCGTGACCTGGAGGATCCGGCCCGTGACGGTGACGGTCGGGGCCTTCTTCCCGCCTTCCGTCGAATGCCGGACGGTCGCGAGGAGCCTGTTCTTCACGAGGTCGAAGATCACGACGGTGACCTCGGGCGCGCCTCTCCCGCACGCCGAGGAGACGGGCACGTCGTCCGGTCCGCAGCCCGCGAGCTCGCCACCATCCGCCTCGCAGACCGGGATCCGCATCCCCGTGGCGTTCTCGAGACGCAGGACGCGGAGGCCAGCCGCGTCCTTGACGTCGAGGTTCTCGTCGCCACCGCACGGAAGGTCGAAGCGGCTGGACAGCTCATCGCGCCCGACCAGGAAGCCCTCGGGCACCTTCAGCACGGGGTGGAAGGACCAGCTCGTCAGCTCGGCTTGCTCGCTGAAGCCAGCGAGGTCCGTGCAGCGCCCCAGCGGGACCCGGGAGCAGAGGCGGTCCTTCGCCGCCGCGTCCGTCGCTGGCCGCACTTCCCCGTCATGCGAGGACTGCGCGGGCCGAAGGGCGTCGTACATGCCGAGCCAGTCCTTGACCACGACGGTGTTGCCCCGTCCGATCTCCACGACCGCCTCGCACGACTTGCCCCCGAGCTTCGCGGCGGCTGCCTTCGTCGGGGCGAGCGCGTTCGATCGCGCGAAGGAGCCCCGAGCCTCGTCGGGCCGGCCGAGCTTCTCCGCGACGAGGCCGTGGTTGTAGTGGATCTGCGCCAGGAGCTTGGGGTCCTTGGTGAGGGACTCGGCCTCCCGGAGATCCTGGCGCGCCGGCTCGAGACGCCCTGCCAGGAGCTTCGCGTGGCCGCGCTCGGACAGCGCGCGCGCGTCCCTCGGCAGCGCCCTGAGGGCCGCGTCGAAGGCGGCGATGGCGGCGTCCCAGCGCTTCGCCACGGTCTCCTTGCGCCCGGTCCGGAGCGCGTCGGCGTAGGCTCTCGCCGCGGCCTTGTCGAGGGGGACCTTCGCGGTCGAGATCGGGCTGGGCTTCTTGCCGGACGCCGTCGTGGCCGAGCTTGCTGCGTCGGTCGCGCCGAGGGCCGTGGGCGCCGCGTCGGCTCGCGCCGCGCCGCTGTCCATGGCGGCGGCGGGTCCCTTGCGCGAGCAGGCGACGGGGATCGCGCCGAGGAGCGCGGTGAGAGCGAGGGCGAGGAGGCGAGCGTGGTGCATCGGAACCCATCAACCACAGGACGGTGGCGTCGGGCAAGGGCGGCTCGCGCACGTCTTGCCTACGCTTGATCGCATGTCCGCCGACCTGATCGCGGGCGTCGCCTCTACCAGGGCGAGGGCCGGGGGTGACCTTCTCGACGCCGCCCGGTGTGACAGGATGGGGCATGGCCTCGAGGAAGGGGACCGGGAACGGCGACGAGTCGGAGGTGCGCCTCGCCACGGTCGTCACCAGGCTGTCCGGGGACGTACAGGAGCCGAGCGGTCTCATCCGCGAATGGCGAGAGGAGCACCGGAGCGATCGCGCGGACCTCCGCGCGCGCGTGGCGAGGCTCGAGGAACACGCCGGGCTCGGACCGAAGCACTGAGCTAGCCTGACGGGATGCGGATCCCGCCCGCCGCGGCTCTCCTGTCGGTCGTCCTCGCCTGCTCGGGCGTGACGCGGGAGCGCGACGCGGTCGTGGAGATCCGCGACGCTCCCGGCTTCCCGCGCCCCCTCGCGAGCGCGTGGATCGCCGACGCGGGGGCCGACGCCGAGCCCGTCGCCTCGCCGGCGCTGCGCGTGTTCCCGCGCCTGGGCAGCCCCGACGACGACGAGGCCCCGCCCGCGGGCCCGGGGATCGTCCTCGACGGCGGCTTCGACGCGCCGGTCGTACGCAGGTGGATGCACGACACGTCCGCGCGCGGCGTCGCCGGTCGGGGCGACGTCGTCGTCCTCACCGCGTACCCGAGCGACGCCTCGACGGGGTGGCTCTCCGCCGCGCCGTTCGCCTCGGTGCAGACGGTCGCGATCGGGGACGGCGCGACGGCGGACGACCTCGTCCTCGCGGCGCGCGTCGCGCGGAGGGCGGAGATCGTGTGGCTGACCGGCGGCGATCAGGCGAAGTACGTGAGGTGGAAGGGGACGCCGCTCATGGCCGCCGTGCAGGGCGTCCACGATCGCGGCGGCGTGGTGGGCGGCGCGAGCGCCGGCATGATCGTCCTCGGCGCGTCGGTCAACGACGCGCTCCAGACCCTGTCGGAGAACATCACCACGCCGGTCGCGCTCGCCGACCCGTACGACGCGCGCATCCACTTCACGCAGCGCGTGCTCGATCTCGGGCTCCTCGGGCGGACGATCACGGATCCGCACTTCTCGGCCAAGGACCGCATGGGCCGCCTCGCGGCGTTCATGGCGCGGCAGATCGCGGACGGCTTCGCGGCGCCGGACGTCCTCGGGATCGGGGTGGACGACGGCGCGGCGTTCGTCATCGACGCCCACGGCGAGGGCCGGCGCCTCGCTTCCGGTGCAGGGCCAGGGGTCTTCCTCGTGAAGGGCGGCGCGCCCGATCGCGCGACGTCGGGGGCGCCGCTCGTCTACGGGAGCCTCGAGGTCGTGAAGCTCGCCGACGACACGCACGCCTGGGATCTCGGCCGCCGCTGCGGGCGCGGGCTCGTGCGGACGATCGCGATCGACGGGGCGAAGGTGCCGCCGTATCCGGCGGACGTGTACGCGGGTGGGGCGCTCGGGAGCACCTGCCCGTGAGGTGGGCGGACCGGCGGCGCGTCGTCCTACTCGGCGGCGAGATCGCGGACGTGGGAGATGTCGCGCGGGCTCAGGGGACGCACCTGGGAGGCCGGCACCGTGGTCACCGCGACGGTCTGCCCGGTCATCGTGGCGACCTCGATCTCGTAGGCAGCGCCAGCCTCGTGGACGTGGACGACGGTGCCGACGTCGCCAGCGAGCAACCCCTCCGCGGGGAGATCCGCGGTGAGGACGACGCAATCGTGCTCGTGAATCATGACGCCTCCAGAGGATACGCGGTGATCAACCTGGGCGCCAGCGAGGCGAGGTCACCGAGGTGACCGAGACATGGTGCGCGGCCTGTCGGCCGGGGCGTCCGCCCGTTGCGCAGATTCGGGTGCAGCTCACCGTTGGAGGCGACGAGCCGCAAGTCGCTGGACGATGCGGAGGGCGCCCAGCGGCCCCCCCGTCAGTCGCAAGCACCCCCGAGGCAGACGCCACTCTCGCAGTCGCGCGGCCCGTCGACGCAGCTCTGTCCCGCGAAGCACTTCCCGCACTTGCCTCCCCCGCAGTCCTCGTCGGTCTCGGCCCCGTTCTTGATCCCGTCGGTACACGCGGGGCAGCCGTCGAGGCCGCAGCAGGTCAGGACCGGCTTGAAGGGCAGCGCAGCGACCTTGCAGATCTCGGCGAAGGCCGCGTCGTCGATCTTGGCGAGGGTCGTGGCAGTCTCGTCCTGGAGCAAGTACACCCCCCCGCTGGCTCCCAGCTGTTCCGTACAGTATCCGCGTCCAGACCATGACGATATGTTTGTCTTGGGCGCCGCGGCCTTGACGGCGTCCCGGTTCGCGATGTCGATGCACGCCACGAGGGTCCGGCACTCCGTCCCCACCTCCAGCTTCTTGCCCGGGGCCGGGGGATCGAACTTGACGCCCGAGACGTCGCACGCGGGCGCGGGCGGCGTCGTCAGGGCCCTGAGGTCTACGGGCGTCTTCATCTCGACCTTCACCGTCCCCCCCTCGATGGTGGCCGTCCCGCACCACCCGATCGGCGGCGCGGGCGGCGTCGCGCCCGGCGCCGCGCACATCTTCAGCCCGCCGGCGCCTCCCTCCCGACACGACGTGCTGGCTCCCTTGCCCGCGCACCAGCCGTCGCTGCCGCAGAGCGTCGTCTCCTGTGTCGCCCAGAGGAGGACCACCACCTCGCCGCTCTTCACCGGGCTGGGCACGATGCCGTTCGCGTTGCGAAGCACCACGCCCGCGCCCTGCTCCTGACCGGGCGGCGCCGTGCTTCTGAGGTCGATCCCCCTGCAGGGGTCGTCCGTCCTCTTCTCGCGCAGGGCGACCAGGTCCACGAGTTCGCGTCGTAGAGGGCCTTCGTGTTCGCGGGCCACGTGGCCGTCACGTTCAGGTTGACCACCGTCGCGCCGTCCCGCGGCTTGCCGTTCCTGTCGATGAGGTAAGTCGTCATCGAGCCTTGCTCGTCGTGGTAACAGGTGGCATCTGTCGAATCCCGGGCGCAGCGTGGGGACGAAGTCGGGGGACGCTCCCTGCAAGCCACCAAGATCGCGAAGGGGAACGCAAGAACGGCCAGGTGCCGGTAGGTCATGGGTCGCTCCTGTTTCAAGGAAACCACCACTATCCGTGCCCGCACGCGCCGTGTCAACCTGTGTACCTGAGGCATCCCCTCATGTTCCTCACGTCGAGCCCGAGCCCGAGCGCGAGCCCGAGCCCGACGAAGACGAGCCGAGCTTCAGCACCATCGCGGTGAGCATCGCCGTGATCCGCAAGAGGAGGGCTCGCACAGCCACCAAGCGTTGCGCATCGGCGAGCCCGAGCACGGCCAGAACGTCAAGGACGG
>SXNL01000067.1 GCA_005777185.1 Myxococcales bacterium
CGAACGCGGAGCGCTTCGCGGCCGTGGCCTAGGGCCAATGCCGTTCGGAAAAGGCATTCGTTGGAGCGAGGGTGCCCCCGTCGAGCCGTTGCCCGTGCTCGCCCCGCGGAAGTAGAGGGGCGAGTCGGCCTCGTCGTGGCGGTACTCGAGACGGACGGCAAAGCCCTCGAGCGGCCGCACCTCGCCGGTCGCCGTCCCGGAGCCCACCCACCTCGCGCCGGAGAAGAAGAGAGGCTGCGCGCGATCGTCCCCGCTCGCGGCCGCCTGCTCGCGGAGCTGGTCGGCGCGCAGCGCGAGCGACACGATGCCCGCCCTGGCGCGAGCGTAGACGGCGCCGCCGTACCAGGTCGAAGTGCCGAAGCGCGTGGGCTCGAACCCACCGTTCGCGTGCGCCATGACGTCGAGCCACGAGGTGGCCTCGAGCTTCGCGAAGCCGTCGAACATGTGCCGCACGTTCGGTCCCTCGGGCGCGCCGCTCGGCCGCTCGTTGCCGGCGAAGTAGAGGAGCTGAGCGTTCACGGCGGAGCCGTCCTCGTACGCGAGCCACCACGCGAGCGACTTGTCCTCGTTGGCGTCCACGATGCTGTTCCACCCGTTGAACAGGGCGACGGTCGAGGAGAGGCGATCCGAGAGCGTGTACTTTGCACGTACACCGACATGGTAGTAGGGGAGCCCGAAGAACAGGTTCGACCGGGAGAACGTCCAGTTGTCCTTCGCCGCGAGCACCTCCGGGCCGATCGGCGAGGGGAACAGGCCTCCCTCGAGGAGGAGGCCGCGGCCCACCGGCGCCTTCCACCCGGCGTGGGCCTCCTGCAGGTACTGGAAGAGGCGGCCGCTGCTCGCGTTCGTCCCGGCCGCGCCCGAGGACTCGGTCTCCGCCAGGTAATACGTTGCGGGGGTGTGACCCACCTGGAGGATGACCGTCCCGGTGAAGCGCGGGGCGTCGGCAGAGAGGCCGAGCGCGACGTTCGAGAGCGTGATCGAGCCGGCCCGGTTGTCGAAGCCGCGGTGGTGCGTGATGCCGTTGTCGGGGCGGTTGAGGTTGTACTGGTAGAACGCCTCGACGTACGCGATCGGCTTGACCTGGACCGCCGGCGGCTCCTCGCGCGGCGCCGTGGGATCCCTCCAGGCGCGCTCCTCGGCGAGGGCGTGCCGTGGGGTGGCGAGGACGACGAGCGGCGCGGCGACGACGAGACACCGGACACGGCGACGTCCTGGCATGCGAGGCATCATCGCGCCGCGGGACCCTGTTCGCCCAGCGAAAAACGAGTACGCCGCGCCCCGGCTACGCCTTCGCGGGCCGCCGTGATCGCAGCAGATGGACGAGGGCGCCCACCGCGAGCCCGCCCGCGGCCCACGCGGCGTTCACCCAGGAGGGGGGCGGGGGGACGCGACGCGCGACGCCCGTGGCGGTGGCGATCGTGTCGAGCACGGTCGCAGCCCATGATCCGGCGCTCGCCCCCGGGCCCTCGTCCGCGTCCGTGTACGTGGCGCTCACGATCGACATCCCCGTGTCCTCCGGGAAGGCGAGCTGCAAGGCGCGGTGGGGCCGCCCCTCCTGGACGACGCGCGCCTCCATGAAGCCGACGCGCGCGCCGTCGGGACGATCGCGCGTGCCGGATCGGAGGAGCGTCCACTCGACGCCCGCCGCCTTCTGGCTCGCCGGCATCTCGGACGCGACCCGGAGCATGTCGGCGGGCTCGACCGTGGCGCGGCTCCCGCTGTGGACCCGGTTGATCGACGGCGCAGGGTCCCCCCCGGGCCGCGAGCCCACGTACCTCCACACATGGGTCACGTCCGCCCGGCGCCCAGGCGACGGCGTCGTCTCCTCTGCGAAGTCCGCGGGAGGCACGTACGCGAAGGGCGCCCCCGCCAGCCGCTCCTCCGGCATCGTGAGGCGTGGCCCGAGGACGGCGGCGCCGACCGCGAGGATGGCCACCCAGAGCGGCGGCGCTGGCTTCCTCGCCGTGTGCGGATCGCGGGTGGGCATGGGCGGCTGATACCGCATGTCCTCGCTCACGACCAGAGCCTCCACGCGGCGCCGAGCAGCGCGCTCACGGCGAGCGTCTTCCCCATGCCCACACGGAAACGGACCAGCGCGACCATCGCGCCCGCCGCGAGGGCGACCATGGCCACGTCCACGGTGCCCCACGCGGGCAGCGTCACCGTGAGCGGGCCCGCGTGCCGCTCCTCCGTGCGCGCGAACGCGGCGTGGAGGAAGAACCACACCGACAGGTTCAGGATGACCCCCACGACGGCGGCCATCACGACGGTCAGGGCCGCGTGGAGCGCGCGGCTCGCGCGCAAGGCCTCCACCCAGGGAGCGCCCACGAAGATCCACAGGAAGCACGGGACGAACGTCGACCACACCGTGACGAGGGCGCCCGCCACGCCCGACACCACCGGGGGCCAGCCGCCGGGCGAGCGGTACGCGCCCATGAAGCCCACGAACTCGACCACCAGGATGAGCGGCCCCGGCGTCGTCTCCGCGAGGCCGAGGCCGTCGATCATCTCCCCCGGTCGGAGCCAGCCGTACGTCTCGACGGCCCGCTGGGCGACGAACGCGAGCACGGCGTAGGCCCCGCCGAACGTGACGACCGCGGCCTCGCCGAAGAAGACGCTCTCCTGCACGAGGACGTGATCACGTCCGAGCGCGAGGGCGAGCGCGGCGGGCGGTGCGGCCCAGAGGCCGAGCGACACGACGAGGACGACGAGCGCACGCCTGAGCGAGGGGCGCGTGTGCTCGAGCTCGCCTCGACGGAGGAGGTCGTCGACCACGTACGATCCCGCCTCGCCCACGGTGGCCCCCGGTGGACGGGTGAACGCGCCTGGCCACCGCGTGGCGCCCACGAGTCCAGCCAGCGCCGCGCCGGCCACGATGAGCGGAAACGGGACGTGAAAGAGGTACAGCGCGAGGAACGCTGCGGCCGCCGCCGCATACAGCGCCCGCGTCGGGAGCGCGCGCTTGCCGATGCGGATCACGGCCTCGACGACCCCGGCGAGGATGGCCGCCTTGAGCCCGAAGAACAGCGCCGCCACCTGGGGCACCTCGCGGAAGGCCGCGTACAGCGCGGAGAGGGCGAGCACCGTGAAGAAGCCGGGGAGCACGAACAGGATCCCGGCGACGAGGCCGCCTCTCGTGCGGTGCATGAGCCACCCGATGTAGATCGCGAGCTGCTGGGCCTCGGGTCCGGGCAGCAGCATGCAGTAGCTCAGCGCGTGCATGAAGCGCGGCTCGCTGATCCACCGCCGACGCTCCACGAGCTCCCGGTGCATGAGCGCGATCTGCGCCGCGGGTCCGCCGAAGCTCGCCAGGCCGATGTACGCCCAGACCCGCGTGGCCTCGCCGAAGGAGACGCGTCGCGGCGCCGTCGTCGCACCCGGGTCGTCCGGCGGCGCCAGGGCGCGCTCCGGGGCCTCCCTCACGCGCGGATCGCGGAGGCCGCGCGTCTCGCCCGCTCGATGCGTCGCCCCACCTCGTCCCACTGGACGTTCGCGAAGAACGCGTCGATGTACTTCGCGACCAGAGCGCCGTGGTCCATCTGGTACGCGTGCTCGTACATGTCCATGACGAGGATCGGCACGGTGGCGGCGAGCGCCTGCGTGTGGTTCTGGGCGCCGTAGGTCCACACCGCGTCGCGGTGGAGATCCCACGCGGTCACCACCCAGCCGCTCCCGCCGCCGAGGCTCATCCCCACGCCGCGGAACAGCTCCTCCCAGCGCGCGAAGCCGCCGTGCGCGTCGCCGAACGCCCTCTCCGCCGCCGGGCCCGCCTTCCCGTCACCGCCCAGGTTCGCGAAGTAGAGCTCGTGGAGCGTGGCCGATGCGCGGAACTGGAGCTCGCTCTGCTTCAGTCCGCCGAGGACGAACGCGGGCGTGTCCCGGGTCACGCGGGCGAGCTCCTCTTCGACGCGGTTCAGGTTCTTGACCGCGCCCGCGTAGTTGTTGTCGTGGTGCGAGACAAGGAGCTTCTCGGAGAGCCCTCTCAGCGTCGTGGGGTCGAAGGGTAGCGGTCGGACGACGTGCTTGCCGGGCCCGGAGCTGGGAGCCGGCGGGGTGGCGGGCCCCGGAGGGATCGCCGGTGGCGCCTTCGCCTGCGCGTGCGCCGCGCACCCGGACAGCAGCACCGTCCCCGACGCCGCGACCGAGAGCAGCGCGCCACGGCGCGAGAGGGGGTTGGCGGGTCCGGCCATGGAGTCAGGGTACTACGCTGCCGGGTGGATCGCTGTTCCCTCGGGTGCCTTCCACACTTCCCCCTGCGATCGCAGATTCCGCGGAAAATCGCTGAAGGCGTCCAGGTATGTCCTTTGCCTACATGTGCGTCATGCAGCCGCTGACCGCGCACGCCCGGCTCCTTCTCACCGCCCTCTCGGCTCTCCTCGCGGCCGCGTGCGTCGTGTCCACGGAGGAGACGGGCGAGAGCGACGAGGCCATCTCCGCACGGTCCTTCAAGATCGCGACCTTCAACGCCGGTCTCGTCCGGGGCGGCGTCGCGCTCGCCGACGAGCGCCTCGCGAAGATCGCGCCCGCCGTCCAGGCCTCCGGCGCCGACGTCGTGTGCATGCAGGAGGTCTGGGGCGACGCCGACTACGAGCGCATCCGAGGCGGCCTCGCAAGCACGCACCCGTACGCTTTCCGGCAGAAGACCGAGGAGGACGGGCGCCGCTGGTTCTCGTGCAACCCCTTCAAGCTGAGCTCGCTCAAGAGCTGCGTCGACGCGAAGTGCAACCCCGACGGCGTCAGCGCCGAGGCGTGCGTGCAGAACGCCTGCCAGGACGAGTACGACGCGCTGTCCGACCGCTGCAAGCTCTGCCTCGCTTCCAACACCGACTCGCCCACGAGCTGCCTCTTCCGCGCGAACGAGTTCGTGCAGGAGGGCCGGAACGGCCTCGCTGTCTTCAGCCGCCACCCCATCACGAGCGCGCGTTTCGAGTCCTACGGCACCGAGCTCGTGCACCGCGGCCTCATCCGCGTCACGATCGAGGGCAGGGCGATCGCCTGCACCCACATGTCCTCCGACCTCACGACGGTCCCGTACCCGCGCGGCGGCACGTTCACGAGCTGGAAGGACGAGCAGGCGCAGCAGGTCGACAAGGTCGCCGCCGCGCTGCCCCAGGCGGGATGCCGGATCGCCCTCGGCGACATCAACGCCAGCCAGGGCGCCGGGACCATCAAGCCCGAGCTCGAGTCGACGATCGCCGGCTTCGCGCGGCACGGCCTCCGCGAGACCTGGGACAAGCCCACGTGCACGTGGTGCCCGCCGCCCGCGAACCCGCTCGCGAGCGGCACGGACGAGAAGCAGTACGATCACATCTTCACGGCGGGCTGCGGCGCGGTCCGCTACAAGCGCATCCTCGACAAGGCGGTCACCGTGGAGCACGACGGGAGGACCCGCGAGACCCGGCTCTCCGATCACTTCGGGCTGATGGCCGAGCTCCCCCGCTGATCACGGCGTCCCGTTCCCCCGGACCGAGGAAACGCCGCGGAAACAATCGATGGTGTAGGCTGCTCCTGGCCCGGACATGAGGCTCCTCCTCCGACACAGGTCGTCCTACGCGTACCCGGCACCCGCTTCGCTCGGCCCCCACCTCGTCCGGCTGCGACCGGCGAGCCACGTGCGGGCACGGGTCGAGACGTACGCGCTCCGGCTCGACGAGCGGGCCAGCGTTCGGTGGCAGCAGGATCCGGCGGGGAACCACGTGGCGCGCGTGGGCTACCGGGCGGGGACGCGCGTCTCCTCGTTCGACGTCGAGGTCGAGATGGTCGTCGACGTGCAGCCGGTCAACCCGTTCGACTTCTTCGTGGACGACACCGCCGAGCGATTCCCCTTCCGCTACCGCGACGACCTCGCCCGCGAGCTTGCGCCGTACCACGCGACGGACGATCCCGCGCTCGCCTGCGGACCGAGCTTCGAGGCCTTCCTCGCGAAGCTCCCGACGGAGGGGATGACGGTGCCTGTGGTCGTCGAGATCAACCGCCTGGTGCACGAGGCCACGCGGTACGTGATCCGCGACGAGCCCGGCGTCTTCACGCCCGAGCAGACCCTGACCGAAGGCCGCGGGAGCTGCCGCGACTCGGCGGTGCTGCTGATCGCCGCCCTGCGCGCGAGGGGCATGGCGGCGCGGTTCGTGAGCGGGTACCTCGTGCAACTCGCGGACGAAGGGATGATCCCGGACGCGCCGAAGGGCGTCGAGCGCGACGTCGTCGATCTGCACGCCTGGGGTGAGGTCTTCATCCCGGGCGCGGGCTGGATCGGGCTCGACGCGACGAGCGGCCTCCTGTGTGGCGAGGGCCACATCCCGCTCGCGTGCGCGGCGACGCCTGCCGCGGCTGCGCCGGTGGACGGCACGAGCGACGTTCTCGCGGAGGGCGTGACGTTCTCCATGACGCTCGGACGGCTGGGCCACGAGCCGAGGCCGACCTCACCGTACGAGGAGGCCGTGTGGCAGCGCCTCGGAGCCGCCGGACAGGCGATCGACGCCGCGCTGCGCGCCGCGGGTGTGGTCCTCACGATGGGCGGCGAGCCCACGTTCAACGCGCGCGAGGGGGCGGAGGCTCCGGAGTGGAACGGCGCCGCGCTCGGTCCGGACAAGTGGGAGAGGGCGGTCGCGCTGAGCGCGGAGCTGAGGCGACGCCTCGCCCCCGGCGGCGTCGTGGTGCTCGGGCAGGGAAAGCACTATCCGGGTGAGAGCCTGCCGCGCTGGTCGCTCGAGATCTGCGGGCGCAGGGACGGCGGCGTCATCTGGACCGGCGAGGGAGCAGGCGCGAAGCGCGGGGCACGCCTCGAGGGCGACGGGGTCGGGGCGGCGCGCGCGCTCGCTGCGGCAATCGCTGGCGAGCTGGGCGTGGCCGGATACGTGCAGTCTGCATACGAGGACCCCTGGCGCTTCCTCGAGGACGAGGCGAGCCTCCCCGTGGACGTCGATCCCCTGGCCTGCGATCTCCGCGACGACGAGGCCCGTCGCCGCCTCGCGCGCGTGCTCGATCGCGGCCTCGGGACGGAGGTGGGGTTCGTGCTTCCGCTCGCGCGGCGACCCGACAGCGGCGCGTGGGTCAGCGAGCGGTGGGCGCTCCGGCGCGGTCACGTCTTCCTCGTGCCCGGCGACGGCCCCATGGGCCTCCGGCTCCCCCTCGCGTCACTTCCGTGGGCGGCGCCGGTCGTCCCGAGGGAGGATCCGTGGCCCGAGGGGCTCCCCCCCGACCCTCGCCGCGACGACGCGAGCGACGCAAGGCAGGTGTCGCTCCCGGTGCGCCACGCCGATCGCGTCCCCGCGCGCTTGCGCACCGCGCTGTGCGTCGAGGCGCGGCCCGCGGGCAGCGACCTCGCGCTCCACGTCTTCCTCCCCCCGCTGTCCGCCGCAGGTGACTTCTTCGAGCTCGTCGCCGCGGTCGATCGCGCCCGCGCGGCCCTCGGCCACGCGGACGTCGTCGTCGAGGGCTACGGGCCGCCGCGCGATCCCGCCCTCTTCCGCTTCTCCGTGACCCCCGACCCGGGCGTCGTCGAGGTGAACATCCCGCCGAGCGCGACCTCCGCCGAGCACGCGGTGATCCTCGGGCAGGTCTTCGACGCGGCCCTCCACGCGGGCCTTCACGCGGAGAAGTACCTCGTCGACGGGCGAATGGCCGGGAGCGGCGGCGGCCACCACCTCACGCTCGGCGGGCTCACGCCGAAAGAGAGCGTCTTCCTCCGCCGACCCGACGTGCTCGCGAGCCTGATCACGTTCGTGCAGCACCACCCTTCCCTGAGCTACCTCTTCACCGGCCTCTTCGTGGGTCCGACCTCGCAGGCACCGCGCGTGGACGAGGCGCGTCACGACGCCCTGTACGAGCTGGAGATCGCGCTCGCGCGCGCGTTCGACACACCCCCGGACACCGCCGCGCCATGGGTGTCGGACGCGCTCTTCCGGCACTTGCTGGTGGATCTCTCCGGCAACACCCACCGCGCGGAGATCTGCATCGACAAGCTGTTCGACCCTCGGACAGCGCACGGCCGCCAGGGCCTGATCGAGCTCCGCGCCTTCGAGATGCCACCCCACCCGCGGATGGCCGTGGCCCAGATGACGCTCGCGCGCGCGCTCGTCGCCGCCGTCGTGAAGGAGCCCTACCGGGCGCCGCTCGTCCGCTGGGGCCAGGCGCTGCACGACCGCTTCCTCCTCCCTTACTGGCTCTGGCGAGACCTCGAGGACGTCGCCCTCGAGCTGGCGCGGCGCGGGATCGACCTCCCCGTCGAGGCCTACCGCCCCTTCCTCGAGCTGCGCTGCCCGCTCGTCGGGGCGCTCACGGCCGGCGACGTGCGCGTGGAGATCCGCAACGCCATCGAGCCGTGGCACGTGCTCGGGGAGGAGCTGACCGCGACGGGCACGTCGCGGTTCGTGGACTCCTCCATGGAGCGGATCGAGGTTCGCGCCGGGGATATGGTGCCGGAGCGGCACGCGCTCCTCGTGAACGGGCACCTCCTCCCGACGAGGCCGACGCGCACGGCGGGCGACCGCGTGGCGGGCGTGCGGTTCCGCGCGTGGGCGCCGCCGCACGCCCTCCACCCGCACCTCGGGATCCACCACCCGATACGCATCGACGTGGTCGACCTGTGGGCGCGGCGCTCGCTGGGCGCGTGCGCGTACCACGTCTGGCACCCTGAGGGCCGCGCGTTCGACACCCCGCCCCTCACGCGCTTCGAGGCCGCGGCCCGACGCGCGCAGCGGTTCACCATCGAGGGCCCCCTCGCGTGGCCGGTCGCCGCGGCGCGCGCCACGCCGCACGACGACGCGCCGTGCACCCTGGACCTCCGCCGCCTCCCGCTCGATCGCACCATGCCCGAGCCCGAGCCCGAGCCCGAGGAACGAGACCCGTGAACCGGATCTTCGACGCGTACGCTCCGATCCCCGGCGCTTTCGACGAGCTCTTCGACCCGGGCGGAGCGCCTCGCCCCGAGCTTCGGCACGTCGTCGAGGCGCTCGAGACCGAGGGGCGTGACGTGTTCGCGCGCGCGCAGTCGGCCGCGGAGCGGACGCTCCTCTCGCAGGGCGTCACCTTCTCCGTCTACACGGACCAGCGCGGCGTGGAGAAGATCTTCCCGTTCTGCCTGCTCCCACGCCTCGTCTCGGCCCGCGAGTGGGACGCGCTCGATCGCGGGATCGCGCAGCGCATCGTCGCCCTCGGCCTCTTCCTCGACGACGTCTACGGCAAGCAGCGGATCCTCTCGGAAGGCGTCATCCCACGCGAGCTTGTGCTCGCCGCGAAGGGCTACCTGCCCGCGCTCCATGGCGTCACGCCGCCGGGCGGCGTACGCATCCACGTGTCGGGCATCGACCTCGTCCGCGACGGCGGCGGCACGCTGCGCGTGCTCGAGGACAACCTCCGCACGCCGAGCGGCGTGTCGTACGTCGTCGAGAACCGCCTCGTGTCGAAGCGCTTTCTGCCCCGCGTGTTCGAGGCCGCGGCCGTCAGCCGGGTCGACCACTACCCGGCGCGGCTCGCCGAGACGCTGCGGTCGGTGTCGCCGCCGGACGGCGGCAGCGGTCCTACCGTGGTGGTACTGACGCCAGGCCCCTACAACTCGGCTTACTTCGAGCACAGCTTCCTCGCGCGCACGATGGGCGTCGACCTCGTGCAATCGCAGGATCTGTTCGTCGACGACGACACGGTCTTCCTGAAGACCACCCGCGGCCCGAAGCGGGTCCACGTCGTGTACCGGCGCATCGACGAGGCGTTCCTCGACCCCGAGGTCTTCCGCCCGGACAGCCTGCTCGGCATCCCGGGCATCATCCGCGCGTACGCCAGGGGCCGCGTCGCACTCGCCAACGCGCCCGGGAACGGCGTCGCCGACGACAAGGCGATCTATCCCTACGTGCCCGACATGATCCGGTTCTACCTCGGCGAGGATCCGATCCTCGCGCAGGTGCCCACCCACGTGTGCGCGCGCGACGAGGATCGCCGCTTCGTCCTCGAGCACCTGTCCGAGCTCGTCGTGAAGGCCGTCGACGAGGCGGGCGGCTACGGGATGTTGATGGGGCCGAGCGCTTCGGCGTCCGAGCGCGAGGAGTTCCGTCGCCGGATCGAGGCGGAGCCGCGGCGGTACATCGCGCAGTCGCGCCTGGAGATCTCGAGCTGCCCGACCTGGGTCGGACCCGGCCGCGCCGCGCCGAGGCGCGTGGACCTCCGGCCGTACGTGCTCACCGGCCCGTGGGGGCCGTGGGTGCTCCGCGGTGGCCTCACGCGGGTCGCGCTCACGGAGGGCTCGTACGTGGTGAACTCCAGCCAGGGCGGCGGATCGAAGGACACCTGGGTCCTCAAGGGGCGGCCATGATCTCGCGCGTCGCCGATCACGCGTTCTGGTACGGCCGCTACATGGAGCGCGCCGAGAGCACCGCGCGCCTGCTCCAGGTCACCCACAACCTCGCCCTCGACGCGGAGCTCTCGCCGGAGCAGTGCTGGCGGCCGATCGTGATCGTGTGCGGCGTCGAGAAGGCGTTCCTGGCGGCCCACGGCGCGGAGGCGATGGGCGATCGCGAGCGTGTGCAGCGCTTCATGACCTGGGCGGAGGACAACGGCGCGAGCCTCCTCTGCTCGACGGGCGCCGCGCGCGAGAACGCGCGCTCCATCCGCGAGGTCGTGAGCCTCGAGGTCTGGGAGTCGACCAACGAGCTCTACCTGTTCGTGGATCGCGACGAGACGCGCGCGGAGTACGACCGCGATCCCGTCGGCTTTTACCGGCACGTGCGGCAGTCCACGCAGCTCTGCCTCGGGCTCCTCCGGAGCACCATGCTCCACGACATCGCGCTCGACTTCGTCTGGCTCGGCGTGATGCTCGAGCGCGTGGGGCAGACCGCGCGCCTGCTCGACGTGCAGCACCACGCGCTGGCGTCGGCCTTCGGAGAGGAGGAGGGCGGGCCCGTGTCGCGCTACGCCTCCGTGGAGACGGCCCTGTGGCTGTCCTTGCTGCGGGCGTGCAGCGGCTTCGAACCCTTCCTGAAGATCCGCCACGGGGGCGTGAGCGGCGGCGCCGTGGCCGAGTTCCTGCTCGGCGAGCCCAGGTTCCCGCGATCGGTGCGGTACTGCGTGCACTCGGCCTACGAGCGGCTGTGCGCGATCCGGCCGCCCGACCAGACGTCGCTCCCCGGAGGCGCGACGCTCGCGCGCCTGGCACGCCTGGACACGCGCATCGCCGGGGTCGACGGCGCCTCGCTGGGGCACGTCGAGCTCCACCAGATCCTGACGCACGTGGTCGACGAGGTGGCGCAGATCTGCAACGGGATCAGCGTGGAGCTTCTCGGATTGGGGCGAGGGTGACGACCGGGCCGTGACCCGTCGGCGCTCGACGGCGAGTGCGGCGACGGTACCGAACCGTCCTCAGAGCAGCGAGTCGGTCCGGAGGACCAGCGACACCTTCCCCAGCACCGTCGAGTCGTACCCCGACACGTAGACGAGGATCTTCCCACCCGCCGGGATGGTGATCCCCTCGAGCGCCGCCAGGTTGAACATCTCCATCGTGTTGCCGCAGATGTTGCTCGCGAGGGTGCCGGTGCACTCGTCGGCGATGCCCTTCGCGCACGCCTTGATCTGCGCGTCGGTCGTGGGCGGCGTCGTCCCGTTGTACGTCCAGATCAGCGTGTCGAGCTCGGCGCCGCCGACGGCAGGCCGGTTGTAGGCCGTGACCGTGGCGGCCTTGCCCGTCGTGTTCTCCACGACCACGGAGAAGAAGCTCACGAGCCCGATGTCGAACTGAGCGTTCGGACACGTCGTGAACTCGTCGAGCTTCTTCATCGTCTTCGCCACGTCGAGCACGAATTCGGAGCGGACGCTCGCGCCCACTGTGCCCGCGATCGTCAGCTTCCGCGGGGCGCACGTCGCGGAGAACGCCGGAAACGTGCACGTCGCGCCGCAGCTCCGGCTCTTGAACTCGTCCGGGTTCACGCAGCCCGCGGACGTGAACTCGACCGTGCCCGGCGCGCACGCGCCAGCAGGCTCGATGCATGCACCTTGCACGTATTTGCACGTCGTGGTGCACACCTCGGGCGCGCTGCCGCAGTTGCCGCAGGCGCCCGTGCGCGAGGCGTACGGGGTGCAACCCCCCGCCACGCTGCCCTGGCACGGCCCCGGGGCGCTCCACACCTTGGTGGCCTCGCACACCGACTCGCGGAAGCCGCAGAAGCCGCAGTAGGTCGTCAGGAGCTCGCCCACCTTCGTGCACGGGCTCCCGGCCGCGGGCGCCGGAGGGCCCGCGTCGAAGAACGGGCCGGAGTCGATGCCGGAGTCGAACCCGCTGTCCACGACGACCGCCGAGTCCTTGCCCGAGTCCCGGCCCGAGTCCCTCCCGGAGTCGGCGCCCGTGTCTGCGAGCGGCGTCGACGAATCATCCGCGGAGCCGTCCGCCTCCGCGTCGGCTGTGTTCTCCTCGACGGGCGCCGTGGAGGAGCATCCCCCCCACGCGAGCAGCCCACCGGCCCCGAGCACGACCACCGCCAGTCCAAGAATACGTTTCATGGTCGACCCTCCTCGGGCGTGCCGGGCGCGCGGCCCACGGCACAGTGTACGCGCGAAAGACCCACCCCCGCAAACCGTAACGGGTAGGATCGTGCCTTCGCATGCCCAACGTCCTCGCGATGTCGTTCGAGGGAGAGCTCGCGCCGTCGTTCGACCTCAGGTGCTTGCACGCCGGCAGGAAGGCCCCGGACGGCTGGGGCATCGGCTATTACCCCGGCAGCGAGCCTGCGGCGAGCGTGCTCAAGGAGCCGGCGCCCACGCTCGGGAGCATCCGCAGCGAGCTCATCAAGGTGTGGGAGCACCTCGCGTCGCCGCTGATGGTGATGCACATCCGCACCGCCCGCTGGGGCGGCCGCAGCGACGCCAACACGCAGCCGTTCTCGCGCGGCTGGGGCGGCCGCGACTGGCTCTTCGCGCACAGCGGGAGCCTCGAGCGGCTGGAGCTGAAGCCGCCCTCGGTGCGCATGCGCCCGTCGGAGAGCACCATCCGCAAGGCGGCGCCGTTCGACAGCTCGCCGCAGCTCCCGTCGAGCGAGGACGAGCCCGGCGTGAGCACGCGCCCGCGCTCGTTCGAGCCCATCGGGAGCACCGACACGGAGCTCATCTTCTGCGATCTGCTCGACCGCATCGCGCGCCACGGGTGGCGAACGCTGGGCGAGGCGGATCCGTCCGCGCTCCGCGCGTGGCTCGAGAACATCAACGAGCACGGGAGCGTGAACGTCGTCCTCACCGACGGGCACGATCTCCTCGCGTACGCCGACCGGCGCGGCGACGGTGGCATGTTCCTATGCCAGCTCCGCCCGCCCTTCGAGGCGGCCGCGTTCTCCGACGACGACCTCGAGATCGACCTCATGAAGCGCGGCATCAAGAGCCGCGTCGGCGTGATCGTCGCGTCCACGCCGATGGAACCCATCGGCAAGGCGGCCGGCGCGTGGGTGAAGCTGCCCCCGGGCGGCCTCGTCATCGTCCGCCAGGGGCAGGTGCGCGCGCGGCTCACCCCGGGCGAGAGCGCGCCGGTCGCGCCGCTGCCGAGCAAGGTCAGGATGCCGACGCCCACGTCGGCGCGCACCTACGACGTGGTGCACCGCACCGTGTACCGCTACGAGAAGGCCATCGAGCGGAGCACGCACGTCTTCCGCCTGCGCCCCGTCCACGACGCGGCGCAGACGCTCCACGCGCACGCGCTCGAGGTGTCGGTGGACGGGCACGCGCGCGACTACGAGGACGTCTTCGGCAACCGCGTGCAGAAGCTCCTCATCGAGGATCCCTTCACGGAGCTGGCCATCCTGGCGCGGTCGCGCGTCGAGTGCCTCGACGTCGATCCGCTCGGGCAGAGCCCGCTCCACGTGCGCTCGTCGATCCCGCTCGTCTGGATGCCGTGGCAGCGCCAGGTGCTCCAGCCGTTCTTGCTCCCGCCGGAGCTCGCCGAGAGCGAGCTCGCCGAGCTGACCGAGTACGCGATGAGCTTCGTGAGCCGGAACGACTACGATCTGCTCGACACGCTGCTCGACCTCAACTCGGCCATCCACGGCGAGTACGCGTACCGGCAGGGCACCACGACGCTCGCGACCACGCCGTTCGACGTGTACGCGAACCGCCGCGGCGTGTGCCAGGACTTCGCGAACCTCTTCATCTGCCTCGCGCGCCTCCTGTCGATCCCGGCGCGCTACGTGTGCGGGTACATCTACACGGGCCCGAGGAGCCCGAACCGCGCGCAGTCCGAGGCGTCGCACGCGTGGGTGCAGGTATACCTCCCCGAGGTCGGGTGGCGCGGCTTCGATCCGACGAACGGTTGTGTCACGCAGACGGAGCACGTGCGGGTGGCGGTCGGGCGCAACTACGTGGACGCGACGCCGACGTCGGGGACGATCTACGTGGGCGGCGGCGGCGAGACGCTGTCGGTCGCGGTCGAGGTCACGCCGATCGGGGCGTGACCACTTGCGCGGCGCTCGGCTACCGATGGCGCGCCGCCGGGCCGTGAGCGGGATCAGGCGAGCACCACGTCGAGATCGAACACGTCGGTCAAGAACGGCGACTTCACGCCGACCGACCACTCCTCGAGCTCGCGGGCCTCGTCGCCCGACGGGCGGAGGACGAGGCGCCGCTTCTCCACGTCCGCCGTGAGCTGACGGACCTTCCCGAGGTGCTCGCGATCGAGCGCGTCGGCGACACGGAGGATGGAGGAGAGCGCCCGCACCTTGCTCCGGGCGGCCTTGTCGAGATCGCGGAAGTTGGGGTGCGTCGTGTCCGGCGGGCCCTTCCGGTGGTAGCGGGCGACGTTGGCCACGATCTCGCGCTCCTCACGCGCGAGGCCCATGATGTCGGAGTGCTGGATCAGGTAGTAGCTGTGCTTGTGGTGGGCGTCGTAGCGGACGAAGTCGCCGATGTCGTGGAGCCACGCCGCCACCGAGAGCAGCAGGCGATCGCGAGCGTCGAGGCCGCGCGACGGCGCGATGGCGTCGAAGAGCGTACCTGCGAAGGACGCGACGAGCCGACCGTGGGCCTCGTCGAAACGGTAGCGCCGGCCGAGCGTGACGCACGCCGCGATGACGCCGGCCTCCTCGCCGAGCGTGTCCCACGTGTGGAAGTGCCGCGCGACGAGTTCCTCGAGGATGCCCTCCTTGAGGCCTACCCCGGGCGCAGAGATGATCGACGCCTGGAACATCTCGGCGGCGTACCGGAAGATGGCCGCCGCGGGCAGCAGCGTGTCCGCCCGATCCGGGCGGAGTCCGAGCTTGTCGCAGCGCTCGTCGAGGCTCATCTTCGCGATGGACTGCACGAGCGGTTGCAGCGCACCGACGTCGATCGCGCGCATCGCGCCGGGCGCCCGCCCGGGGCAGAGCACGGCGAGCGTCTCGCTGTTTCCACCCATGCCGATGACGAGGTCGACCGGCTTCGGCGGCACGTGGGGGCGGATCTCGGCGAACGCACGGGCGACCCCCTCCTCCAGGAGGCGCATGGCCCTGCGTGAGCCCGTCCCCTCCCCGCCGCCGAGATAGGTCTCGAGGAGGCGGACCGTCCCGAGCTGGAGCGACATCGAGAACGTGGCCGCGCCTCGGTCGAGGAGCGTGACCTCGGTCGAGCCGCCCCCCACGTCGACGAGCAGCGCCGTCCGATCCTCCAGCGGGACCCGCCCGAGGACGGCGATCTTGATCAGGCGTGCCTCCTCGACGCCCTCGATGACGTCGACGTCGATGCCCGCCTCGCGCCGCGCGCGCTCGACGAGGAGCGCGCCGTTCTTCGCGTCCCTGACGGCGCTGGTCGCGGTGGCGCGGTAGACGTCGACCTTCGCCTCGTCCATCGCCTCGCGGAACTCGCGCAGCGCCGTGCACGCCTGACCGATGGCGGCCGTCGTCAGGCGTCCGTCCAGGTACACGCCGGTGCCCAGGCGAACGGGGACGCGCATGCTCGCGATCTCGGTGAAGCGCTCCCGAGGGAGCCCCGAGCGCGACGACAGGGGAGGCGACGGCTCGTCCGGGGCCGGCTGCGCTTCCACGATGCGTAGCCGGAGCGCGTTCGAACCGAGATCGATGGCGGCGAAGCGAGGCATTCGCCGCACGGTACCAGCGAATCCCCGTGTTTCCGGCGTGACATTCTCGCGACGGTGCTTGTTACGTGGAAAGTGCGCGACCGTGCCCTGGACGTCACAATCGTCGGGGAGAGTGACGGCATGAAGGCTCTCCACCGTTCCGCGGCGCGAAGCGTCGCGTTTTCTCGCCCTCGCCATCCGTCGCGTGTCCGGATCGCCTCGCGCCGCGCTTCGTCCGACGACGCCCCCCGCTGCCTGCTGTGCGACGCGACCACGCACCCGTGGCTCGTGTCGGCCACCGGGGCGGCCGTGTGCGAGACGTGCGCCGTCGACGCACACGCCTTCGTCGATGACGCGGACGCCGCGTGCGCCTTCTGCGTCGCCCAGACCTCACCTCTCCGAGGGCATGCGGAGCGCCCGATCTGCGAGGCGTGCCTGTCGTTCGCGCGAGCGATCGTGCTCGGTGACGTGTGACGACGCGGCGGACAAAGTAACCGCGGTGTCACCCTGGTGTCACACGGCCCGGGGACACTGCTCGGCGCGAGGGCCAGAGCATGACCCACTTCGAGGAGAGCCTGCGGCGCGACGTCGAGCGGATCCGCGCCAAGGTGCGCGAGATGGCCGGGCTCGCCGAGGGCGCCCTCCTCGGCTGCATGACCGCCCTCTCCGAGAAGAACCGCCAGGTCGCCTACTCGGTGATCTGTTCACGATGTTCATGAGCGGCGCGTGGGCCTCGACGGGCATCTCCCCGTCGCGCACCATACGGAGGACGTCCGCGCCGAGCGCGCCAGCGGCATCCTCACCGGCGTCATCCTGCAGGTGTCGCGGACCGTCTCCCGGCGGGCGCATCGTCAGGGCGTCTCGGTTAGGCGGCGGAGGGGTCGGCGTGGCCGGCGGCCCGACGCATGACGCGGCTCTTCCAGTCCCCGGGCCGGCGCGCGCGCGGGCAGGGTTCGCCGATGCCGCGCGGGTAACGGGCGATGCTGCTGGGCTCGGTGACCACGGCCACCAGCCGCATCGCGCCCTTGCAGGCGAGGCACGTCAGGATGTCGATCTCGAACGCTCGGAGGAGCAGCTCCGACCAACTCCAGTACCGCGAGCCCTTCCTCGGGCGGGCCTCCTCCTCTGTTCCTCCGTGCGTGCACGTGCGTGCACCCTCGTCCACAACCTCGCCGTCGAGCGCGGACGACTCGGGCCTCTGCGACGGGACGATCCGCGCGCGTACCTTGCTGGCAGCCGCGAGCACGCCCCCGTAACGCACGGTGTGTCGGCGCGGCGCGGGCGGCGAGCCGGGCCAGCAGCGAGCGCGATCCATGTCGATCGCGACGGTGCCGTCGGAGTAGGGCCGCTTCAGGGTGATGCGCACGAGACCCTCGGGCGCGGGCGCGACGTGGTCCTGGGCGATAGGGGGACGGAGCACGTACTCCAGCAGCGCCTCGCGTGCTCTCTCGTCCTCTGCGCCGGCCCGCGTGGCCGCGTGGAGCGTGAACCCGTCGAGACCGACGCAGAGGGGTTCTCGACGCGGGGCTTATCCTTCGGCTTGCGGATGCGCGCCGGGTCGACGTAGATCCCACGCGCCTGCAGGCGACGAGCACCGGGTTGAGCGCATCGGGGTCCCTGACGATCGCCCTGGTGTTACCAGTTCGTGTGGCCGACGTTCGCGCAGACCACCGAGGCCACCCGCTGCGCGACCTCGTGCACCTCCGCTTCCGTGGGCTCGCGATCTCGAGCGAGCTTCATCTCGTCGGCCACCGCGAGGTAGCGCGCGACCGTGTCGCGGGCGATCTTTCTGCTGCTGTGCTCGGCCTGAGGAATCCCC
>SXNL01000008.1 GCA_005777185.1 Myxococcales bacterium
CGATGCTCGCACGGTAGACGTCGAGTCGCTCATGTTCGAACCCGTCCATGCCCGCCAGTCGGCACGAACCGCGGGTTCGTTGCGCAGGAATCGGGCTCGGGCTCGGGCTCGGGCTCGAAAATGAGGGGATTCCTCAGCCCGGAACCTCTTCGTCTCCCCCTGAGCGCGCGTAGCGCGCGATTTGGGGGAGACCGACGCGCGCAGCGCGGCGAGTGGGGGCACCCCTCCTCTTGCGCTGGATCGCCCCTGACCGAACGGCATGGGGATTAGGTGGGGAGCGGCCACGCGACGGCGCCTACGGGGTGCGCGCAGGCCGGAACTCCTCCGTCAGGCGCTCGATCCGATCGATGAACGCGTGCCACGCGCCCACGTCGTCTGAGCCGAGAATCTGGATGGCTCCGTCGACGACCACCGCATCGCAAACGAACAGCAGGCCACGGGGCGGCAACGCTGCCTCGACCCGGACGACGTCGCGGGTCGCGGGCAGTGCTCGAGCACCGACGAGCATCCCCGATCGGCACACGCTCTTCGTCATGACGCGGAGGACACGAGCATTCCAGCGGACGTCCATCGGGAGCTCGAACGTGAAGTGGCGATCCCGGGGCGCGTCCTCCCCGCACGTCCCTCCGCGAGGGGACACCTCGCGGAGGATCCCCGCACGGCCTTCGCGCCTCGTCGTCTTGTGAACGGAATGAACTCCCATGTCCTCACGGTACGGTGTCCGCGTAGGCCCCCTGAACGATCAGTCCCCGAGTGGGACCGTGTCGCCGGGCGAGCGCGCCTCGCCGTGTCGGTCACTGCACCGGAAGCTCGAACGCAACCGCGTAGTTGTACTGGTTCGAGTGCACGTGAACCTTGCGGACGCCGCTCGGCCCGGTCCACGGCTTGTTGAGCTCGACGCGGATGTTCTCGAATCGCCACTTGATCGCCGTCTCCGGAGGTACGCCGTCGGCCACGACGAGGTCGTGCGTCGTGTGTCCCGAGAAGTCCCCCTCGACCCACGGCGAACCGTGCTCGAACGTCACCGTGAGCTCCTCGTCATCCACGCCGATCAGCGGATCGGAGTCGCGGAGCAGGCCCATCCGACCGTCCGCTTCGCCGCCACGGGGACCCTCGGGGCCCGTCGCGTCCATCGTCATCGCGTAGCGCACGACCATCGGCCCGCGGGGAGACTCCGCCAGGGTGATCTCGACCGCGCTCCCCACGATCCGCGCGCTGCCGATGCGGAGAGGACCGGTGGCGTCCTCGAGCTCGAATCCCTTGCCCGCGGCCCAGGGGTGGCCCGGCTCCGGGTGGGGCTTCGGCAACACGCCGTCCCAGACCAGAGGCGGGTTCGGGACGTGGAACGAGACCGTGACCACGTTTCCGGCGCGCGTCGCGCTCGTCGGCTCGACCGGCCGGAACTTCTTGCCGGCGAGAAGCTCCTGCGCCATGGCCTCCGCGAGCTTGATGCCGAGACGCCGGCTGCTCGCGGGCTCGAGGTGGACGGTGTCGCGATACGCGTACTGGTACTTGGGGCCGATGCACGAGACGAGATCCGGTCGCTTCGTGGCGGCGGTCCAGGCGGCCAGGGTCGACAGCGCGCGTGGCGGGCCGGCCTCCCCCCGCGCCGGGAACGAGTGCTGCTGGGAGACGAACATCGGGACCTTCTGCTTCTGTCCCGTGATCGCCCGGAGATCGGCGTCGTAGTCGACCGCGAGCCGGAGGAGCTGCGCCTCGTAGTCCGGCAGGTCCCAGTCGGCCTCGCCGTGCGTGAGGACGACGCCGCCGACACCGAAGCGGAGACGGCGCGCGCCGGCGATCCTGGCGATCGCCCGCGTCTCGAAGAGGGCGCGCTCGTAGGACCGCGGGGTCCCCTTGGCGATGCCGCTGATGGGGCTCCCGCTCTCTCCGACCTCGGTGTGGACGGAGACGAGGTCGGGGAGCCCCATCCGCCTGGCGAGGGTCGTCAACTCGGAGCCCATCCCCCAGTGAACCGTCTCTCCGCCGATGTTGGCTGGGTACAGCCCGGGCGTGTAGTGGGGCCCCGAGAACGTCTCGGAGAGCGGACGGATCGGTTCCACGAGCGCCCCCACGTCGAGGTTCTTGGCGGTCGCGAACTTCGGATCGGGCCCGTCGTCCACGAGCTTCAGGTTGTTGAACGACCTCGTCGTGGAGAGGACGGGGCGGCCCTCGTACCCGACGGAGAGGCTCTGACCCGTGCCCACGATCCCGGTCCAGTCCCACGGATCCGACGCCGGGTCGGGGACGACCGGGTCGTCGACGTGTACCTGGAGCGCCACCGGGGGGTCCCCGGGCCGAACGACATCCTGCCTGGGAGGGGCCTTCCCGGATCCGCCGCCCGCGGTCGGGCGGGCCGTCGCTTCGCCGAGCGGGCCGCCCGAGGTCGGGCGGGCCGTCGCTTCGCCGAGCGAGGACGCGTGAGGGTTCCCGTGGCAGGCCAGGAGGGGGACGACGAGGGTGAGCACGAGCGCGGTCGGCAGGGCCACCCTCCTGCGGGTCGGCCGCGCCAAGGCTCCGTGCGTGGCGGGCGCACCTCGAGCGGGGGTGTGCCGGTCGATTTCGTGGTGCTCGTGGGCTCTAGGCATGAGGATTCCTTTCGGGAGAATGAGCCTTGGGCCCGACTCACGGTAGCGTGGTCGATGCGCCAGACTATCCCAAAAGAGATATACCAATCGAGATAGATGGCGTCAAGGTCGCGCCGTCGTTTTTCGTGCGCGGGCGGGGTTTCTTCGCGGCGCGGCGCGGCTGGCTCCCGCGAACGTCGCCGTCGTCCGCGAGGCGATCGTTCGCTCGGGGTCCGGCGTCACCCTCCGGATCGCGCGCTCGAGGACCTCGACGACCTCACGTGCCCTTCTTCCTCTGCACCCCCGCGCTCCGCTGCGTGTTCCCCGCTCCCCCGCCCTCCGCGTTCCACGTCGCGAGCGCCGTCTCCGCCAGCTCGAGCGGGGCCGCCGGCTGAGAGTCCGCGCGCAGGCTCTCTGGCCGTAGCGAGATCTGCGACGCGTACAGGGCGATCCCCTCCGGCAGCTCGTTCCGGAGGTCCGTCAGCAGCGCCTCCGCGCTCGCGTGCCGCATCGCCGGGTCGATCGCGAGCGCGCGCTTCACGATCGCCGCGGTGCGCGCGCTCACGTGCGGCGCCACCGCCCCGAGATCCGGCGCGGGGGTCCCGCAGATGGCCACCATGAGCGCGCCCGCGGTCTCGATGTCCTCGTGCGGGTTCACCCCGGCGAGGGCCTCGTACAGCACCACGCCGAGCGACCACAGATCCGTGCGATGGTCCACCGCCTTCGGGCGCAGCACCTGCTCGGGCGACATGTAGAGGGGAGTCCCGATCATCTGCCCCGTGGTGGTGAGCGCCAGATCGGCGGTCGCCATGCTGGCCTTCACGCGCGCGATCCCGAAGTCGAGGATCTTCACGACGATCTCGCCCCCGTCCCGCCGGGCAAGGAAGAGGTTCGCGGGCTTGATGTCGCGGTGCACGACCCCCGCCTCGTGCGCGCGCGCGAGTCCGGCGCAGGCCTGCGCCACGACCCGGAGCGCGACGTCCTCGGAGAGCGTGCCCTGGCGCAGCATGACCTGCTGGAGATCCTCGCCGCTGAGGAGCTCCATCACCAGGAACGGGTGGCCCGTCGCGGCGTCGGTCCCCGTGTCGAGGACGGCGGCGATGTGCTGCGTCTCGATGGCGCCCGTCACGCGGGCCTCGCGCTCGAAGCGATCCGAGAGCCGCTTCTCCTCGTCCGCGATGTCGCCGAGGATCTCCTTGACCGCGACCCTGCGCCCCGTCCGCGCGTGGCGCGCCTCCCACACCACCCCCATGCCTCCCTCGCCGATCCGACGCAGGATCTCGTACTTGCCGTCGATCACGCGCCGCTCGCGCGGCGGGATCGACGACGTGCGCGAGGGCATCGTCGCGTTCGCCGGAGCGCCGCCCCCCGTGAGCGCCAGGATCTGCGACACGTCCGTCGCCGCGAGGGCGCGCGGCGTCTGGAGCGCCATGGCGAGAGTCCCCTTGTCGGCGGGCAGCCCCTTCCTCGACTCGAACGCCAGCGTCCGCCGGAGCGACGTGATGTCCGTGACCGGGATCGTGTTGGGCGAGGCGCCCCAGCCGGTGTCGTCGAGCGCGGGGGACTCGAGCACGCCGACGAGCCACAGCTCCTCCTGCGGCGGCCGCACGGTGACGAGGAAGAGCCTCCCCCCCTCCGCCAGGCCCGACAGCGCGCGGTTCACGCTCGTGTAGCGCGCCACGGGCCAGACGTCGCCGGGGCCGGCGAGCTTGCCTCCGACCTTCGCGTCACGCTCGAAGATGGGCTTGCTGACGATGGCGAGGAGGTCCGGCACGCGGCCGCGAGCGTACCAGAATCACCGATCCGCGCGGAACCACTCCTCCGGGACGCGACCGTCCGCGAACGTCAGCGTGTTGGGCGCGCGCGCCGACGACGTGCGCGATCGGCGCGGCGCGTCGGGCGTGCCCTCGAGCAGGCCCTCGTCGAGGGGCCAGTGAGGCGGGTTCCCCGGCAGGAGCCCGTGCAGGCCGCTCTGCAGCGCGTGGATCGTGTAGGTGTGCCCGGCGACCCTCACCCGGAGGTCGTCCGAGAGCGCCATCGCGAAGTCGTGCCCCGCGCGCGCTCCGAACGTGTCGCACGTGCGGAACCAGACGAGCGCGTCCGGGGCGAGACGATCGCGGAGCGCGTCGAGCGAGGCGCGGAGGTCCGATCCGGGCGCCAGGCTCGTGCGATCGAGCACGCTGTCACCGAGGGCGACGCGGCCCCAGTTCCCGTGGCTCCAGTGCTGCACCTCGGCGATGGGCTCCGACGTGCGGTGAGAGGTGAGCCACGCGAGCGCCTCCTTCCACGTGCGCGCGCCGAAGTGCGCATCCACGCGGCGGGCCCCACGGTACAGCCGTGCGCCGACGGACCACGCGGAGCGGAGGAGCGCCTCGCCCTTCGGGCGGTTGGCGTCGTAGGTGAGGAGGCGGAGGCCGGGGGGCACGCCTCCAGGATACGCTGCGGGCCGGGGGTCGAGGGCACGCACGTCAGCGAGCGATCCGCCAGAGATCCGCCACGGACCTCCCCGCCTTGTCGTGCCCGTTGCCGAGCCCGACGTACAGCGCGCCCTTGAAGACCCACACGCTCGCGGCGTGGCGTGACGCGTACTCGGTGGGCGTGGGCACGCTGTACCAGTTCGCGCCGTCGTCCGTGTACCAGACGTCGCCCTCGTTCCCGAGCGCGTTGTAGCCGCCGACGACCCAGAGGCGATCGTCGTACGCCGCGACGTTGTGGTACTGCCGCGGCGTGAAGGGCGGATCGTCCGTTTCCCTGCGCCAGGAGGCGCCATCTGCGGTGCTCCACGCGTCCGCTCGGAACTCGCGCGGGTGCGTGGTGGCCGCGGAGCCGTCGTCGTACGTCCCGCCCCCCACGACCCACATGCGACCCTGGAACACGGGGCAGTCGCTCACGATGCCGCGCGGCTCCCACATCGGCCCGCGGGTCTCCACGCGCGTCCAGCGCGCGCCGTCCGGCGAGCGCCACACGTCGTTGAAGACCGCGAACGGTGCCCCGGGCCAGTCCCGCCCGACGTAGCCGTCGTTGGTCTGCCCGCCCATGATGTAGAGATGGCCGCCGAGCACGCCCGTCATCGCCCACGCGCGGATTCCGAACTGCGGGACCTCCCGGCTCGGCGGATCGCTCGCGTCACCCAGCTCGGTGCCGTGGATGTCGACGCGCTGCCACACCTTGCCGTCCGACGAGGACCACACGTCCGTCTGGTAATGGTGCTGGAGGATATCGCCGCCGAGGATCCACATCTTGCCGTCGTGCACCTGGTACCCGGCCGTGTGGCGGCCCTCCCAGTCCCGCGTGGCGTCGAACCTGCCCTTGAGGAACGTGTTCGGCTTGTCCAGCCGCCAGTTGATCCCGTCGCCGCTGCTCCACACGTCGTTGGTGGTGTCGCGGGGGAAGATCTTCGGGTTCCAGCCGCCGAGGATCCACATGCGGTCCTTGAACACGAGCGCCCCCGCCCCGTCGCGCATCCCGCACGGCAGGGCGCGGCTCACGCGGGTCAAGCGGTACGCGCGCTTCGTCGAGGGGACAAGGTCGACGTCGGGTCCCTCGGCGCTGGCACCCGCGACGGTGACCCGCACACGCGCGCGCGCCGGGCCGGTCGCGGGGAGGGTCCAGACGAAGCGGTGATCGAGCGCGTCCACGTCACCGAGGGCCTCCCACGTCGTTCCCCCGTCGACGCTCGTCTCGACGTGCGCGACCGTCCCGGGCGGCGCCGCGGGCGCGTCCCAGTGGACAGCGTGCGCGCTCTCCCTGGCCCATCGCGTCCCTGGACGCAGCCCGCGAAGCACGAGCCGGGGCGCCGCGGCATCTCCCGCGTCGAGACTCGCGGGCCGCGACGCTCCAGCCGCATCCTCGACGCTCCCCCGCGAGCGACACGCGCCGCAGAGGAAGGCCACGACCACCGGCCACGTCCTCACTCCTACTCCATCCGCAGCACGCCGTCGTCCACGCGCCCGTGGCCGAGCGCCATCAGGTCCGGCAGGTACGCCTGCGCGTTCGTCCACGGCTTCTTCGTGCCCTGGCGCGGGAGGAGGTCCTTCGCGCGCTGCACGTAGCCGGACGAGAGGGGGAAGACCGTCTCGTCGGAGGGACCCTCGCCCTCACGGAACCTCGGCACGCAGACCCTCTTGCCCTTCCTGTCCATCTCGTGGAGCACCCGGCAGACGTACCGCGCGATGAGGTCGCTGCGGAGCGTCCAAGAGGCGTTCACGTAGCCCAGCGAAACCGCCATGTTGGGCACGCCGTCGAGCATCGTGCCCTTGTACATGGTGTGCTTCGACACCTCGAGTGGAACGTCGTCGACCTCGAACGGTATCCCCGCGAGCAGGACGACGCGCAGGCCCGTCGCCGTGACGATCAGGTCCGCCGCGAGCTCACGGCCCGAGGCGAGGCGAACCCCGTTCTCGGTGAAGGTGTCGATGGTGTCGGTGACCACGTCGACCTTCCCGCGGTTGATGGCCTGGAAGAAGTCGCCGTCCCGGATGAGGCACAGGCGCTGATCCCACGGCCCGTAGCGCGGCGTGAAGTGCGGCTCGACGTCGAGGTCCGTCGTGATCTGCGCGCGGACCTGCCGGATGAGCAGCTTCTTCGCCCGGTCGGGGAACCGCTTCGAGAAGCCGTAGACCGCGTTCGCCAGCGCGGTGTTGCGCACGCGCATGATGCGGTCGGTCGCCTTGGGCCGCAACCGCCGCGAGAGCCAGCGGGACATCGCGTCGCGCTTCGGGAAGGTCAGCATGTACGTGGGCGACCGCTGCAGCATGGTCACGTGCGCGTCGTCGCGCGCCACGGCGGGTATGAGGCCCACCGCCGGCGCGCCGCTGCAGATCACCACGACGCGCTTGCCGGCGTACTCCACGTCCGGCGTCCATCGCTGCGGATGCACGACGCGCCCACGGAACCGGTCCACGCCGGGGAGGTCGGGCGTGTAGCCCCCCGCGTAGTCGTAGTAGCCCGTGCACATGAAGAGGAACCGGCACGTGAAGGCCACGCGCTCCGTCCCGGCGCGGTCGCTCTTGCGCTCGACCTCCACGGTCCAGAGCGCCGCCGCGGTGGACCAAGACGCGCCCACGACGCGGTGCCCGAAGCGTATCTCGCGATCGATGCCGTGCTCCCGGGCCGACGCCTCGACGTAGGCGAGGATGTCCGCGCCGTCCGCGATCGACGCGTCCCCCGTCCAGGGCCGCCACGGGAACCCGAGGGTGAACATGTCCGAGTCGGACCGGATGCCCGGATAGCGGAACAGATCCCACGTCCCACCCATCGCGTCGCGCGACTCGAGGATGGTCCACGTCTTCTCCGGGCACTCCGTCTTCAGACGGTACGCCGCGCCGATGCCGGAGATCCCCGCGCCGACCACGAGCACGTCGAGATGCTCGACGACGGGCACCTTCGGATCGAGAGCCACCTCCGGAGTCCAGCACACGGGCTCGCGTGGTGTCCACTCATCCCGATCCTGCGCGCGCTGCAAGCCCTGCGCGCTCGTGGCCGCGGCGGGCGCGGTGCGGGCCACGATTTCTGCGGGTCGGCTGTCCGCACGATGGGGCACGATCGTTGCGTCCGGTCCAAGCAATACAGGAGGTGTCCCATGCGCCCGCATCGCTGCGTGGTCCTCGCGGCCACTGTGCTGTTGCTCTGTTCGTGTGCCGCCGGAGTTGCTGAGACCACGCAGGCGCCGGACATCGGCGGTGGGGACCCCCCGGGCGAGGCCGCGGAGCCACCCCGGACGTCGGCGGAGCCCGGCGGAGTCCATCCGGGCGGCAAGTGGGTGGGCTCGCTGCGTGACGTCCAGGAGCGGCCCGCGGGTGTCGCCGTCCTCACGGCGTCCCGGACCCTCGGCGTGCAAGGTGGCGTGATCGAGCTGGGCCGGGAGGCGGAGCTCACCATCCCCCGCGGCGCGCTCCGCGGGGATCAGGTCATCACCGTGACCCGTGTGCCGACGCCCGCCACGCCCATCCTGGGCCGCTACGTCGGCCACACCTACGCGATCGAGCCGGCTGGCCTCGCCGTTCGCGGGTACGTCACGCTGAACATTCACCTCGCCGCGGAGCCCCCGGCGACGCTCCTGGGCTTGTGGGCCGGGCAGCGGACCGCCGTGTGGGTCGGGGACCGCGAGGCCTTCGTCCAGGGCAACCGGCTCGGCGAGGTGAGCCTGTTCGCGCCGGCGCCCCCCGACCGCGAGCCGGTCCTGGGCTGGCCGGACGTTCTCCCCCCGCCCGAGTGAGATCCGCCCTCAGGGGGCGACGGAGATGGAGCTGCACGCCAGTCCGAACGCGTCGAGGCTGTCGCCCGCGCGGAGGCGCACGACGGTGGCGACCCTTCCGGCGCCGCAGTCCGTCTGCGCGAACGCGGTCCCCCCGGGGCCCCCGATCGCGGGGAGGGCGGTCGGCGCGCCCGGCGCGACCACGGCGCCGGTCGTGTCCACCACGAAGGGACTGCAGGTGAACGTGAGCTGATCGATCAAGGTCCCGTTCCGTCCCGAGAAGCCGGTGACGACCTGATCCGCCGGGCAGGTCCGCGTCCACGGCGAGGTGCCCGGCAGCGCGCCACGCGGCGGCGTCGCCGACCCCGGTGTGACCTTGACGGTGTACGCGCCCGGCGCCCCGATGCGCGCGGCCCTGCCGCACTGAGCCGAGATGCGCTGGTGGTACCCGCTCGCGGAGCTGAGGCTCCCGGCGAAGCCGATGAGCGCCTCGCCCACGAGGCACGCGTCGTCGTACAGGGTCCCGCCCGATAGGTTTCCGTACTGCGGGGTGTTGGCGGCGCCCGTGAACACGAGCGCGCGCGTCGTGTTCGCGTCCGCGACCCCCGCATCCGCGGGCCCACCGTCCGCGGCCGCGGCGTCCGATGGCGCGCCGTCCGACGCCGAGCCGTCCGACGCGGCGCCAGCGTCGCGTGCGGCGTCGGCCGCCGCTTCCGTGTTTCCTCCTGCCTCCGCAGGCCCGCCGTCCGCCCCATCGCCGACTCCGTCCGGCACCGCGTCGACGCCCGTCGCGCAGGCGGCGGCGAGCAGGATTCCCGCGGAGGCGGGGACGCGCCACGTCACGCGCGCGAGCGCCGTCCGGGTGACCATCACTTCCCAGGATACGCGTTCACCAGCGTACGACAACGTCCCGCGGCGTGACGTGCGCCTCGCAGCGATCGATCCGGACCTCGACAGGACGCGACTCGCTCCCCTCCTTGGCGACCGGCGCGTGGAGCACGACGCGAGGGACGACCTGCTCGGCGCGGAGCCCTCGGAGCAGGTCGGGCGGGCAGACGAGTCGCACGTCGACCTCCGCGGGCAACGTCTTCGCCTTGGGGGTACCCACGACGACGACCGGGAGCTTGGCGAAGGGCCGCTCCGCGATCTCGCGCATGATCTCGGCGGTGACGATGATGCGTGTCGGCTCGAGCCCGAGCCGCGGCGACAGCCGCTCGAACGCGAGCTGCCGGGGGTACGACCCCTCGGAGAGGCCCGTCACGTCGAACCCGTCGGCGCGCACGTGCTGGAGGACCGCCACGTCGCTCATGGGCCCCGTCACCCGGACCCGCGGTGGATCCGCGATGGGCACGCCCTTCACGACGAAGCCGTGCGCCGGCGTCCCGACGACGCTCACCTGCACGGGCACGTCGCGGACGATGCGCTCCTCCCACTGCAGGTCCATCGACGGAGGATCGAACTGCTCGACCTCGAACTTCACGCCCTGAGGCCCCTGCACCATCTTCGGCTCGAAGATGAGGTGCGACTCGCGCCCGCTCGTGAGGTCGACCTGCATCGCGACCGTGCTCGCGCGGAGCTCGTCCATCGCCTGGTTCGTGCCGCGCACCGTCACGCGGATGCTCTTCGGGATGTTGCCGACGAGGATCTTGTTGGCGTGCTCGGGGGGGAGGCTCGCCTCGAGGTCGACGACGATGGATCGCCGCGCGTCCTGCCCGCCGTGCACGAGCGAGTAGAGGAGCAGCGCGCATCCGAAGCTGAGCAGCTTCTCGCGCCAGTTCTCACGGAGGAAGCCCGCGGCGCGCTCGCCGAAGGTCGCTGTCGTCACGGGTCACCGTCTCGGCGGTCGGGGCTCGACAGATCCTTGGCGGCGGGTGCGCGCACGGACTCGGGCATGGGCACCGACACGACGTCCCTCGGGTGTGGCGTGTCCTCGTCGCCCCCGGAGGGCATCGGGCGCGTCACCACGGCGAGATCCAGATCGACGAGCGACTCGGGCGGCGGGAGCGCCCTGGGCTTGGCTGGCGGCGCGATCGAGCCCTTCGCGGAGGTGGGCGCGGGCGTGCGAAGGGGGGCGCCGTCGGGCGCCTTGGCCGCCACGGGCATCCGAATCGACAGCGGCTCGGCGGCCTTGCCTGGCGCGGGCGTCAGGAGGCGCTTGATCTCCTTCGGCTTGTCCTTCTTCTTGGCGCGCGCGCCCTGGCCGAACAGGCCCGTGAGAGCCTGCTTGAGGGTGGCCTCGTCGAGGGCGGGGATGATGTTGCCGCCGAAGCAGATGCTGATGGTGCCGCGCTCCTCGGAGACGACGACCACCACCGCGTCCGTCTCCTCGGTGATGCCCAGGGCTGCGCGGTGGCGCGTGCCGAACGACTTGTCGCGCATCTTGGTGTCGGGCATGGGGAAGAACACCCCGGCCTTGGCGACCCGTAGGTTGCGGATGACGACGGCGCCGTCGTGCAGCTTGTTGTGCGTGTCCGGGAGGAAGAGCGACACCAGGAGATCCCGCTGCACGGCCGCGTCGATGATGGTCCCCTGCCCGACCACGAACTCGTCGAGGTTCGCCGCCTGCTCGAAGCAGATGATGGCGCCGGTGCGGTGGCGAGCGAGATCCGTGACGGCGGCGACGACCTCGTCGATGACGCGCGATTCCTGCTGCCGCGACGCCCCACCGATGATGACCGACGATCCGAAGCCGACGCGCATGAGGCCGCGGCGGATGTCGTTCTGGAACACGACCACCACGACCAGGATGATCGACGTGAGCAAGGACGAGAGCATCGACACGAGCGTCACGAAGCCGAGCCACTTGGCCACGAAGTAGACGACCGCGATGACGCCGAGCCCCGTGCCCATCTGCACGGCCCGCGTGCCCCGGAGGACGAGGAGCGCGCGGTACACCACGAGGGTCACGAGGACGATGTCGACGATGTCGATGAGCACCTCGCTCCACCGGCGCAGCGTGAACAGGTGGAGCAGACCCTCGATCACGTGCGATCTCCGTGGCCCCTCGTGTGGAGGACGATGTCGAGGTCGAGGGCCTGACGGGTCGCGCGCACGTCGTGCACACGGACGATGCTGGCTCCCGATCGCGCGGCGTGCACGGCGGCCATGACGGACGCACCGGTGCGCTGGGCGGGCGTGGCGTCGGGGTCGATCACGCCGAGGAAGGACTTGTTGCTGGCGCCGACGAGCACGTGGGTGCCGGCGGCGCGGACGAGCTCGTCCGTCCTGCGGAGGAGCTGCATCGAGTGACGCGCGGTCTTGAAGAAGCCGAGGCCGGGGTCCATCACGATCGCCTCGGCGGGAACGCCGGCGCCGATGGCGCGATTCCGGGCGCGCTCCCACTCGGTCATCACGTCGCGCACCACGTCGTCGTACGTGGACTCCGGCACACCACCGAACCCGCGCATCTCCGCCTGCGTGCGGCGCGCGTGCATGATCACGAGCGCCGCGCCGTTCGCCGCAGCGACGCCGGCGAGCGCGGCGTCCGCCATGCAGGAGACGTCGTTCACGCAGGTCGCGCCGCGGTCGAGGCACGCGAGGGCCACCTCCGGGCTCGTGGTGTCGATCGACACGACCGCCCGCGACGCCGCGTACTCCACCACCGGGAGCACGCGCGCGAGCTGCTCCGCCGCCGGGACGGGCGCGGCCCCCGGGCGCGTGGACTCGCCGCCGATGTCGACGAGATCGGCTCCCTCGGCGAGGAGGGCGTCGACGCGCGCGCGCGCGGCGGCCGGATCGAGGTAGCTGCCTCCGTCCGAGAACGAGTCGGGCGTGACGTTGCAGACGCCCATGATGGCGACGCCCCGTCGCGTGAGAGCTCGCGAGATCGCCTCGATGAATCGTTCCCGTCGCCGCACTTCGTCCCACCTCGCCTTCGGGTGGATGGTATCAAAACATGAGGGGTTTCGCCAAGTTGTTGTCGGTCCTGGAGGTCGGAATCGGGCGCGGGCGCGGGCGCGACGAACCCTCGCGTCGCGATCGGGCGCGCGGAACGCGGATCCGGCGGATCGGGCCGGGGCAGCGGTGCGTGGGATGTGCCCCGGTCCGCGGCTGGCGTGGAGCCAGTATCAGCCCCGGATCTTCCGCACCGCCGACACGACGTCCGCGCTCTCCGCGGCGAGGCCGCTCGACTTCACGTGCTTCATGGCGAGGCCCGTCGCGGGGCCCTCGGCCTTGGCCGCCCGGATCGCCTCGACCACCGGCGCGAGCGCGGCGACGAGGTCGTCGACGGACAGCGACGCCGGGAGGAGCGCCCTCAGGAGCTCGTTCTCGCGTGTCAGCGTCGCCTTCGCCACGGCGTCCTCCGTGGCGCCGAGGGTCTCCTCGTTCGACTTGATCAGCTTCCGCACGATCGCGAGCGCCTCCTCGTCGGCAAGCTCCTTCCCCGCGCGCGCCTCCGCGGTGTCGATCTCCCCCTTCGCGAGTCGGTAGATCGAGGCCGCGACCGTGTCCCTGGCCTTCATCGCGGCCGTCGCCTGGCTCCTCAAGGTGTCCTTCAGCATGGGGGGCGAGGGTACCACGACGGCGAAGCGACCGCGCCCGACCCGGCGGCCGTCCGCGAGCCGCGGGCCTCCCTCCCGCGCCGCTACGGCCCCTGTCGCGCGCCCCGTCGCACGGCCTCGAGCGCGCGCGCCCGGTTCCGCACCACCCCCTTCGCCGAAGGCGACTCCGCGATCCGTCGGAGGTCCTCCGCGCTCACCCTGCTGGCGACCGCCTCGACGCTCGCGGCGTGATCCGGGTGACCACAGAGCCCCGCGAGCACCACGATCTCGGCGTCCGACAGCGCGACGCCGGGGTGGCCGAAGATCCTCCCCGGATCGCCGCCCGCCACCAGCCCGCCCGCGGGCGGCGCGCCTTCGAGGAACGCGCGGTACACCGGCGATCCCTGGACCACGCGCCGCTGGAGCGCCGAGGTGGACAGCGCCGTCGTCGCCGCGATCGCGAACATGACGTTCCCGCGATCCGGACAGCTGGACGTCGGCCCGCTCGGCGTGATGCCGGGACACTTCGGCGTGTCCTCCAGCGGATCGAAGCCGCGGTTCGAGAACTCGGTCGTGTGGCTCAAGCCGAAGAAGTGACCGGCCTCGTGCGCGAGGACCGCCCCCTCGGTGTCCGCGTCGTCGAGGAGCGCCATCGCGAGCGCGGACTCGGTCGTGCCCGCGGTGACCGCGACGCCCGGGATGCCACCCGCGATCCCCCACCACTGCTGGCCCGACCGCGGCTCGACGAGGAAGATGTGCAACGCCTGCCCGTCGCCCGCCACCTTGGTCTCCATGAACAACTCCCCGAGGTGCGCGTCGTCGACCGTCCTCCACTTCGCGTCGAGGAGGTGGAACGTCACGTTGCCGCGGTCCAGGCCGTAGAGCTTGCGCATGACCTTCCCGAGCGCGTCGGCCCGCGCGCGCACGCCCGGGATTGTCTTGAAGCCCTGGTCCCTCACGAGGTCGCCGTCCACGACGAGGCCGCGCGCCATGTACACGTGCATGTCGACGTAGCCGCCGTGGAACTGTCCGTCCGGTGTCCACTGCACGTGGACCTTCGCTGTCCCCGTGCCGCCTCCGAACCTCGCCGTCCACGTGCCGGGCTTGACCGAGGGCATCACGTCCGGGTGGTTCGAGCCCGGGACCCCGGCCGCGGCGGAGCCCCCGCGGAACGTCTTCGTCGACGCATGGTCGCCGTTGAACAGGATCGAGTTCGCGAGCACGCGGTCCGAGGCCACACCGCCGTCGGCCCCCGCCTCCGCGCTCGCGTCGACGCCTCCCTCCTGGCCCGCGTCCGTTCCCGGGCCCGGGCTCACGAGGTCGAGCACGGCGGTCTCCTTCGACACCGAGCCGACGACGAAGCCGACGTTGAACCCGAGCGCGTTCGGCGGCACGTCGAAGAGGATGTCGCCGCCGGAGGCGACCACGCCGAGGTCCACCGTCACGATCGCGCTCGTCGGCCGGTCGGGGACCCTGCCCCAGCCGTCGTCGGGTGGCTCCACGTCGCGACCCGCATCGAACAAGGGCGTGGGGGGACGCGTCGGCACCGGCGACCCGGCTTCGGGAGTCTCGACCTCGGGGGTGGGCGCGGAGTCCCCGAGCAGTCCGCCGCCGCACGCCGCAGCGAGCGCGACCGCGACGGAGGCGGCGGCGATGGTGCGCGCGCTCAGGTGCACGTGTTCGCCGTCCCGGCGCAGACCAGCGCCTTGCAGCAGATGCCGGACGCGCACGACTGGGGCCCCGAGCAGTCGAGCCTGCACCCGTCGCCGCCCGGGCAATCCGCCGAGGTACACGAGCGGTAGCTCGTGCAGGAGACGGTCGCGTTCCGGGCGGTGGCCGCGACGACCCCGCAGGCCTCCTGGCCCTTGCACACGATGTCGCAGCTGTCCGCGCTGCAGGTCACCTTCTTGCAGGCGCGGTACGTGCTGCACTCGACGCGGCACTTCCCGCCGGCGACCGTGGAGCACGTCACGTCGTCGCACGCCTCGTTGTTCCCACCGCACTGCACCGAGCAGTCGGAGCCAGCGCAGGTGATCTCGTTCTTGCACGTGCGGTAGTGGCTGCACTGGATCGAGCAGCGTTCGCTCAGGCACGCGATCCCGTTCCCGCACGCCTCCTGGCCGCTGCAGACCACGCCGCAGCGCCCCGAGGCCGTCCCGCAGTCGATCTTCCCCCCGCACGATCGGTACGCGGAGCACTCCACGTCGCACGCCGTCGCGCCGCCGCACGCCACCCCCGCCGCGCACGCCTGCGATCCGCTGCACACGACCTTGCACGGGACGCCCGGCGCGCACACGACCTGCGAGGCACAGCTATTGGACGTGCTGCACGTGAGGACGCACGTGCCGGACGCATCGCACGCACCGCCCACCGATGGGCACACCGCCTGGCAGGCCGCGATCGGATCGGCCGCGTCCCTGCCGGCCTCCAGGACGGCGCGATCGGGCGGCGCGTCCATGGGTCCCCCCGCCTCCAGCACGGGCGGAGGAGGGGTCGTCGCGTCGAGCCCGGCGTCCGAGGCCGCGACGCCCGTACCCATGCGATCGATCGAGCACGCCACGAGGAGCACCGTCGCGACGCACACCCCGACAGCGGCGCGATGGGTGCCCATGATCCGAAATCGTAGCACGGCTGCCGCCCGCGATCGCGTATCCATGGAGCATGCCGGAGTCCTCGTTTGCCAAGTCGCTGTTCCACGGCGTCATCGCGGAGGACTCCCTGCTCCCCTACCCGTCGATCTCGCACCGGGAGACCGACGCCGTGCAGGCGCTCCTCGTCGAGACGCGGCGCCTCTGCGACCGCGAGATCGACGCGCGCGCGATAGACGAGGCCTCGCGGATCCCGGACGCCGTCGTCCTTGGCCTGCGGAGGCTCGGCCTCTTCGGCGCGTCGCTCCCGAGGGAACACGGCGGTCTCGGGCTGTCCACCTCGGCGACGGCGCGCGTCCTCGAGGAGATCGCGGGCGTGGACGCCTCGGTGGCGCTGATGCTCGGCGCGCACCTCGCGCTCGGCACGTCCGGACCGCTCCTCTTCGGCACGACGGGCGTGAAGGAGCGGTACCTCCGCGAGCTGGCGTCCGGCGAGCGGATCGGCGCGTTTGCGCTCTCGGAGGTGGGCGCGGGCAGCGACGCGGCGGCGATCGAGACGCGCGCCGATCGCGACGGGGAGGACTACGTTCTCCGGGGGACCAAGACGTGGGTCACGAACGGCGACATCGCGGGTCTCTTCACCGTCATCGCGCGCACGAGCCCGAAGGACGAGGACGCGAAGCCGCGCCTCACGGCGTTCGTGGTCCCGCGCCAGGACGGCGTCACGGTCGGCCCGAGCGAGCCGAAGCTCGGCGTGCGCGGCGCGGCCACGAACCCGATCGCCCTCGACGGCGCGCGCGTCGGCACCGATCACGTGCTCGGCGACGTCGGACGCGGCTTCAAGGTCGCCGTCGAGGTGCTCAACCGCGGGCGGCTCCTGCTCGCGAGCGGCTGCGTGGGGGCGTGCAAGCGGCTGCTCAAGCTGAGCGTGGAGCGCGCGCGGACACGGAAGGCGTTCGCACGCCCGCTCGACCAGTTCGGGCTCGTCCAGGACAAGCTCGCGCGGATGATGGCCGACACGTTCGCCCTCGAGTCGATGGTGTACCTCACGACGGGCCTCGTGGACCGCAACGTCGACGACTTCTCGGTGGAGGGGGCGATCTGCAAGGTTTTCGGCTCCGAGGCGCTCCTCCGCGTGGCGGACGAGGCGCTCCAGATCGCGGGCGGCTCGGGCTACGCGCGCGCGCAGCCGTACGAGCGCATGTTTCGCGACGCGCGGGTGAACCCGATCTTCGAGGGGACGAACGAGATCCTCCGGTGCTTCGTCGCGCTCTCGGGGATGCAGGGCCCCGGCGAGGCGATCGCCGAGGTGTCGCGCGCGATGCGCGAGCCCATCAAGGGGTTCGGGCTGCTGAGCGACTTCGCGCTGCGCAAGGCGCGTGGCAAGCTCGGGCGCGACAGGCTCACGCGGGTCCACCCGTGCCTCGCGCGCGAGGCCGTCATCCTGGAGGAGTACACGCAGGACCTCGCAAAGAACGTCGACAAGGTGCTGCGACGCCACGGCAAGAACATCGCGGAGATGCAGTACACGCAGCGTCGCATCGCCGACATGGCGATCGACCTGTTCGGCATCAGCGCCGTGCTCTCGCGCACGACGCGCGCGATCGAGCGGCGCGGCGAGGAGGGCTCCCGCCGGGAGATCGAGCTCGCCACCGTGTTCGCGGCCGCGGCGCAGCGACGGCTCGAGGCCACCGTGCACGCCTTCGACAAGAACGACGACGAGGTCCGGAAGGGCATCGCGGCGCGCGCGTCGGTGGACGGGGGGTACCCGTTCGACGTGCTGGCGTGAGGGTCAGGCGGTCTTCTTCTCGACCTGGCTCAGGCGAGCGACACCGTCGCGCGGCCATCCCTTGTCCTCGACACCTCCACCGGAGTAGAACCGCCGCGGGATCCCCGACATGAGCCAGAAGTCCAGCCCCGGCGCCGAGCCGCACCCGGCGGAGCAAGCACTCATCGAGACGCGCAAGGCCAAGGCGCGGCGGGTCCGCGAGCGCGGCGAGAACCCGTTCGCGAACGACGTCGGGCCGCGCGTGGGCGGCACCACCTTCGATCTCGCCGCCGTCCGGGCGCTCGCGGCGTCCGCGCGCGACGGCGCCGGCAAGTACACCGAGGCCGCCGTGAGGGACCTCGCCGCAGGAAAGATCCTCCATGTGCGCGGGCGCGTCCTCGCCCTCCGGTCCACCGGCGGGCTCTCGTTCCTCCGCCTGCGCGACCGCACAGGGGAGCTCCAGCTCCTCGTCAGCGAGTCCGTGATGGGTGAGGAGTACACGCGCCTCCACGACCTCGACCTCGGCGACGTCGTCGAGGCCGAGGGCACGCTCACGGCGTCCAAGCGCGGCGAGCTGTCGATCGAGCCCACGCGCCTCCGCCTCGTGACCAAGGCGTACCGGCCCCTCCCCGAGAAGTGGCACGGGCTCACCGACATCGAGATGCGCTACCGCCAGCGGTACGTCGACCTCGTGGCCACGCCCGAAGCGGCCGAGATCTTCCGGGCGCGAAGCCTCGTCTTCCGCGCGACGCGCCGTGCGCTCGACGACGCCGGCTTCCTCGAGGTCGAGACGCCGAGCATGCACACGCTCATCGGCGGCGCCGCGGCCAAGCCGTTCACGACGCACCACAACGCGCTCGACATGGACCTGGTCCTGCGCATCGCGCCCGAGCTGTACCTCAAGCGGTGCGTGGTAGGCGGGTTCGAGCGCGTGTACGAGCTGGCGCGCTGCTACCGGAACGAGGGGATCTCCACG
>SXNL01000068.1 GCA_005777185.1 Myxococcales bacterium
AGGAGCTCCTGGAGAACGCGATCGACGCAGGCTCGAAGCGCGTGCGCGTAGAGGTCGACTCGGGTGGGATCGCGCGCGTGATGGTCGCCGACGACGGCGAGGGCATGTCGCCCGAGGACGCGACCCTCGCGCTCGAGCGGCACGCCACGAGCAAGATCGCGACCTTCGACGACCTCCTCTCGCTCCGCTCGTTCGGCTTCCGGGGCGAGGCACTCCCGAGCATCGCGTCGATCTCGCGGCTCGTGCTCAGGACCCGGACACGCGACGCCCGCGAGGGCGTGGTCGTCACGGTCCTCGGCGGCGGCGAGACGGTGAAGTCGCCGGCCGGCTCCGCGCCGGGGACGACGATCGAGGTGAAGGATCTGTTCTTCAACGTCCCCGCGCGGCGCAAGTTCCTGAAGTCCACGGCGACCGAGAGCGCCCACGTCTCGGACGTCGTGGTGTTCGCAGCGCTCGCGCGGCCGGAGATCGCGTTCACCCTCGTCCGTGATGGCAGGGTCGCCCGCGAGTTCCCGCCGGCCGCGTCGCGGGACGAACGCGCGCGCGTCGTCTTCCCGAACGACGAGCTCGCGCGGTGCGATGGCCAGGAGGAGAGGGTCGGGGTCTCCGCCTTCCTCGGCGCCCCGGAGCGCGCGCGCGCGGGCGCCCACGGCCTCCACCTCGTCGTCAACGGCCGCCCCGTCCGCGACCACAGGCTCGCCCGCGCGGTTGCGCAGGCGTACGGGTCGGTCCTCGAGCCGGGTCGGTACCCGCTCGGCGTGGTGTACATCGACCTCCCGACGGAGGAGGTCGACGTCAACGTCCACCCCCAGAAGGCCGAGGTCCGCTTCGCGCGCGGGCGGGCGCTGTACGACCTCGTGACCGCACAGCTCCACGACGCGCTCCGCAAGGTCTTCACCATCCCCTCGGGCCCGGGCAACCGCCCGTGGCTCGCGCCCCGCCCGGGCGGGGCGTCCTTCCCTCCCTCGCACCACCCCGACGACCGGCTCGCGGAGCCCTCGCCGAGCACGCCGAGCCCGTGGAGCGACCTGTTCGTGCCCTTCGAGTCGCTTCCGCTCGGCTCGCAGCCGGTGAGCGAGCCGCTCCCGCTCGAGCCCGAGGTCGGGTTCTACGGGCGGCTCGCGTTCGTCGCGCAGGTGCGCCGGATGTTCCTGCTGTGCGAGGGCCACGACGGCCTCTACGTACTCGACCAGCACGCCGCCGCGGAGCGCGCCGCGTACTCCGATCTCAAGCGCCGGTTCGCGTCGCGAACCATCGCGTCGCAGGCGCTGCTCGTCCCCGAGGTCGTGGAGCTCCCGGAGAGGGACGTCGTCCTTCTCGAGGAGGCGCACGAGCAGATCCTCGGCCTCGGTGTCGACGTCCGGCCTGCCGGGCCGCGCGCCGCCGCGATCCACGCCGTCCCGGCGATCCTCGCCGGGCGTGATCCGCGCCTCCTCGTACGGGACGTCCTCGACGAGCTCGGCGCCGGCGGACGGGCGTTCAGCGCGATGACGGATCGCGTCCTCGCGACCATGGCGTGCCACGGATCGATCCGTGCCGGGGACGCGGTCTCGCGCGCGCAGGCCGACGGGCTCCTCACGAGCCTCGACGGGGTCGACTTCTCGGGCCACTGCCCGCACGGCCGGCCCATCGTGTTCCGCATCCCCTGGGCGGAGCTCGAACGCAAGGTCGGGCGGTGACCCCGCCGCTCGACGCGATCCTGCGCGCGCACGACGAACGCCCCGACGCCGTGCTGGCGATCGTCGGGCCGACCGCGAGCGGGAAGACAGAGCTCGCGATCCGCGCCGCGGAGCGCCTCGGAGGGGAGCTCGTGAGCGCGGACAGCGTGCAGGTGTACCGCGGCTTCGACGTCGGCTCGGGCAAGCCGTCGGCGGCCGAGCGCGCACGGGCGGCGCACCACCTCGTCGACGTGCTCGATCCGCTGGATCCGATCGACGCCTCGCGCTACGCGGCCCTGGCCCGCGAGGCGGCGGAGGGGATCCTCGCCCGCGGCAAGGTCCCGATCGTGTGCGGCGGTACCTTCCTGTGGACCAAGGCGCTGTTCTTCGGCCTCGCCGGCGCGCCTCCCGCGGACGAGACGATCCGCGCGCGGCACCGCGAGATCGTCTCTGCGCACGGCGCGGGTGCGCTCCACGCCGAGCTCGCCCGCGTGGATCCCCGCATGGCGGCGCGCCTCCACCCGAACGACGCCGTGCGCACCGGCCGCGCGCTCGAGGTGCACGAGCTCTCGGGGCGCCTCATGAGCGCGTGGCAGGACGAGCACGCGTTCGCGCTCGCGTGGAGAGCGCCCGCGTTCTTCGCCGTGCGCCACCCGCCGGACACGCTCACGGAGCGTATCCAGGTGCGGGCCCGTGCGTGGCTCGACGCGGGCTGGATCGAGGAGGTCGAGGGCCTCCTCGCCCGAGGCCAGGGCGCGGCCCGCGCGATGGAGTCCGTCGGCTATCGCGAGGTCCGCGCGTTCCTCGCGGGCGCCCTGCCGCGCGAGGAGCTCCTGGGGCGCATCGTGCAGTCTACACGTATTTTCGCGCGGCGACAGCGCACCTGGCTGAACCGCGTCGACGTCACGTGGCTGGGCGCGGCCGCCACCTGCTAGCAGGCGCACGCGAGGCCTCCGCCACGGCTCGCCGGGGGAGCGTGATCACCGCGAGAGCCGGGCGCGCTGGGCGAGCACCCACGGCGAGAGGCGCGCGCCGGTCTCGCCGGCCTTCGCCGCGTCCGCGCTCGTCGTCCGCTCGAGCCGGGACGCGGCGATCGCGACGGCGACCGCGACCTTCTCGCGGTCGGCGGCCGGCACCTCGGGATACCCGAGCAGCTCGTCCCGGTGGCGATCGAGGAAGCCCGTGTCGTAGCGGCCGGCGGCGAAGTCCGCGTTCTGGAAGAGCTTCTCGTGGAACGCGAGGTTCGTGCGGATGCCCGTGACGATGTACTCGGAGAGGGCGCGACGCATCCGCGCGATGGCGCGCTCCCGGGACGGCGCCCATACGGCGAGCTTGGAGATGAGCGGATCGTAGTAGCTCGAGATTTCGCACCCGGGGTAGGCGCCGCCGTCGTCACGCACGCCCGGCCCGGCGGGCACGACGAGGCTCTCGATCCGGCCCGGCGACGGCAGGAACCCGCTCGCCGGATCCTCCGCGTACACGCGGCACTCGATCGCCGCGCCGCGCGACGAGAGATCCTCCTGCGCGAACCCGAGCGGCTCGCCCTGGGCCACGCGCACCATCTCGCGGACGAGGTCGAGTCCGCTCACGAGCTCCGTCACGGGGTGCTC
>SXNL01000069.1 GCA_005777185.1 Myxococcales bacterium
CCCGACGCCGGCGTCGACGATCACCGGCACCGTCGCCTGCTCGAGGATGATCGACAGGTTGTGGGGGTTCTTGATCCCGAGGCCCGATCCGATCGGCGCGGCGAGCGGCATCACCGCGGCGCACCCCACGTCGGCGAGCTTACGACAGACGACGGGATCGTCGATGCAGTACGGCAACACCACGAAGCCCTCCTGCACCAGGATCCTGGCGGCGGCGAGGGTCTCCTCGTTGTCGGGGTAGAGCGTCTTCGGATCGCCGATGACCTCGAGCTTCACCAGGTCCGCGATGCCGAGCTCGCGCGCGAGGCGGAGCGTCCTCACGGCCTCGTCCGCGGTGAAGCAGCCCGCCGTGTTGGGCAGGAGGGTCCACTTCTTCCGCGAGAGGAGCGACATGAGCGAGCCGGACGAGCGGTCGGAGAGGTCGACGCGCCGGAGCGCGACGGTCACGATCTCGGCGCCCGACGCGTCGATCGCGGCCTCGGTCTCCTCGACGCTCGCGTACTTGCCCGTGCCCACGATGAGGCGGCTCCCGAACGCGCGGCCCGCGATCTCGAGCGGATCTTGCATGCGCGCGGAGTTACCGCGTGGAGGACCCGGCAGCAAGGGTCAATCCGGCCCGCCGGCGCGTGGGCGGGGCCTTCCAGCGGCGGTGGAGCCAGAGCCACGACGACGGATTTGCGCGTACGAACGCGGAGAGGAGCGCGGTCGACCCGCGCGCCGCGGACCCGATCCACGCGGCCCGTCCCTTCGCCGGGGGCGCGAGAGCGCCGACCACCTCGACACGCGTGATCCCGTCGGCGTCGCGGCGCGCGCAGGTGACGAGAACGGTGGCCCCCGTCCGCGCGGCCAGCGTGAACGGGCCCCGGTCGACGAGCGCCGGCGCGCCGAGGAAGGGGGCCCACACGCCGTGCGCCTCGTCGGAGGGGACCTGGTCGATGACCATGGCGACCAGGAGGCCGTCCGCGAGGGCCTGCGCACCCGCGCGGAGCGCGCCCGCGGGCGAGAGGAGCCGGAGGCCCATCCGCGCCCGCACATGGGTGCACAACGCATCGATCACCCGGTTGGAGATCGGCTTCACGACGCACGCAAGCGGCGCGATCCTCGCGCACGCGAACGCGGCGGCCTCCCAGTTCCCCGTGTGGGAGCACGCCAGGATCACGGGCCCCGCGGCGCGCGCACGCTCCAGCGCCTCGCGGGCGCTGGGCTCGATCACCACCCGCGCGCGCGCCGCGTCGGGCCGCCACCGCGCGACGACGACCTCGGCGAGCCCCACCCCGAGCTCCCGGTACACCTCCGGCGCGACGCCGGGATCCAGCCCGGCGCGCCCGAGCGACGCCTCCACGTGGGCGCGCCGGACGCGGACGAGGTGGAACGCGATCCACCCGAGCGCCGCGCCGATCCGGAGGGCGGCGCGGACGAGCACCTCAGCCGAAGCCCGCGGGTCGCCGCGAGGGCAGTCCCCGCGTGAGGCCGTCCGCCGACACGCCGAAGATGCTCGCGCGCGAAACGCCGAAGAGGTCCTTCTTCGCCGTGCGCGCGTACACCACCTCGCCGTCGGTCTTGACGGCCTCGACGCGGGTGATGGTCAGGGTGCCGCCCGAGTGGGACACGTACAGCGTCAGCGGGGAGGACTCCGCGGCCTCCGCCCAGCCGTCCTTGGTGGTCTTGGTCAGGAGGGTCTTCAGCACCGCCTCGAGCTCTTTCTCTGTCATGGTCCCTCTCTTGGTGCGGGCCGTTGTACCCCCAAAGCCCGTGCTATGAAAGGCCCGTGCACCCGGCGTACACGCAGGCGGGCGTCAAGGCCGCGGTGAGGGACCCCGGCCCGGACGACCTCGTGGTCCTCCGCGACGTGAAGAAGAGCTTCGGGCCCGGGCACGAGGTCCTCCGCGGCATCGATCTCGTGGCGCGGCGCGGCGACACGACGGTCATCATCGGCGGCTCCGGCGCCGGCAAGACCACCCTCCTCCGGCACATCGTCGCGCTCGAGCAGCCCACCAGCGGCGACATCCTGATCGACCGCGAGAACATCGTCGGCCTCTCCGAGCGCGAGCTCAACCGCGTGCGGCAGAAGTTCGGGATGGTCTACCAGTACGCGGCGCTCCTCGACTCGTTCACGGTCATGGAGAACGTCGCGTTCCCGCTCGTCGAGCACACGAAGCTCAAGAAGAAGGAGATCGAGGCCAGGGTCGTCGAGAAGCTCCGCATCCTCGACCTCGATCCGGACGTCGCGCGCAAGTTCCCGAGCGAGCTCTCCGGCGGCATGCGGAAGCGCGTCGGGCTCGCGCGCGCGCTCATGATGGAGCCGCCCATCCTCGTGTACGACGAGCCGACGAGCGGCCTCGATCCTTTGACGAGCCGCGTCGTGGACGACCTCATCGAGGAGATGCGGCAGCGCTTCGGCGTGACCAGCATCGTCATCTCGCACGACATCGCGAGCTGCTTCCGCATCGCGCACCAGGCCGTCCTCCTCATCAGGGGCGAGATCGTGGCCCGCGGGAGCCCCGACGAGCTGGCGCAAGGCGACAGCGCCGTGGCGCGCGATTTCATCGAGAAATCCGGCGTGGCCGTCGGAGACGTGGGGCGCGTGGGCGACGGGCGCTGACCCTGTCGCGGGCGCCGGGGGGGCGTCGCGAGCGCCACGCGAAAAGCGCGCTACACTTGCAGCATGGACCAGGGCCGCGAGGTCGAGAACGGCAAGGCGACGGTGGCCTTGTCCCTCGGCCTTCTCAGCGTGACCTGCCTCGGCGCGCTCGCCGGCATCCCGGCCTTCGTCCTCGGCGCGTTCGCCCACAGGTCCGCGATCCGACCGGGCGGGACGGGGCGCGCGGCCGCCGTGACGGGCATGATCCTCGGCGCCGTGGGCACGCTCCTCACGATCGTCGCGCTGTCGTGCGCGGCGGCCGCGTACAGCTACCAGCGCGCGCTCGCGATGGCGGACCCGCCAGAGGCCGACGAACCCCGAGGTCGACTCGAGGATCCGCCGCCCCGGATCGCGCTCACGTCGCGCGGCACCATCGAGATCATCGAGCTCGGGCGCACCGACAGGCGCCCGCTCCGGGATCAGCTGAGGGAGGCTCGCGAGCGAGGGCGGGCCGGGAACAAGTCCGTCCTCGTCTACATGGCCACGAAGACCTGCCGCCCATGTTTGGAGTTCGAGACCCAGCTCGCCGATCCGCGCATGCAGGTCGTCCTGGCCAAGACGGTCCTCGTGAAGGTGGACGCGGCCGAGTTCGACGGCGAGCTCGATCCCTTCCGGCTCGACGTCGACTCGGTCCCCTGGTTCTTCCAGCTCGACGCCCACGTGCGGGCGAAGGACGGCATCAGCGCGGCGGAGTGGGACCAGAACGTCGCCGGCGACATGGCCCCGGTGTTCGAGTCGTTCCTGGCCGGGAAGTACCGCAAGCGGCGGCTACCGCCCCCGATCGGGATATCCCTCTAGCTACCCTCGTAGCTGGGGCACGGGCCGGGGCTCAGTTCCGCGGGGGCTTGGCGAACCGCGGGTCGCTCTGGGGGAACGGGTTCGCGGTGTCGCGGAGGCGGAGGTCGCGCTCGTTGACGAACGTGTCGCCGCGCTCGGCGAAGAACGCGACCCCGATGACGCCGACGTTGCGCGCGTCGCCCGTCTTGGCGGCGTACGAGTCGCCGATGGCGCCGAAGCGGAAGGCGGCGACGCTCTGCGTGCTCTGGCGGAGGCCGTCGATCTCGAGCGTCGCGAACGGCATCAGCACGTAACCGCGGCTGTCGAGGTTGCCGGGCTTGCCGTTGATCACGTCGAGGCCGTCGACGGTCGCGACCGACTCGAAGCGGTGGCTGCTATGGTTCTGAAGGACGATGGTGTAACGCTCCCCGACACGACCGATGACGAAGGTGCGCTCACCGACCTTGAGCGCCTCGAATGGGTCGCCCGAGCTGTCGCGGATCGACACGGTGATGGCGCCGCTCGCGGCGGAGACGCTGCGCGTACGGGGCTCGCGCGAGGCGTGGAGGTTGGCGAGCTGGTCGACGCCGCGCGCGTCGTTGTAGTGGAGGGTGGTCACCGCGAAGGGGCGGCTGCCGTCAGCGCGGACGAACGCGACGTCGTGGATGCGGCTCGTGCGCGTCTCGCCCCACTCGGTCCCGAGCCCCTGGCGGCCCTGCGGCTCGCGGTCGGGAGCGGGAGACGACTTGCGCGCCTCGCCCCGCGAGAAGTCAGCGCCGGTCGACACGCTGGCCGGCGCCGGCTGGGCGGGCGCCGACGACTCCTCGGCCTGGACGCGGGCGCCACCGGCGGGCGAGCTCGGCTCGGAGTAGCCCGCCGTGCCGCCGCCACCGTACGTGGGCGCCGGGCTCGACTTCGACGCGCCCCCGCAGCCGGTGAGCAGCGCCAGCATCGCCATGACCAGACCGATCCGCTTCTTCATCGTCGTCTCCTCCACCGCGACCCCTCGCCGCGTTGCCCCCTCTGAACGAGGCCCCGGGTCGAGGCTTACAGGGCGATCGAAGAAACTTCACGCGCGGGTCAGGAGGACCGACTTCAGGTGGGGCTCCAGGCCGAATTCCGGAGGAAAATCGGCAGGATACGGGAGGTCCTTCAGCTGCGCGACCTCGACGCCCGCGGTGCGGGCCGCGTCCGCGATCACCCTCCGGAAGCGCCGGCGATCGGTCTTGCGGTGGTTCGAGCACGCGAGCAAGCGGCCGCCCGGCGCGAGGCGCGCGAGGACGAGGCCGACGAGCGCGCCGTAGTCGTCGGCCGTCGAGAACCGGCTCGACTTCGTCGACGCGTAGCTCGGCGGATCGAGGAGGATCAGGTCGAAGTCCTCCCGTGTGCGGGTGAGCCAGCGGAACGCGTCCTCCGCGACGAGCGCGTGAGCCGTCCCCACGCTGATCCCCGAGAGGCCGAGGTTCTCCCTGCCGCGCTCGAGGGCGGCCGCCGACGCGTCGACGCTGACGGTGCGCGTGGCGCCACCGAGGGCCGCGACCACCGTGAAGCCGCACGTGTACGCGAACAGGTTGAGCACCCGACGGCCTCGAGCGATCTCGCGGACGAGCCGGCGGTTCGCGCGCTGATCCAGGAAGATGCCCGTCGACAGGCCGTCACCCAGGCGAACGGCGTAGGGGATCCCGTCCTCGTGCATGGTGCATGGATCGGGGGCGTCGGCGCCGGCGGACGCGCGACGCGGGGCGAGGTCGTCGCGGCGGGTGTCCACGAGCAGGTTGGCCTGGCGGGGCCGGGCCTTCGTGTAGACGCCCTCGAGTCCCAGGGCGAGGACCTCGCGCACGGCGCGCTCTCGAGAGGCCAGGTCGTCGAAAGGCGGGCCGTAGAAGTGCACGACGGCGTGCTGGCCGTAGACGTCCACGGCGAGGCCGTGCAGGCCGTCGCCGCCCTCGTTCACCAGGCGAAAGGCGGTGGTCGCGGGATCGCGACCGAGCGCGTAGCGCTTCTCGACGGCGGCCCGGAGGAGGCGGCCGAGATCGCCCGCGGTCGGCCTGCCGTCCTCGCCGCGGACCCACCCGGTGAGCTCCGGAGGCGTCGGAGCGGTGACCGTGAGCCTCTCGCCCGTGGACGGGTGCGCGAGCGAGAGCGACGAGGCGTGGAGGAGCAACCGATGCGCCTTCGAGCGGCGCGCATCCCCGTAGAGGCGATCGCCGGCAATGGGCGCGCCCTCCGCGGCGAGCTGGACGCGCGCCTGGTGCATGCGCCCCGTCTCGAGCTCGAGCTCGACGAGCTGCCGGTCGCCGGAGGACTCGACCAGCCGCACGCGCATCACGGCCCGCTCGGCGCCGCGCGGCGCCTTCCCACGGACGACGGTCGCGCGCCCCTTCTCCTTCACGAGCCAGTGCTCGAGCCGCGCCTCCTTCCTCGTCCATCCCGTCACCCCGGCGAGGTAGCGCTTCGCGACCCGGCGCCCTTCGAACTGGGCGGCGACGCCCGGGTTCGCCTCGCGACGGCGCGTGAACAGGAGGACCCCGCTCGTGTCGCGATCGAGGCGCTGGTGCACCCCCAGGTACGCGCTCGGGTCGCCGCGGGTGGCGAGGAAGGCCGCCAGGCGCGCGCGCACGTCGTCGTCGGCGCCCTCGACGGCCTCCTGGGAGGGGACGCCGCACGGCTTGTCGACGAAGAGGAGATCGGGGTCCTCGTGGAGGATCCACTCGGGCCGGAAGTCCACGAACAACGGGAGGCGAGCCAAGGGGGACAGTCTAGCGTCGCGCCCGAGCGCGAGCCCAGGCCGAAGGCCGGAGCCGGAGGCCGATCTTCGCGCCCGTTCGGGCTCGGCCTCGGGCCCGGGCTCGAGCCGTGCTAGGAGGGGCGCCGGAGGAAGGACATGAAACTCGAAGACCTCAGGATCATCATCTCGGGCGGGGCGCAGGGCATGGGCAGGCACTTCGCGCTCTCGCTCGCCAGCGCCGGGGCCCAGGTCGCGATCGGCGACGTCAACGAGGCGGGGCTCACGGAGACCGTGGAGGCCGCGGCGGGCAAGCGCGGCAAGGTCCACGCCCGCAAGCTCGACGTGGCCGACGAGGCGGACGTCGGAGCGTTCGTCGAGTGGGCGCACGGGCAGATGGGCGGCCTCAACGCGCTCATCAACAACGCCGGCATCCTTCGCGACGGCCTGCTGGTGAAGAAGGACCGGGAGACGGGCGCGGTGAAGACGCTCACGAAGGCGCAGTGGGACGCGGTCATCGGCGTCAACCTCACGGGCGCGACGCTCCTCGCGCGGGACACGGTCGCGAAGATGGTCTCGACGAACCAGCGCCCCGGCGTGGTCGTGAACATCTCGAGCATCGCCCGGCACGGCAACCGCGGGCAGTCCAACTACACGGCCGCCAAGGCGGCGCTCGCCGCGAACACCACGACGTGGGCGAAGGAGTTCGCGCCGTTCGGGATCCGCGTCGCGGCGGTGGCCCCCGGCATGATCGAGACGCCCATGACGCAGGGAATGAACCAGAAGGCGCGGGACGCCCTCGTCGCGGCGATCCCCGTCGGGCGGATCGGCCTGCCGGAGGACATCTGGGTCGCGGTGCGGTTCTGCCTGGAGTGCGACTACTTCAACGGGCGTACCATCGACGTGGACGGCGGGCTGTCGATGTAGGCGGCCCCAGAGGGCCCGGCTTCGCACCTCAGAAGCGCACCCACCCCATCTGCGCCGCGATCAGCACCAGAACGACCGCGACGCCGACCTCCACGAGGAACCGCGCCGTCTTCTTCACGACGCGGAGGCTCGCCACCAGCAGAAGCGCCGCCACCACGACCGTCGGGATGCCGGTGCGCCGGGACAGCGCGCCCACGAGCGCGGGGAGGTCCGCGGCGTGCGCGGCCACGAAACGCGCGGCGCGAAGGGCGAGCTCGGGGGCGACCCACACGGGCCGTGATTCGACCACCGGCGCAGGGCGCGGGCCAAGATCCCGGGATCACGAGACAACATTGGCATCCAGGCGGCGTCTCGACTAGATCCTCGCCTGACCCCATGCGGCTCGTCGTGTTCGGTGCAGGGTACGTCGGCCTCGTCACCGGGACCGGCCTCAGTGACCTGGGTCACGACGTCTTCCTCTGCGACATCGACGCCGACCGGATCGAGGCGCTCTCCAAGGGCTCGGTGCCGATCTACGAGCCCGGCCTCGCCGACCTTGTGCGGCGCAACCAGCGGAACGGACGCCTACGGTTCGGCACGACCATCGCGCCTCCCTACGACCGAGCGGACGCCTACTTCGTCGCCGTGGGCACGCCGCCCACCGCGAGCGGCGCCGCGGATATCAGCGCCGTGCTCTCGGTCGCCGACGAGATCGCGCGGGTCGCGCAGACGCCGGCCCTCGTCGTCGTGAAGAGCACCGTCCCCGTGGGCACCTGCGACGCGGTGCAGGAGCGAATGGGCGGCGCGCGCGTGCCGCTCGAGGTCGTCTCCAACCCGGAGTTCCTGAAGGAGGGGGACGCGGTCAACGACTTCTTCAAGCCCGACCGCATCGTGCTCGGCGCGCGGAGCGAGGGGGCGCGCGCCACGTTGCGCGATCTCTACGCGCCGCTCCAGCTCTCGGGCGAGCGCGTGGTGGTGACGGATCCGCGCTCGAGCGAGCTCATCAAGTACGCCGCCAACACGATGCTCGCCATGCGGGTGTCGTTCATGAACGAGCTATCGCGCCTCTGCCACGCGACGGGCGCCGACGTGCACGCCGTCCGGCTGGGCGTCGGGACCGACGCGCGCATCGGCAAGCGGTACCTGTACTCCGGGCCTGGCTACGGCGGATCGTGCTTCCCCAAGGACGTGCAGGCGCTCGCCGCGCTCGGGAAGGCGAGCGGCGTCCCGATGCGGCTCGCCGAGGCGACGCACCTCGCGAACGAGGAGCAGGCGACGTACCTCGCGGATCTCGTGGAGAAATCGCTGGACGGCGTGGAAGGCCGCACCATCGCCCTCTGGGGCCTCGCGTTCAAGCCCGAGACCGACGACGTGCGCGAGTCGCCAGCGGTCAAGCTCGCCCGCGCGCTCGTCGACAAGGGCGCCACCGTCGTGGGCCACGATCCCGAGGCCAGCGAGAACTTCCTCAAGGTCATGGCGGAGCGCCCGGAGCACGCCGGCAAGGTGCGCGTCACCGAACGCGACTACGATGCCCTCGACGGGGCGCACGCGCTCGTCCTGCTCGCCGAGTGGCGGAGCTACCGCGCGCCGAACTTCGCCGAGATGAAGCGGCGCCTCGCGCCCGGCGACGGAGAGCTCCCGCCCGTCCTCGTGGACGCCCGGAACATCTGGCGCCCGCTCGACGTGCTGCGCGCCGGGCTGCGATACCAGGGCATAGGCGTCTCGGCGACGGGCACGACGCGCGTCCACGACCGGCCGTCGCAGAGGTGAGCGTGCGGCCCGGCGCGCGCGCGCGCACCTACGCGGTGACGGGAGGCGTGGGGTTCATCGGTTACCACGTGACGCGCGCCCTGCTCGAGCGTGGGGATCGCGTGGTGGTCCTCGACGACTTCAGCGACGCGCCCTACCCCCGCGCGATGAAGGAGCGGAACCGCGCCGATCTGGCGTCGGGGTTCCGAGGCGTGGACGTCCGCGCGGGGTGCGTGACCGATCGCGCGGCGGTGCGGGAGGCGCTCGCCGGGGCCGACGCGGTCCTCCACCTCGCCGGGCTCGCGGGCGTGCGGCCGAGCTTCGCCGATCCGTGTGCGTACATGCGCGTGAACGTCGAGGGCACCGCGAACGTGCTGGAGGCCGCGCTCGAGGTCGGCGTGCGCCGCGTCCTGTTCGCGTCGAGCTCCTCCGTGTACGGCGACTCGACGCCCCTCCCCGCCCGCGAGGACGCGCCCGCGATCCTGCCCGCGTCGCCCTACGCCGCGTCGAAGCGCGCGGCCGAGCTCGTGGCCCTCGCGATCGCCCGGCGAGCCCCGGACCTGGCGTGCACAGGGCTTCGGTTCTTCACCGTGTACGGCCCGCGGCAGCGCCCCGAGATGGCCATCACGCTCTTCGCGCGCGCCATCGTCGAGGGCCGGCCGATCACGGTGTTCGGCGACGGCTCGATGCGACGTGACTTCACCCACGTGGACGACATCGCCCGCGGCGTCTTGCTCGCGGTCGACCGGGAGGAGCCGGGCTACCGCGCGTACAACCTCGGCTCGGGGGCGCCCGTGACCCTCGCCGAGATGGTCCGCGGGCTCGAGGCCGCCTGCGCGCGGACCGCCATCCGCGGCCACGCGCCGGTCCCGCTCGGCGACGTCGCCGCCACGTTCGCGGACATCTCGAAGGCGGGACGGGAGCTTGGATGGAGGCCGGAGATCCCGCTCGTCACCGGCCTCGGAACCGTGGTGGCGTGGGTGCGGGCCGGCGGGGGCCCGGGTACCGCCGCCGGGTGACCCGCCAGGCGCTGCGCGGCGTCGGACCCGGGCCGCCTCAGGCGGCCTTCTCCAGCGCCTCCTTCAGCGACGCCAGGACGAGGTCCACCGTCTTCTTCGCGTCGCCGAAGAGCATCCGCGTCCCGGGCTTGAAGAACAGCGGGTTCTCGATGCCAGCGTAGCCGCTCGCCATGCCCCGCTTCATCACGATCGTCGTCTTGGCCTTCCAGACCTCGAGGACCGGCATCCCGTAGATCGGGCTCGCGGCGTCGTCGAGCGCGCTCGGGTTGACGATGTCGTTCGCGCCG
>SXNL01000070.1 GCA_005777185.1 Myxococcales bacterium
GGGCTCGGGCTCGGGCTCGGGCTCGACGTGAGGAAAATGAGGGGATGCCTCAGCCCGAGGACGTCACGACGTTGGCTCGGCGGTGGGGCGTTCGCCCGCGTAGAAGCTCAGCGTGCCGTAGATCGTCCCCTCGCGGTGGATCTCCTCGACGGTCGAGAGGCCCGCCTCTCGCAGGTACCGGGGCAGCTCGCCGGCCGCGTGATCGCCGGTGTTCGCGAAGCCGTCGAGGAGCTGGACGGAGAGGAACGCCGCGCGCATGAGGGGACTGCGCGCCTCACCCCGGTCGGCGACGAGGAGACGGCCACCGGGGCGGAGCAGCGCGAACATGGCGCGGAGGGCGATCTTCTTGTCGGCCGGTGGGAGGTGGTGGAGCATCTCGTGACGACGCGATCGAACGTCCCCGCCTCCACCGCCATCGCGAGGAGCCCGTCCGGTCCAGAAGCTCGCCTCGATGGGGCGCCTCTGCGCGGGCGTCGCCCACGAGATCAACGGCCCCCTCGGCATCATCCTCGGCTACGCGAAGGTGATCCGGACGCAAGGGCTGGACGACGAGGCCCTCGAGGCCATCGAGGACGAAGCCAGGCAGTGTCAGCGAATCGTGCAGGGGCTTCTCGACATGTCGAAGCAGGACACCCCGCGCTTCGAGCCCATCGATCTTGCCCAGATCGCGAACGACGGCATCGAGAGACTGCGGGCGACCGGAGCCGTTGGTTCTCGCTCGATCACGGTCACGACGCGCGCCGGGGACGTCATCGCCCTCGGCGACGAGGCCAAGCTCCGGCAGGTGGTGCGCAACCTCCTCCCTGAACGCCATCGAGGCGACGCCGGAAGGTGGATACATCGAGGTCGCGGTGCGAAGGCGCGATCGGACGGCGGTCATCGCGGTCGTGGACCGTGGCCTGGGCATCCCGGACGAGGCGAAATCGCGCCCCTTCGAGCCGTTCTTCACCACGAAGCCGCACGGTACGGGCCTCGGACTCGCCATCGCCCGCGCCATCGTCGAGGCACACCGCGGGGAGATCCGGGTCGACACGACCGACGGGGGCGGTACTTCGGTCGAGGTCGCGCTCGTTGAGGCGAGGCCAGACGTGGTGGACGCGGTCGCATGACGCGCGCGCGCGTCCACGTCGTGGACGACAAGGAGAGCTTCCGCGCGCTCTTCCGTCGGATTTCCTCCCCGGATCTGGAGCTCGTCTGCGCCTCCGGATGGTGCGCGGGCGCTCGAGCTGCTCTCGAGAGAGCGCTTCGACCTGCTCGTCAGCGACATCCGGATGCCCGACCTCGACGGACTGACGTTGCTCACGCGCATCCGCGAGGCCGGGATCGGGGTCGAGGTCATCCTCATGACGGCCTACGGCACCGTCCCCGACGCGGTGCGAGCCATGAAGTACGGCGGAGCCGATTTCCTGCCGAAGTCGTTCGATCCGGACGACGCCGTCGCGGCCATGGAACAGGCGCTCTCGCGTCGCGGCAGCCCCCGAACCGAGCCTGACGAGGCCCCCTCGCCGGCGCACGTCACCACCTCGACGGAGACGCCTCCGGCGCGGGAGAGCGGTTCGCCTGCTTCCCTTCCGTATCGCGAGGCCATCGCGGCCGAGCGGGACCGATCGACGCGCGAGTACCTCGTCAATCTCCTGCGCGACGTCCAGGGGAACGTCACCCGGGCGGCCGAGCGCGCCGGCATCGAGCGGGAGAGCTTCCACCGCCTCATGAAGCGTCACGGCGTCCGCGCCGAGGACTACCGCGCGAGGTAGGCGAGCGCTCGCGGCTGTCCGGCGCAGGCAGAAGGTCGGTTCCTGGCTCGTGCGCGGTCCCGTGTTCGCGCCGACGATGCGAGCGCCCTTCCCGCGCGCCGGCGGAAGGGCCTGCGGGCGGCGCTTCGTCACGACGGCGATGGGTCGTCCACCACGACGGGCTTCCGCTCGCGCAGCGCGCGCGGGACAGCGGCCCAGATCTTCCGCACGTGGGCCTCGTCCTCGAGCGAGCACGGAGGTGATCGCCCGCCGAGCACGGCGTCGACGAAGGCATCCGCGAGCACGCGCATCGCGTCCGCGAAGGCTTCCTCGCCCTCCGCGACGCCGCGAGGAGAGACGAGCTCGGTGTCCTCCCACGCGCCACCGCGGGTGTAGCGCACGCGACGGGCTCCCGCCGCGGGGAGCGCGAGATCCACGCGGCCTCCGGTGCTGCTCGTCGACACGCGGACCGCCTCGGCAGGGGCCGCGTGGGGTGACGGGGTCAGGGCCGTGACGACGCCCCCGGCGTGCTCGAGGATGGTCGTCGGGGGAAACGCGGCCGGCGCCGACCGTCTCCGCGCGAGGAGCTTCGCGGGATAACGCCCGAACGCGCTCACCGACTCCACGGGCCCGGCCAACGCGATCGCGACGTCGAGCGCGATCGGGAGAAACCTGCCGGGGAAGGTGATGTCGACGCGCAACAGCGAGCCCATCTCGGCGAGCGACGCGCGCGCGATGCGAAACGCCTCCGTCAGCCGTAGCGAGTAGTCGGTCGATGCGATGAGGCCGTGTGCCTTCGCGACGAGAAGGACGGCGCTCACCTCGTCCGCGGTCGGCGCCACGGGATGCGCACAGAGGACGTGGGCCCCGGCGCGAAGGAGCTCGATGGAGATGCCCGGGTTGGAGGTCTCGCCCACGGCGACCACGGCGAGATCCGGGCGCGTCTCGTGAATCGCCTCCGTGAGCTGATCGAACAGCGGGACGCCGAGCGAAACCGCCAGCGCGACGCTACGCTGCGATCCTCGTGCGACCACGCCCGCGACGCGGACCTCCTCGCGGGCCGCGAACGCGCGCGCCGCTTGCCGCGCCCAGCCGCTGCCGACGATCAGGGCGTTCAGGCGTACGGGTGTGGGCATGGGGAAAGTTGCGCTCCCGACGTGAGGGCTCTCGCGATGCGTGGGCTCGCGAGCCGCCGGTACGGCATCCCCCACGACATCTCGACCGAGCCCGGAACGAGCGCGCGCGCGACGCGCCAACCGTCGCCGAAGAGCTCCGGCAGCGAGCGGTCCACGAACAGGACGTCGAGGCCCGCGCTCGAGACCTCGTCGAGCACCGCCTCCAGGGAAGGCGATCGGTCTCCGAGAGCCGGCCATCGCGCGCGTAACGCCCCGGCCGAGATCGTCTTCGCGCAGCTCCGCCATCGCTCCAGGACCGAGGTCCCGGCCCGCCCGCGGTAGAAGCCGGAGTGGTCGGAAGGACCGTAGCCACGGCGCGGGAGCGTCAGGTCGGGTGTCGCGCCGATCGCGGCCGGCCCGGACATCTGGCCCTCGAGCTCGCCCAGGGCGCGCGCGAGCGCGACGTCGAAACTCGGCGCCGCGGCGCTGCCGGTGCGCAGGCTCCCGTCGGCCAGACTCGCCGCGGCGAGGACGACCGGCAGATCGATGTCGACGGTCGCGAGCAAGACGACGGCGTCATCGGGCGCGTCGACCGCCTCGATCCGGGTGAGATCTTGCCCCGTGTACCAGCGAAGCAGGAGCGCATCACGCTCGACGATCTCGAGGAGCGCCGCGAGCCTTGCCTTCTCCTCGGACCGATGGCACGCGTAGCCGTTCGATGTGGCGTCGACGAGTCGGGTGCCGCCCCGGGGCGGGCGACCGACGAGGCTCGTCGGGACGAGCAGCCGGACGCCGGAGGACGCGCGGATCGCCCACGACCAGTCGAGCTCGACGTGCTCCGTGAACGCCGGAAACCGGAAGCCTGCCAAGGCGCGCTCGTCGTCGCGGAAGAGTAGCGACGCGATCTCCGCGTCGTCGAGCACTGGACCCTCGAGGTCGCGGCGCGCGCGTGCGAGCATGTCGGCCGGCGCGTGGAGCATCGCGAAGCGTTCGATGGCCTCGCCGATGGCCCGCTCCGGCGCGTCCGGACCCGCCGCGATCGCGATCCCGAAGGAGTCCGGCGACAGAGGCCACGGACCCCGGGCCCCGCGATAGGCCGCGCGGGCGACGCCACCGGCGCGGGAGAGCGGGATGACCGGGGTGAAGCGGGCATCCTCCAGCTCGGGCCAGCTCATCGTCACGGGCCGCGGAGCCTTCCGGCGCTCCCGCCGGGAGCACGTGCACCCGGGCTGCCGCGCGAACCGATGCGAACCGGCCGACCCGCGGTGTAGGTTCCATACGGATGCCACGCCGGGTTCGGGCAGCGCGAGCGGCGCCGCGTACCGCGCGATCACGGTGGCGGCGAACGCTCGCTCGATGCGCGCATGCTCGGATGTGGCGGAGGCGAGCCCGTCGCCAGGGATCCTTGCGCTGAGGACCGGCGCGCGAGCGTCGAAGAAGAGGGCGCACCGCGCGCAAGGCGCCGTGGACGGGTCGTCGAGAAGGGCGATGACCTCGCCCGGGCAGGTCCATACGACGAGCGTCGGAAGGTGGAGCGCGTCGCACCGTTCGAGACACTCGCCGAGCATGGCGTCGTCACGCGGCGCGACGACGATCGCGAGCTCGCCATCCACGATCCCCCCCGGCGTCTCGACCCAGGCGACGTGCTTCGCGCGGACGTCGATCGAGAGGCCGACGCGGTCGACGATCGTGACCCTCTCCCGAATGGGCGCGAGGGCGCCGAGATCGCAGAGCTGCGCGATCGCGCTCGCCAGCGCCGCCTCTCCGATCTCGCCAGCGAGATCCTCCAGATCACGCGACGCGGCGAGCGCCTCGACGAGGAGCCGCTCGACGCGCGGATCGCGGAGGCGGACGCGGACGACCTTCTCACCCTCGACGATCAGACCGTCATCCGTCGCGTGAAGGACGACGCCGTAAGCGAGACACCAGCCCGATCGGCGCGACGAATCGCCCGCGGCGCGTCCCGGCGCGGTCATTCCCCGCGGTCATTCCTCGAAGTCGACCTCGCACTTGCAACCGAGCAACTCCCACCACTCGAGCTCGATCTCCTCGACCGTAGGCGCGTTCTCGGCCCGCTCTTCTGTCTTCGCGGCTTCCATGTTCGGCTCCTTCCGCCCCACGCAGAGGCACATGGATCATAGGTCGGAGAACACCCCGGTGCACGACGTTTCCTGTACGACCCCGCGCGATCGCGCCACCCGTGACCGGAGCGGTTACACCGGTGACGGGTCGTGTGTGTGGGATGCCAGCGGGCGGCCCGCGGCTCTCCAGGTCCGAGGCCCCGCGGGCAGCATGGTGCGCCCCTGCGGGGCCGCCGCTGACACACCGGCCTTCACCGTGATCGGGCGGGCCGCCTTCACGGCGGCGCCAGGGTCGCCTGCGCGCGAGCCGGCCATGGGTCAGACGACGAAGTATCGAGGGAGGAACGGGCGCAAAACGCGCCATTTGCGCACGCATGGCGCTAGCATATCGTCGAAAGACGAATACATGGCAACCGACGCCTCCGGCCAGAGACCCCGCCCCGACCCTTGCTGCGGGCCCCCCGACGACCGCCCGGATCTGAGGCCCGTCGAGGGGCCCGAGGCCGACCGCGAGCTCACCGCGCTCGCCAAGGCGCTCGGACACCCGGCCCGCCTTCAGATCCTTCGCCTCCTCGCCCGCCGGGACTCCTGCGTGTGCGGCGATATCGTCGATCAGCTTCCGCTCTCGGCGTCGACCGTCTCCGAGCACCTGCGCATCCTGAAGTCCGTGGGCCTCGTGCGAGGCGACGTCGACGGGCCCCGCGTCTGTTACTGCCTCGAGGCGCGCGCGCTCCGCCGTCTGAAGGCGCTCGTCGGGAGTCTGTGACGCGAGGGGCGGCCGGCGTCGCGTGACTGTTGCAGTGAGGCATGAGGTCGCCCACGCGACCGCGAGGAGAGGAGGTACACCGTGAGCGTCAAGGTTGGCATCAACGGGTTCGGTCGGATGGGCAGGCTCGCGCTCCGGGCCGGGTGGGGCGCCGAGGGCCTCGAGGTCGTCCACGTGAACGAGCTCACGGGCGGCGCGAAGACGGCGGCGCACCTCCTCACGTTCGATTCGGTCCACGGCCGCTGGCAGCACGAGGTCCGCGCGCTGGACGGCGCGATCGAGATCGACGGCAGGCGGCTCGGCTTCTCCGAGCACGCGGCCCCCGGCGACATCGGGTGGCGCGAGGCGGGCGTGGAGATCGTGCTCGAGTGCACCGGCAGGTTCCGCACGCCCGAGACGCTCGCGCCGTACCTCGAGAAGGGGGTGAAGAAGGTGATCGTCGCGGCGCCCGTGAAGAAGGGCGCGCTCAACGTGGTGATGGGCGTCAACGACCACCTCTACCGGCCCGAGGAGCACGCGATCGTCACGGCCGCGTCCTGCACGACGAACTGCCTCGCTCCGGTCGTGAAGGTCATCCACGAGGGCATGGGGATCCTCCACGGCGTCATCACGACGATCCACGACATCACGAACACGCAGAACGTCGTGGACGCCCCCCACAAGGATCTCCGCCGCGCGCGGGCGAGCAGCCTCTCGCTCATCCCCACGACGACGGGGTCCGCGACGGCGATCGCGCTCATCTACCCGGAGCTCGCGGGAAAGCTCAACGGGATCGCGGTCCGGGTCCCGCTCCTCAACGCGTCGCTCACCGACTGCGTGTTCGAGGTGTCGCGGCCCACGACGGTCGCCGAGGTGAACGCCCTCCTCGAGGAGGCCGCGAACGGCCCGCTTCGCGGCATCCTCGGGTACGAGACGCGACCGCTCGTCTCCGTCGACTTCAAGGATGATCCGAGGTCCGCGATCGTCGACGCCCTCTCGACGATGGTGATCGACGGTACGAGCGTGAAGATCCTCGCCTGGTACGACAACGAGATCGGCTACGTGCACCGGATGGTCGAGCTCGCGCAGAAGGTCGCGGCGAGCCTGCGCTGATCGGCCATGAGCGCGCTACGCAGCTACGTCCTCGTGACCCTCGCCTACTGGGCGTTCACGCTGACGGACGGCGCGCTCCGGATCCTGGTGCTCATGCACTTCCACGAGCTCGGTTACACGCCGGTGGAGCTCGCGTTCCTGTTCGTGTTCTACGAGCTCTTCGGCGTCGTCACGAACCTCCTCGGCGGGTGGATCGCGTCGCGGTTGGGCCTCAAGGTGACGCTCTTCGCCGGTCTCGCGCTCCAGATCCTTGCGCTGGGCATGCTCTCGCTCCTGGGACCGGCGTGGGCCAAGGTCGCGTCCGTCTCGTACGTCATGGCGGCGCAGGCGCTGTCGGGGATCGCGAAGGACCTCACCAAGATGAGCGCGAAGAGCTCCATCAAGGTCCTCGTCCCTGCCGGCGCGAAGTCGTCGCTCTTCAAGTGGGTCGCGGTACTGACGGGCAGCAAGAACGCGCTCAAGGGCGCGGGGTTCTTCCTCGGTGGCCTCCTCCTGTCGGTGCTTCGCTTCCGCGGTTCGCTCTGGGCGATGGCTGGCGCGCTCGTGGCCGTGCTGCTCGGCTGCGTCCTCTCCCTCCCCGCCGACATGGGCAAGGCGAAGGCGAAGGCGAAGTTCACCAGGCTCCTCTCGAAATCGCGCGAGATCAACGCGCTGTCCGCGGCGCGGTTCTTCCTGTTCGGCGCCCGCGACATCTGGTTCGTCGTGGGCGTGCCTGTGTTCCTGTCGGTGCGCCTCGGCTGGGGCTTCACGGAGGTCGGCGGGTTCCTCGCCCTCTGGGTCGTCGGCTACGGGGCGATCCAGTCGCTCGCGCCAGCGCTCATCCGGCGGTGGACGGGCGGCAGCGCACCCCAGGGTAAGGCCGCCTTCGTCCTCGCGGCGCTCCTCGCCGCGATCTCCCTCGCGATGGCCCTCGCGCTCCTCAGCGACGTCTCGCCGCGCGAGATGCTGATCGGTGGCCTCGCGCTGTTCGGTGCGGTCTTCGCGGTCAACTCGTCCGTCCACTCGTACCTCATCCTGGCGTACTCCGAGGGCGACAAGGTCGCGATGAACGTCGGCTTCTATTACATGGCCAACGCCGGCGGACGCCTCGTGGGCACGCTCCTGTCGGGCGTGCTCTATCAGGCGGGTGGCGTCACGGCGTGCCTCGTCGGGACGGTCGTGTTCGCCGCCATCACGGCGGGGATCTCCACGTTGCTCCCGGCGAAGGACGTGGCGCTGCCTGCCGGCGTGGAGGTCGACGGAGGCGACTGAGGTAGCCTCCCCATGCCGAAGCTCCTCCAGGCCACGTACATCGCCGGGATCACGAGCAGCGTCAGCAGCGTGAGCGACACGAGCCCGCCCCACATCGGCGCGGCGATGCGCTTCGCGACGTCCGCGCCGACGCCGCGGTCGAGCATCACGGGAAGGAGGCCGAACACGTTCGTCAGCACGGTCATGAGGAGCGGCCTCACGCGCCTCGCGCCGGCCTCCTCGGCGTGTCGGATGAGGTCGGCCACCGAACGGAGGGAGCCGCTCTTCTTGCCGGCCTCCCAGGCCTCGTCGAGGTAGACCACCATCACGCTCGCGGTCTCCGCAGCCACGCCGAGGAGGGCGATCATCCCGACCCAGACCGCGATCGACGTGTTGAAACGCGCGACGGAGAGCGTCCAGATGGCGCCGATGGCCGCGAAGGGGACCCCCATCATCACGATGAGCGCCTGGGCGACCCCGCGGAAGTTGAGGTAGAGGATGACGAACACGATCCCGATCGTCAGCGGGAGGAGGACCATGAGCCTGGCCCGCACGCGCTCCATGAGCTCGTACTGCCCGGTCCACCGGATCACGTAGCCAGGTGCCAGCGTCACCTCGCGGGCGACCGCCGCCTTCGCGAGCGCCACGTAGCCCCCGAGATCGCTCGTCTCGACGTCCACGTAGACCCAGCCCGCGAGCTGCCCCATCTCGCTCTTGATCATGGGCGGTCCCATCACGGTCTCCACGCGCGCGAGCTGGCCGAGCGGGACGAACGCCCCGCGGGGGGCCTCGCCGCTCGACGCCATCGAGCCGCCCGGGCCGGCGGGTGAGGCCGGCATGGCCCCGCCGGCGGGCAGGATCGCGGCGACGGAGGCCGCCGCGGGTCCGTCGCCCATGGCGCCGCCCGCCCCCATGGCGACTCCGCTCGCGGCCCGCGTCGGCGCGCCGCCCATCGTGGGGGCAAGGGCGTACGACGGCGCCGCGGTTCGCGGGACCAGGGGCGCGATGGGGACCAGAAGCGCGCGCAGGGCCTCCGGGCTGTCCCTGAGCTCGCGCGGATAGCGGACGTTCACGCGGTAGCGCTCGCGCCCGTCGAAGGTCGTGTCGACGGCCATGCCCCCGATGGCGCTCTCCACGACATCCATCACGTCGCGGACGGTGAGCCCGTAGCGCGCGATGGCGTCGCGATCCGGCGTGACGTCGAGGAAGAAGCCGCCGAGCTCGCGCTCCGCGTAGACGCTCCGGGTGCCAGGCACGGATCGGAGGGTCCGCTCGAGCTGGCCGTTCACGCGCGTGATCTCCTCGAGGTCCTTGCCGAGCACCTTGATCCCGATGGGCGTGCGGATCCCGGTCGAAAGCATGTCCACGCGGGCCTTGATCGGCATCGTCCACGCGCCCTGCACGCCGGGCGTCCGGGTCTTCTCCTCGAGCTCGGCCACGATGCGCTCGACGGTCATGCCGCTGCGCCAGGCCTCGCGTGGGCGGAGCCGCACGACGGTCTCGAACATCGACAGCGGGGCGGGGTCGAGGGCGGTCTCGGCCCGCCCCGCCTTGCCGAAGACGAGCTCGACCTCCGGTACGGTCCGGATCTGCGCGTCCTGCCAGGTGAGGATCCTGCCGGCCTCGGCGATGGGAATCCCGGGGACCGTGATCGGCATGAACAGGAGATCCCCCTCGTAGAGCGGCGGCATGAACTCCGATCCGAGCCTCGAGAGCGGGACGAGCGTGGCGCCCATCCCCGCCAGCGCGACGCCGATCACCGGCCATCTCGCGCGGAGGCAGACGCGGAGGACCGGGCGGTAGATCGCGATGCAGAGCCGGTTGATGGGGTTCCTGGCTTCGGGGGTGATCTTGCCGCGGAGGACCGTCACCATCAACGCCGGTACGAGGGTGATGGCGAAGACCGACGCGAACGCCATGGAGAACGTCTTGGCGAGCGCGAGCGGCCGGAAGAGGCGCCCCTCCTCGCCCTCCAGCGTGAAGACCGGGAGGAATGCGATCGTCAGGACGAGCAGGGCGCCGAACATCGAGCCCCCGAGCTCCCGGGCCGCGCCGATGACGAGCTCCCGCCGATCGGTCGGGACACCCGACTTCTCCGCCTCCTCGATCTTCCTGTGTGCGTTCTCGACGAGGACCGAGGCCGAGTCGACCATGTCTCCGAGCGCCAGGATGACGCCCGCGAGCGACATGATGTTGATGGTCACGTCGAGGTAGTGGAAGGCGATGAACGTCGCGGCGGTGGCGACCGGCAACGCGATCGCGGCCACGAGCGCGGAGCGCAGGTGGAACAGGAACACGGCGACGACGAGGATGACCACGCCGAGGATCTGCGCGAGGTTCGTGGTGAGCGTCCGGACCGAACCCTTGATGAGCTGGCTGCGATCGTAGGCGGGTAGGACGCGCACCCCGGGGGGCAACGAGCCCTTCACCTCCTCGAGCCGTGCCTTCACGCGCTCGATGACGTCGAGGGCGTTCTCCCCGTACCGCATGACGACGATGCCTCCGACGACCTCGCCGCGCCCGTCGAGATCCGCGACGCCGCGGCGGATGTTGCCGCCGATCGTCACCTCGGCGACGTCGCGGATGCGCACGGGGGTGCCGCGCGCGTCGGTGGTGACGACCGCATCCTCGAGGTCGGTCTTTCCCTTCACGTAGCCCCGCCCGCGGAGCACGTACTCGTGCTGGGCCATCTCCACGACCCGCCCGCCCACCTCGGCGTTGGAGCCGCGCACCGCGCCGGCGATCTGGCCGACGGAGACGCCCCGCGCCTTCATGCGCGTCGGATCGACGACGACCTGGTACTCCTTCTCGTACCCGCCGACGCTCGCGACCTCGGCGACGCCCTCGACACCCTGGAGCCAGTAGCGGAGGCTCCAGTCCTGGAGCGTCCGCAGCTCCTGGAGGTTCTTCGTCCCCGTGTCGTCGACGAGTACGTACTGGAACACCCACCCGACGCTCGTGGCGTCCGGGCCCATCGTCGGCGTCACGCCCTCGGGCAGGCGGCCCGTCACCTTGGCGAGCTGCTCGACGACGCGCGACCGCGCCCAGTAGATGTCCGTCCCGTCCTTGAAGACGACGTAGACGAACGACATGCCGAACATGGTGAAGCCGCGGACGGTCTTCACGCCCGGCGCGCCAAGGAAGGAGGTGACGATCGGGTAGGTGATCTGGTCCTCGATGAGGGTCGGGCTCCGTCCCATCCACTCGGTGGAGACGATCACCTGCGTGTCGGAGAGATCCGGGAGGGCGTCGAGCGGTGACCGCCTGGCGCACCAGAGCCCCCAGAGCGTGAGCCCGAGCGCCGCGAGGAGGACGAGGGACCTGTGACGGGCGGAGAAGTCGATCAGCCGTTCGACGGGCCCAGCCGGAGATCCCGCCCCGGAGCCCTCAGTGGCCATGGGCGGCGTGCCCCCCGCCGCCCGACGTCGTGGCCTGGAGCCGGCTCTCGGAGTCCAGGAGGAACTGGGCGCCGGTCGCCACCTGCTCACCCGGTCGGAGCCCGGACGCGATCTCGTAGCGGTCCCCGACGAGGGCCCCGATCGTGACCTCGCGTGGCTCGACATGCGGTCCGTGGACGACGAACACGATCGACCTCGTCCCGGTCCGGACGACGGCGCTCGCGGGGACGCCGAGACCGCGGGCCACCGCGAGGTCCATGACGACCTCTGCGAACGCGCCGGGGCGCAGGCGTCGATCCTTGTTGGGCACGTCGAGGCGCGCCTTCAACGTCCGCGTCGCCTCGTCGAGCGTCGGCGGGAGGAACGAGACCTTCGCGACCCTCGCGGCGCCTTCCCCCTGGACCGCGATCCTCGCCTCCTGCCCGACCGTGACGGAGCGGGCGTCGGCCTCGTAGACGTCCGCGAGCACCCAGACGTTCGAGAGATCGGAGATCGTGTAGAGCTCGATCGACGGATCGATGTAGGTCCCCGCGATCGCCTGCTTCGCGACGACCACGCCTCTGCGGCCCGCGAGGATCGGGAACGTCCGCTTCACCTCCCGTGTCGCCTCGAGACGTGCGATCTCGGAGGCCGGGACGTCCCAGAGGGAGAGCCGCCGGCGCGCCGCGGCGAGGAGCTGGGCCTCGGCGTCCCTCTCCGCCTGGGCGAACTCGCCCGTCGCGCGCGGGATGGCCCCGGCGCGCTCGAGGATGGAGAGGAACTCGAGCTCCGCGCCGTGGACCTCCTGGCTGTAGAGGGAGCACAAAGGCTCCCCCTCGCGGACCTCGCGACCCACGAAGTCCACGTGTACGGCCTCGATCACGCCGCGGACCTTCGCGTGCACGTGGGACGTGCGTGTCTCGTCGATCGTCACGATGCCCGTCGTCCGGATCGTTCGCGTGAACGGCTGCTCCCCCGCGGGGCTCGTCGCGATCGACAGCGCGCCGAGCCGTGCCGGATCGAGCGTCACGGGCGCGTACCCGGGCACGGAGGACGTCGCGGGGGGCCCCGGGTGACCACGCTCCGGAGCCGGAGAGGTGCCGTCGTGCCCCTGGTGCTCGGTCGCCGCGCCCACGCCCTCCTCCCTCACGGGCGACTCGCGCTTGCACCCGAGGAGCGACAGGCAGAGGGCCACGCAGACAGCTCTCACGGCGCCACCCTGGGCAACGGACCACCCGCTGCGCGCTCGAGGAGCGCGAGCGAGAGCTCCCGCTCGACCCGGGCCTCCGCGAGCGACAGCTCCGCGACCTGGAGCGCCCGCCGGGACTCGAGCACCCCCACGAGCTCCACCGAGCCCGTCGAGTAGCCGGAGAGCGACGCGCTCAGGCCCTCCCGCGCCCTGGGGATCGCGATCGTCTCGAGGAGCTCGGCCACCCGCCCGGCGGTCTCGAAGCGAACGTGGGCCGAGACGACCTGCGACGCGATCATGGCGCGCATCGACGACGCGTCGCGAAGTACGGCGTCGGCGCGATCACGGTAGGCGTCCCCCCTCAGGCTCGCCCGTTCGAGGCCCCAGACCGGGATGTTGCCGCCCAGCATCACGCCGAACGAGCTCGGCGCGCCCATGAGCATCTGGTTGAACCACGCGCCCGCCATGAGGTCGGGATACGGCGCCTTGCGGGCGAGGCGCTCCATCCGCGCCATACCCTCCTGCATCGCCGCCATCTCCCGGAGCTCGGGTCGCTGCCGCGCGGCCGCGGCCACGAGCGCGTCGATGGCGAACGTCCGCTTCTCCGCCCAGGCGAACACCGTGGGCTCCGTGATCGGCGTCTCCCCGGGCTGGAAGCGGAGCGCGTTCATCATCGCGATCATGCTGCTTCGCTCCCCGACCAGCGCCTCGTGCTGGACGTCGAGGGCGCGAACCTCCACCTCGGCGCGGACCACCTCGTGATGGCCCCCGGCCTGGGACGCGTAACGCCCGAGCGCGGCGGCCGCGATCGTCGCCGCGAGCCCGCGCGACGCCCGGTTGATCTCGCGACGCTTGCCGTTCAGGACGAGCATCAGGTACGCGCGACGCGCCTCGAGCGCGAGATCCTGGCGCTTGACGTCGAGGTTGGCCCCCGCGAGGTCGGCCTCGGCCCGGATCGCGTCCCGCATGAGCGGCAGCTTCCCGGGCCACATGAACATCTGGGCGACCTGGTAGCGGACCATCGGCATCTCCGCGCCGGTGGCGGTGCCGGGGAGCCTGTCGCCCATGACGGTGAGGACGGGATCCGGGCCGAGCGCGGCGGCGTTCGACTCGTGGACGAGGGCCCCCCTCCGCAGGGACTGCGCCTGGAGCGAGGGCTGCCGCGCGAGGACCTCGGTCACGTAGGCGTCGAACGAGGGGTCGGCGCGCGACACCTGGGCGACGCAAAGCAGCGCCATCGCGAGGCACGCGCGCAGGGCCTGCACCGGCCGCACGTCGTGCGCGCCTCCGCGGGCTCCGTCGCGGCGATGCGGGCGATCATCCATGGCAACACGACCCGAGCACGCCCCGTGCCGCGGGCTGCTTCTCCCGGTATCGCGGCATGGAGGCCCCCCCACCCGCTCGTCCCGCGCCCCGATGACGAGATCATGACAGGCTCCTCCCCGCAAAAGTGGCTACGACGGCTCAATGGCCGGAAGGCGCACCGTCGACGCCACGTTCGTGCGCGCGGTCGCGTACAAGCGGCTCTTCACCGCCTGCGCAAGCGCGTTCGCCGCCGTCACGCTCGTGTACGTCGTCGCGTCCCGCCACACGCAGGAGCCGCGCTCGCTCGCGATGACGGGCGTGGCCCTCGCCATCTTCCTCGGCGGCGGCGCCTGGAGTCTCCGCGATGGGCTGCGCCTCGTGCGGGAGCTGCGAGGCGCTGCTGCCGGAGGAGCCGCTCGCGCCTCACGCGCTCCTGGAGGAACCGCGACATGATCCCGAAACGCCCCGGCCTCAAGGCCTTCATCGGCCGCAATTTCCTCCGCTACCACGGGTGGGACGTCCAGGGTGGACCACCGGGCGTGAAGAAGGCCGTCGTGGTCGCGGCCCCGCACACCTCGAACTGGGACTGGCCCTTCACGATCGCGGTCGCGTGGGCGCTCGGCGTCGAGATGCGGTGGGTCGGCAAGCACACGCTCTTCAAGCGGCCGTGGGGTACGTTCATGCGGTTCTGTGGCGGCATCTCGGTCGACCGCAAGAACTCCAAGAACTTCGTCCAGTCGGTCGTCTCGGTCCTCGACGCGCACGACGAGCTGTTCCTCGTGATCGCTCCGGAGGGCACGCGCTCGAAGACATCGCGCTGGAAGACGGGCTTCTACCACATGGCGCGCGGCGCGAACGTGCCGGTCGTGCTCGGCTTCCTCGACTACCAGCGCAAGGTCGGCGGGATGGGCGAGCTGTTCTATCCCTCGGGCGATCTCGAGAAGGACGCGGAGCACCTGCGCGCGTTCTACAAGGACATCGTCGGGAAGTGCCCGGGGAACACGGCGGAGATCAGCTTCACGGGCGAGGGTCAGCCGATGGAGACGACGCCGCCCCCGGCGGCGATCGACGAGGCGCTGGCGAGGGCGACGACGATCGCGACGGAGACGGTGGCCACGGCGAAGGGGTGAGGGGCGTCCCCAGGCCCGTCAATACGTCCCGCCGCCTGCGAAGCACTTCTGCGCGAGATCCCGCTCCTGCTGCTTCAGCCCGCGCGCCCGCGCGATCGCGGCGCCGTTGCACGCGGCCGTGGTCGCCGGATCGAGCAGCTTCGGTGGCGCGGTCGGCGCGGTCGGCGGCCCGGGCGGGCGGAGCGTGGGGATGGTGGGCGGCGTCGTGGGCGCCGTCGGAGGCGAGGTCGGTGTGGTCGGAGGCGAGGTCGGCGCTGTGGGGGGCGTCGTGGGCACCGTCGGGGCGGTCGGCAGGAACGTGGGGATCGTCGGCGGGGCCGTCGGCGGCGTCGTGGGAGCCGTGGGCGGGGGCGGCGTCTTGCCTGCGTCCCGCTGGGTCGGAGGCGCGGACGGTGGAGCGGTCGGGGCCGTCGGCGGTGTGTTCGTGAGCGGCGGCTGCGGCCTCGTGGTCGGCAGCGTCAGCGCGGCCGTGGGCGCCGTGGGCGGCGGGTTCGGCGGAGGCTGCGGCATCGTCGCGGTGTCCGCCGGGACCGTCGGCGGCGTGACCGTCGCTTTGCTTCGAGGCATCGCGGCGTAGACGATCGCGCCGATGCTGAGGACGCCCACGATCGCCGCGATGGCGAGGAGCGGGCCGCGCCCCCATCCGCCCTCCTCTCCGTGCGACGTCGAGTAGCCGGGCTGTGCGTTCGGCGGCTGCGGGATTCCCACCGGGGTGGGAAACGCGTGGTTCCCTGCGGAGAGCGTCCCGTACGCGGGGGCGGCCGGTCCCGGCGACGGCGTGTACGCGTAGGGCGGAAGCGGCGGCGTGTGCGCGGACGGGGTGTACCCCGCGGCCGTGATCGCCGGCGCGAGACCCGAGGGCGCGGTCGGCGGAGCCATGCCCGGCTCCGTACCGGCGGGCGGCGGTCCGGGCGCGTAGCCCAGGATGGGCGAGGGCGCGCCAAGCTCGGTCCTGCCCTTCTGCGCTGGCGGATCGCCGATCAGGGTCGAGCCTGGGCGCGGCGCCACCGCCGCCGGCGCGACGCCGTTGAAGACGTCCATGAAGTCCTTCATCGACGCCGGGCGAGCCGCGGGCTCCTTCTCGAGCGCGCGCCGGATCGCCTCGCGCATCGCCGCAGGAACGCGCGCGCCGTTCGGCGCGGACTCGATCGGCGTCGGCGCCGCGGTCATGTGCTGCGTCGCCCACTCCCACGCCGTGGTCGCCGTGAAGGGCAGCGTGCCCGTGAGCATCTCGTACGCCATGACGCCGAGCGAGTACACGTCGCTCCGCGCGTCGATGGGCCGGCTCGTGAACTGCTCCGGGCTCATGTACGGCGGCGTGCCGAGGACCATGCCCTGCTTGGTGAGCTTCGCCTCCTCGCGCGTGTCGTCGGTGCTTCGCTTCGCGATGCCGAAGTCGAGGACCTTGACGAAGTCCTTCTGCCCCGCGCGCTCGGTGAGCACCACGTTGTCCGGCTGGAGGTCGCGGTGCACGATGCCGCGCCGGTGCGCCTCCTCGAGCGACCCCGCGACCTGGGACAGGATCTTCGCCGTTCGCTCCGGGGTCATGGGGCCGGCCGCGAGGGCCTGCGCGAGGCTGTCCCCCTGGATGAACTCCATCACGATGTAGAGCAGGTTCTCCCCCGCGACACCGAAGTCGTACACGTGGATCGTGTTCGGGTGCTCGAGCTCGGCGACGGTGCCGACCTCGCGCACGAAGCGCGCACGGATGTTCTCGTTCTGCGAGAGGTACTTGTGGAGCGTCTTGATGGCGACGCGGCGGACCTTCGTGCCGAGCTTCTGCTCTCCCTCGTATACGGCCCCCATTCCGCCCTCGCCGATGAGGCGGACGATGGGGTACTTGCCCACGAGCACGCTCCCGAGGAGCGAGTCCTTGGGCGCCGCGCCCGCCTGCGCGCCCACCTCCCTGAGCGCCCCGCCGCAGGCCATGCAGAAGGGCTGGTTGTCGGCGGCGGGGGTCTGGCAGCTCGGACAGTTCACGGTGACCTGGCGGACTCTAGCGCAAGCGTGTGCGGCGGTTCGTTGGACGAACGTATGCACGGATCGTTCTCATCGCCCCTCCCCGGTAAAGGGCCATTTACGTGCGCGGCGTGTCCGCCGGGTCACGGGCCGGCCGGCTTCAGTAAGTGCCACCGCCCGCGCGGCACTTCTCGCCCAGGGAGGCCTCCTGCGCGGCGAGCTTTCGATCCCGGGCCATCTTCGCCCCGGCGCACGCGGACTGGGTCTCGGGGCTCAGGGTCTTCGGGGCCGTCGTCGTCGGAGGGGGGGCGGTAGAGCCGCCCTTCAGCGTGGGGATGGCCGTCGGCTTGCCAGTCGGAGGCGGCGTGACGGCCTTGCCCGTCTGGGTCGGCGTCACGATCGGAGTCGTCGTTCCCTTCCCGGTATCGAGCGGCGCGACGTGGCCGCCGGTGAGCGCCGCAGCGGCGGTGGCGGACGGCTCCGCGTGGGCGGACGGCTCGGCGGTGGTGGCCGTGGCCGTGAGGCCGCCAACCGGAGCGGGCTCCTTGCGCTTGTTCATGTTCAGCGCCAGACCCACGCCCACGATCGTCAGGATCGCGACGGCGCCGATGGCGCCGATGAGGAGGCCCTTGCCTCCTCCGCCCTGCTCGCGCGACTCCGCGGTCACCATCGGTCCCGGCGGAACCATCGCGGGCGCGACGTGTTGCGGCGCACCGTAGCCGTGCGGACCCGAGGGGACCGGCCCAGGGCCCATCGGCGCCTGCGGGGCGCCCATCGGTCCTGGCCCGCCCATCGCGACGGGGGCAGGCCCGCCCTGCGCTCCGCCGAACGCGCCGCTGCTGAAGTCGGGCATGGGCGCGCCCATCTCCGTCTTGGCCCGAGGCGGCGGTCCACCGACGGGCACGTCCCTCATCGATGGAGGCGCCCCGAGGAGGGGATCGTGCACCCCCGAGAAGATCTCGAAGAACTCCTTCACCGACGCGGGGCGGTCCACCTTGTTCTTCGAGAGCGACCGCATGATGGCCTGCCCCATGCGCGGCGGGAGGGCCGCGCCGTTCGGCTGCGCCTCGATGGGCCGCGGCTGGGCCGTCATGTGCTGCGTCGCCCACTCCCACGCGGTGTTCGCCTCGAAGGGCAGCTTGCCCGTCAACATCTCGTACGCCATCACGCCGAGCGCGTAGATGTCGCTGCGCGCGTCGAGCGGCTGCCCCGTGAACTGCTCCGGGCTCATGTAAGGCGGCGTCCCGAGGACCATGCCCTGCTGCGTGAGCTTCGCCTCGCGCTCGTCGTGCTCGTTCGAGCGCTTGGCGATGCCGAAGTCGAGCACCTCCACCCAGTCCTTCCGGCCCGCACGCTCGCAGAGCACGATGTTGTCCGGCTTGAGATCGCGGTGCACGATGCCGTGGCCGTGGGCCTCCTCGAGCGAGCCGCACACCTGCGCGAAGATGTTCTGCACGCGCTCGGGAGGCATCGGGCCCTCCTTCTCGATGAGCTCGCCGACGCTCTTGCCCTTCACGAGCTCCATCACGATGTAGAGCGTGCCGTCATCCGTCGTGCCGAAGTCGTACACGGAGATCGTGTTCGGGTGCTCGAGCGCGGCGATCGTGCCGACCTCGCGGTCGAACCGCGCCTTGACCTGCGGGTCGGACGAGAGGTGCTTGTGCAGCGTCTTGACCGCCACCGGGCGGGTCGTCGTGCCGAGTTGCTGCTCGCCGAGGTACACGCAGCCCATACCCCCCTCCCCGAGGAGCTTCACGATCTTGTACTTGCCGCTGATGGTCCGACCCACGAAGGTGTCGACCGTCGTCTCCGGCGGAGCCTCGGGCGCGGGCTGAAGATCGGAGGCCATCGGGCACCCTCTTTTTCGCACCGATCGCCCGCGCGGGCAAGCTACGTGCGCGTACCCGCGTCCGCGGCGGTCGCGGCGCGGCCGTCCGGGCCGGCGTCTCCGGGGCCCTTCGCGGCCGGAGTGTCGACGGCGCTCGCCGGGATGGGCCAGGGGAGCTCCCAGCGACGGTCGGTCGCGCGGTCCCAGAGCTCGAGGCGCGTGCCCTTGGAGAGCGCGGGGAAGAAGACCCCGACGCGCGTGGTGAGCTTGGGCTCGAACCGCGGCGGGCTCGTGTACCCCGCGTCCGCCTCCTGCACGGCGAGCATCGGGAAGTCGAAACGCACGCGCTCGATGAGCGTCGGCCCCTCGAACAGCTCGAGCGCGAACCGGCCCATCACGCGGGGCGCCTCCTCCGGGGCGTGGAGCTCGAGCTTGCGGATGGAGACGAGGTACGGATCGCCCTTGTCGTACTTGAGATCGAAGAGGTACTTCGCCTTGGCCTTCGTGGGCGGAGTCGGATCCGGCGGCGTCTTCGAGATGGGGCCGCTCGGCGGCTTGGGCGCGGGGTTGAGCCGGACCACGATGGGACCGCCGTCGGGCGCCGCCGCCAGGGAGTCGCTCGCCGAAGGACAGAGGAGCGCGGCGGAGAGGCCGACGGCGGCGAGGGCGGCGAGGGTTCGTCTCAGGAGGTTTCGCACGATGTCGACTTGTCCCATACGTCGGGGCTGCCGCCAAGCGCCGTCCACAGATCGCGGAATTCCGCAGGGATATCGGCGCGGAGATCGAGGCCTGTCCGCGGCCCGCCTTCCGCCGTTCGGCGTCCGTCGATCGTCACGCGCGCGGCGTGCAGGTAGATCCGTCTGGCCGTGAGCACCTCTCCGGTCGCGAGCACCAGCCGCGGGGGGCCGCCGTAGGCGCGATCGCCGACGAGCGGCGCGCCGGCGTGGCTCGCGTGCACCCGGATCTGGTGGGTCCTCCCCGTGATCGGCCGCACCGCGAGGACACATGCACCCTGCACGTGCTCCACGACGCGATAACGTGTCTCCGCGGGGGCCGCGCCGCGGCCGCCGACGGCACGGAGCAAGCGGTTCGGGTGTCGGCCGATCGGAGCGGCCCAGATCCCGGACGAGGGTGACGGGGCCGTCGCGGCGATCGCGACGTAGCGCCGCGCGTACTCGCCCGCCTCGCGCGCTCGCCGCAGCGCCTCCCGCGCCTCCGCATCGAGCGCGAACACGACCACGCCGCTCACGTCGCGGTCGAGCCGGCTCGTCGGGTGAACGCGATCGAGCGGCAGACCGGCGAGCGCGGCCACCTGGGCGAGCAGCGACGCGTCGCCGCGTAGGTCCGGGATCGTCGCGAGTCCCGCGGGCTTCAGCGCCGCGACGACCCCGCCCTCGTGGTGGAGGATGAGCGGCTCGCCCCCTCCCCTCGGCTCCGCGCGCGCGTGGATCGTCACCTCGTCGCCGACCGCCACGGGCGACGCCGGGTCGCGCACGCGGCGCCGTCCCACGAACACACGCCCCTCGCCGATCGCCTCGGGCCCGGCCCCGGCGCGCGCGACCACCTCTCCCGCCGTCGCCCGCTCGCCGGCGCGGACGATCCAGCGGAGGGTCCCGCGCCCCGTCACAGGCGCTCGACCTTCCCGGAGTCGCCGTCGATGCGGAGGCGATCGCCCGTGCGGATCGCCCGCGTGATGCCGTCCACGTTGACGACGCTCGGGACGGAGAGCTCGCGCGCCACCACGGCGGCGTGGGACAGGGGGCCGCCGAGCTCCGTCACCACGCCGGCCGCGATCAGGAACAGCGGCGTCCACCCGACGTCCGTCGTCGGCGCCACGATGATCTCGCCGGGCACGAGCTCGTGCATCTGGGCCGCGGAGGTCATCACGCGCGCGGGGCCCTCGATCACGCCGCTCGAGGCGCCGATGCCCGCGAACGAGTCGCCCCCGCCGGTCGGCATGATCACGGCGGGCGGGATGCCTGTGAAGGTGACCGCCGGCTCGGGGCGGGCGCGATCGCGGGCGTGCTCGGCGCGGCGGGCTCGGACGAGCGGCGCGAGATCCGTACGCGACGCGCGCAGCGCGTGGACCATCTCGTCGACGGTCAGGAAGAAGACGCACGGGATGAACGCGACGGGGGAGCCCGCCTGTTGCAACGCGCGCTGCTCGGTCGCGAGGTCGGGCGACAGCCGAAGCAGACGACGATCGGCCTCGAGGGCGACGCCGCGGATCATCCCGAGCACGCGCGTCACCCAGGCGCGCAGGCGCTCGCGGAGCCGCGCCGCCTTCTGCGCGCGCGCGACGAGGTGGCGGACGACCGACTGCTCGACCACGTTGATGCGCGAGAAGAGCTCGGTCATCACGCGATCGGCGTGCGCGCGCGCCTGCTCCTGCGCGCGGTCGGCCGTGGGCCGCGCGCCGTGCCGGAGCGCGACCCGCACCATCGTGAGGACCACCTCCGGATCCTCGCGCCACCGCGGCGTCGAGAGCTCGGCTTCCCGCACCGCCCGCTCTCCGTAGGCTTCGAGGAACGACTCGACGGCTCGACGCGTCGGGCCATCGGGGAGGTCCGTGAGCGCGCGCGTCGTCTCTCGCTCGAGCGCGGCTGTCGCCGCGGGCTCGCGGCGGGCGATCTCCACGACCCGCGCGAGCCCGATCGCCGGCCGCGCGCTCTCGAGATCGTGGATGCCGGCGACCAGCCCCTGCGCGAGGCGATCGCCCTGTCCCGGCGCCAGCCGTCCGAGCACGGCCTTGAGGACGATGTGCGTCCCGAGCGAGCTCGCCGCGCAGTTCAGGCTGCTGCCGCCCGTCCGCTCGAGCAGCGCCTGCGTCTCGCGCATGGTCTTGGCCACGGCCTCGTCCGGGAGCACGCCGAGATCCATCGCGCGGTGGAGCCGCACCGCGCGCTCCGCGTACGCCTCGAAGCGCGCGACGTGCTGGTCGATCTGGAGCTGCTCCTTCACGAGCCGCGACGCGGTGAGCGGGAGCCGCGCGTAGAAGGGGCGCCGCGACACGTCCTGGACCTGGAGCGTCAGCTCGCCGAGGCCCTTGCCTCCTCCGGCCTCGAGCAGCGCGGCCGGGCTGAGGAAGGGCACCTGCGCGGCGATCCGCATGAACTGCGTCAGGTTCAGGTAGAAGCGGCCGTGGACGTTGCCGACGAGGCGCGCGTTCTTCGGCACGCGGCAGCCCAGCGTCGCGAACGCCTCGCGGAAGCCCGTCTCGCTGAACGCCCCCGCGATCGACCACGTGAACGGTGTGGCCACGCCGGGCAGCGCCTCGCCGACGTTGGCGCGGCTCCACACGGTGTCGGCGTCGCCGCCCTCGGGAAAGCCGCGACCGGTCACGGGCCGGGCCTGCACGAGCCACGTCGTGGCGGCGTCGCAGGCGAACTCCACGTCCCAGGCGATGGGCTCGAGCTCCTCGAGTCGGGATGCCACGCGCGCCAGCTCGGCGACGTGCGCGTCGGAGAGGCAGGGCGCGTCGGGGTCGGGGACGCTCCGCTCCTCCACGCCGGTCGCGCCGACCGCCAGCGATCTCGGCTTGCGCGCGATGGATCGCTCGAGCACCTCCCCGCTCGGCGCGAGCCGGAGCACGTCGGGTGTGGCGACGCCATCGACGACGGGCGACCCGAGCCCGAACCCCGCGTTGACGATCCGCTCCGCCTTGCCCGGCGTGCGCGTGAACATCACGCCCGCCGCCTCCGCCTCGACGACGCGCTGCACGACGACCGCCATGCCGAGGTCGCGAACGCCCCGGCTCGCGAGGTAGATGAGCGCACGCCCCGACGCGATCGACGCCCACACCTCCCGCACGGCGAGGAACAGCGCCGTCTCGCCGCGCACGCCGAGGCAGGTCTCCGCGAGGCCCGCCATCGACACGAGCGCCCCGTCCTCGCACGTCGCGCTCGACCGGACGGCGAGACCCCAGGGCGCCGAGTCACGGACGCTCTGCCATAGCCTGCCGAGCTCGTCCTCGAGCCGCGCGGGCATGCGCGCGTGGAGGATCTCGTTCTTCGCCTCCGCCGCGCGCGCGTACACCGTCCGGCCGGTCGCGGCCTGCAGGAGGGAGCGGGGCTCGCAGGCGGGCGGCAGCGAGCGCAGGGCGTCCGTGAACGCTCGCTCCGGCAGGATCCACGTCTCCGGGACCTGGAAGCCGTTGCGCTCCAGGAAGAACAGCCGCGCGCCCTTCCCGCCGACCTTCTTGCTCGAAAACAGCCGTGGATCCGCGTCCTTGGCCACGTGGAGCAGCCAGGGCTCCCGGGCGCGGCCCGAGGCCTCGACGAGGGATCTCACGCGACTTGCCATGCCCCCGCCATCCTACACGAAACGCGGGGGCAGGCTGGTGGCAGCGGCTCAGGATCGGAGGACGCGGTCGTGCCAGAGCAGCATCTCGAGCGCCCCGGGGCCGCGGTTGAACGGGTAGTCGTGCGGCCCCGGGACCTCCACGATCTCGTGCGAGATCCCGGCGCTCTTCCACGCTCCCGACACCCTGTGCACCGCGGGCTTGAAGTAGTCCTGATCGCTCGTGAGGAGACGCAGGGCCAGCGTCGGGTTCCTGGTGCGCGCGGCCCGCGCCAGCGCCACGAGATCCTGCGCCTGCTCCTCGTGCACGGCCGGCTGGAGCGAGCCCACCGCCCCGAAGCTGTCCGCGTGCATCATGCCCGCGCGGAGGGCCACCGCGCCTCCGAGCGAGACGCCATCGATGCCCGCCGCGCGGGCGGCCTCCATCGCCGGTGTCTCCTTGCGAGCATGCGGCAAGAGGGTGCTCGTCACGAAGCGCCCGTAGGCGCGGATCGAGTGGCTCCCGACGAGATCGAGATCCGGCAGGTAGGGGCAGAGCACGATGACGCCTCCGAACGGTCGGGCCCTGAGCGCGTCGTTGTGCGCCACCATCCGCCCACGATCCGAGAACCCCTCGAAGTCCACGTCGGTCAGCGGGGGCGCGGAGAGCCGCGCGATCGCGCGCGTGAGCTCGTAGTCGCGCGCCCACCCCATCGCGCCGTCCTCGGGCCGCTTGAGCGCCTCGCCGCGACCATGGAGCGCGACGAGGAGAGGGAAGCGCTCCCCGGGCGCGCCCCAGGCCGGGACCAGCGCGACGACCGGCGTCGGCGTCGCGGCGCCGTCCACGCCCACGGCGGGGAGCGTCCACTTGAGCACGCGCACGGCGCCTCGCGCTCCGGTGCCGCCGTCCTCGGGCGCGGCGATCACGGGCACCGGCCCGGCGGCCCGCGCCTGCTCCTTCCCGTCGCGCCGCGAGCACGCGAGGACGCCGAGGGTCGAGAGCGCGAGCGATCCGAAGCCGCGTCGGCCGATCATTCGTCGGGGATCTGCGGAGGCTCGCGACCTGTGGCCTGTTGCACGAGGTCACGCAGCATGGGGTCCCCGGCCAGCCTCGCGCGCAGCATCTCGCGGATCGGGTCGCGATCCGCGGGCGTGAGCTCGGGGAGGTGGGCCGTCGCCTCGTCGAGCTTGAGGTCGAGGTACCCGTCGAGGTCGATCTCCCCCGCGCGCAACCGCTCGAGCGGGCCGGTCCCGACGGTGCCCACGCCGGCGACGCCCGCGGAGCCGCTCCCCGGCTGGGCCTTCCCCGGATCGGCGGCGGGGTCGATCTGGAACGTCTTGCCTGTCTTCTCGGCGGGGCCCGCGCCCGCGTCGGGCAGTCCACCCGTCGTGGGGGGTGCGCCGCCGCCCTTCCCGATTCCATCGATTCCCATGATCGCCTCGGATTCTACCGCAACCTGAGCCTGAGCGTCGCTTTCACGACGCCCATCGGCCTGGCGGCGAGAGCGTTGCGTCAGGTGGGCGGGCGCCCGTCGTTCTCCCCGGCGCCGCTCACCCGGAAGACCTGGATCGGCTCCTTCTTCCCCTTCACCTGGATCGGCTCGAGCGCCTCGAAGACGAGCTGCCCGGACTCCCCCACCGCGTCGCGCACGGCGGCGCTGACGATGACCTCCCCGGGCTGCGCCGCCGAGCAGAGGCGCGCGCCGAGGTTCACCGCGTCGCCGATGACCGTGAAGTCCATGCGATCGGCCGCCCCGACCGCCCCGAGGACGACCTCGCCCACGTTGACGCCCACCCCGACCGCGATCGGCGCGTGATCGGCGACGGCGGCGACCGCCCGGATGCACTCCACGGCGCACTGCGTCGCGCGGAGCTCCTGGTCGGGGCCGACGAAGCGCGCCATGAGCTCGTCGCCCACGAACTTGTCGATGTCGCCGTGGTACTTGACGACGACCTCCGCCTGGACCTGGAGGTAGTGGTTGAGCATCTCCACGACGGCCTCCGGCTCGCGCGTCTCGGAGAAGCTCGTGAACCCGCGGACGTCGGAGAAGAGCACGGTGATGCGCCTCCGGACGCCGCCGCGGCCGACCTCGCCGTCGTGCGATTCGACCTTCTTGAGCGTCTCCTTCGACACGAACTTCGCGAGCTCGAGCTTCTGGCGCAGGCCGTTGATCATCTCGTTGATGCGCTGGCCGAGGCGGCCGACCTCGTCCTCCGAGCGGACGTCGACCTTCGCATCGAAGCGACCCTCGCCCACGCGCTCGGCGACCTCGCCGATGGCCCCCACCGGCGACAGGACGAACCGCGTCAGGAAGAACACGATGATCGCCGTGAGCACCGCGATGGTGCAGATGGCGGCCGCGAGGCTCTGGAGCTTGAGGTTCCGGATCTCCGCCGCCGCCCGGCGCGCGTCGACGCGCCCCTCGAGGACGCCGCGGAGGGGGCGGTCGGGGCCGTGACAGCTCTGGCAGCGGGGCTCGTTGGCGAGCGGCAGCGCGAGCACGACCTCGGGGTGCTCCGGGGTGGCGGGCGTGGAGACGGGCCGGCCGAACGCGAGCGCCTCGGCGACGGTCCGCGGGGGCGTCGGCGTCGCGAACGGATCGTAGTAGACGCGCCCCGCCGCGTCGTAGAGCGACAGCTCCGTGACGGTTCCGCTCGCGCGCACCTCGTCGAGCATCCCGGTCACCATGCGTCCGAGGCCGGACAGCATGACGTGCTGCAGGGAGACGCGGCTCGTCTCGAACAGGGTGCGCTCGCCGGCGAGCCTCGACGGGTCGAAGGCGACGACCATCGCGCCGCGCATCCTCGGCTTCGGATCGTGACACCCCTGGCAGCGCGGCTCGTTCGCGAGCGGCATGACGTGGTAACGGCGGCTCCCGTCCTTGCCGGCCACCGTGAACGCGGGCCCGGGCTTCTCGACGGCGCGATCGACGCCGTCTCCCGGGACCTCGATCTTCGTGCGCCCGAAGTACTGCGACGCGTCGGCGCTGAAGACGGCGGCGCCCACGACCCCGGGCGTCTGCTTCTCGAGCTCCGCGAAGTAGTCCTCGAGCATGTCGTGGTGCCGGGCGGTCATGATCTGGACGAACGCCGCGCGCGCGATCCGGGAGATGGCCGCCAGCGAGGGGTCGCCGCCGTCGATGGGCGTGCGGGCGTCGCGCGTGGCCAGCGTGAGGATGCCGCGGAGCTCGCCGTCCGCGTGGCACGAGCGGCAGCGCGCCTCGTTCTCGACGGCGAACGCGTGGAGGCCGTCGGGCGATGCCCCCTCCTTCTTCCCGCCGACGGCGTCGCGGACGAGCGGCGGCAGGCTCTCCTTCGGGGGCGCCGGGGCCTTCTCGCCGAAGACCTCGGTGCCGTCGGCCGCGAACACGCGCACCTTGGCGGTGTCGATGTTGGCCTTGGCGTCGTCGAGCAGGGCGCGCACGGCGATGCCGTTGCCCGTGAGCATCGAGCTCCGCACGCCAGCCGCGAGGGTCGCCGCCGTGGCGCGGGCGGACTCGTTCTGGAGCCGCTCCACGGAGCGCGCCTGCATGCGCGCGCTGATCGTCGCCACGACGAGGAAGCCGAGCCCCACGCCCACGAGGAGCGGGACGATGATCTTCAGCGCGAGCCGCCTCGAGAAGGCGCGGAGCATGGAGCGGGGCTCTTAGCACCAATGCCCTCCGGTTAGCGACGCGAACCCGCGCGGAGGTCACGCGCGTCCTCTGGCGGGCGGAACCAGGGCGCCAGGAAACTCGCGCCGGGGTTCGCGGATGTCTACATCACCCGCACCCGGGTCGCGGGCGCCGGCGTCTTCCGGTGTCCGGTGCCTCGCGGGACAGCCCGCAGGCTTGTCGAGGACCTCCACGCCACGGAGGTGGGCGCGGGGCGGGAACGCCGTCCTCGGCGCGGCCAGGCACGCGCGCGCGCTGGCGGGACGGACGTTCTTCGACGTGTACGATCACGAAGGGAGTCATCGTCTCCCTGGCCGGGTGTTACCGCCACGCGGCAACAAGCGTGGGCGCTACGCGTCAGCTAGCGGTGGCGGTGACAAGATGGCGGCCGCTTGGTGGGTGGATTGGCCGCTCGAGGATCCGAAGGGACGATCGATCGAGCGCGTCCGCGAGATCCGCGACGAGGTCCCCGCGCGCGTCGCGCGGCTCGTGGCGGCCGAGGGCTGGGGCGACGGCAGGCCGCAGCCTCACCCGAGCGCCTCGCCTCCTCACCGGCGAGGGACGTCCACGCGCGAGATCACCAATCGACGACGTCGTCCGATCCGCCGAAGGCGGCGGGGTAGCCCTTGAAGTGCGGGAGGCCGTCCTTCACCGGCACGGCCGCGTGCTGGCACTGGATATGGAATGCGGGCTTGAACGTGCCTGGGGGGAGGATGCCCGCGACGACGCCGCGCATGCCCATGCCGGGAGGTTCGGCGAACAGGCGCGTCCCGCACTTCGTGCAGCTCGTCCGGGGCGTCTCCCGCAGCGTGTAGATCGACGTGTCCCCCGACGTCTTCACGTCGCCCGCGCTGAACATGACGACGGGGATGGCCGTGGCCGAGTGGACCTTCTGACAGTCTTCGCAGTGGCAGTAGAACGCGACCTTCGGATCTCCCTCGATCGTCACCTTCACCGCCCCGCAGTTGCACGCCCCTTCGATCGTTGCCATGGCCGTCGCTCCCTCCCGCCGGTGGTGTCGGCGAGAACAGAGGGTAGACGAGGCGCCTCGCTACCTCAAGAGCCACCGCGCGCCCCCGATCCGCCGCGTCGGCGAGAAGGACACCGTGGCGGCTTCTGCGGGTCGCCGCTCCCCCTTCCGGGATCCATCGAAGTGAGTGGGTCTCTCCTTCACTACGACGGCACCGCAGCGATGTCCGTTCCCCTGAACATCGCTGAAGAGCTGTCCAAAATTGCGCGCGCCCTCTCCCGTTGACGTTGACGTGAGCGTTGACGTTGACGTTGACGGCGACGGCGACGGCGACGATTCCTGGCTAGGCCACGGGCCGCTCTCGGCGAGATTTTGCGAGGAAA
>SXNL01000071.1 GCA_005777185.1 Myxococcales bacterium
CCGCCGCTCGTCCCGCTGGCACCGCCGCTCGTCCCGCTGGCACCGCCGCTCGTCCCGCTGGCACCGCCGCTCGTCCCGCTGGCACCGCCGCTCGTCCCGCTGGCACCGCCGCTCGCCCCGCTGGCACCACCGCTCGTCCCGCTCCCGCCCGCCGAGCCGCTCGTCCCGCCCGTCCCGCTCGCGCGCTCCCTTCCGATACCGCCGACGAGGGAGTTCTCCATCCCGCACCCCACCGCAGCGAACACGGCGAGACCCAGCACGCTGACGACCTGCGCGATCCCGCGCGCGAGCCGCGCGCTCATGGTGCACCGCCCGGGGCGATCCGCGCCCTCGTCACGAAGAACTCCACGCGACGGTTCCGCTCCTCCGGCGCGAGCGTGGGGATCTTGAGCCGCGTCCTCCCGAACGCCTCGAGCCGCAGCCTGCCGGGCTCGACGCCCGTGACGACCATGAGCATGCGCACGTTGTCGGCGCGATCGTGCGACAGCGCGTCGTTGTACTCGCTCGTGCCCGGCGCGTCGGCGTGACCCTGGATGCTCACCTCCAGGATGTCCGGGTTGCGCGCGAGGAAGCGCGCGACCTTCTCGACCACGGGGCGGCTGCTCATCCGGATGTACGGGCTGTCGTAGTCGAAGTGGATGATCTCGGTCACGACCAGCACGTCGCCCTCGACGCGCACGCTCTCGTCCGCCAGGGGGCAGCCGCGCGTTCGCGGGTCGGCCGTCCGTGGACCCGGCACGTCGGGACACGCGTCCTCCTCGTCGAGGACGCCGTCGCCGTCGCGGTCGCGCGTCGCCTCGGGCTGCGGGGCGCGCGGGACGGTGACGGGGATCGGCTCGCCGCCCACGCGTCGTGAGGGCGCCGCCCGGGCGGGCGATCCCTGGCCGAAGCCGACCTGGATCCCGAGAGACGCGATCCGCGCGTCCTCCGGTCGGAGCGCGTCGTCCGGCTGGACGATCTGCGTGTATCCTGCAAACGGTCCCACCTCGAGGCGACCTTCCCCGACGCGGAAGTCGTAGCCGACGCGCCCGCCGAGCGCGGGCCGCGCGAGGCCACCCGTCGCCGCGATCCCCACGATCGCGTCGAACCAGAACCCCCCCGGCCCCTCGAACGGCCGGACGCGCGCCCCACCATAGGCGATCGCGGCGACGCCGGTACCCCGCGGCTGGAACTCAGGGGGAGCGGGAGAGCCCTTCCGAAGCGCCACACCGGCTGCCCCGGCCTCGAGCCCGATCGCGCGCGCGACGGGGTACACGAGCGCGACGTCGGCCGATCCTCCCGCGCCGAGCTCGGTCGACTGCGGCGCGGACACCGCGTGCGCCGCCCCGAGGGCACCCCGGACCTCGAGGCGCCGACCCGGCGGAGCCGACCCGACGTCCGGGGCGGGGTCGGCACCGGCGAGCGAGCACAAGAGGAGGACCGACATCGCCCCCCGAAGACCTGCACGACGAGGACCCATCACGGGGTGAAACGGCCGCCCGTTCGGGCGGATTCAGGGATCCAGGGGTACGACCCTCTAAGGATCCTCGTCCGTGACCGGAGGCACCGCCAGCCTCGCCTTCTTCTCGGCCAGCTTCGGCTCCGCCTTCTCCGCGGCCCGCGCCTCCCTCCCGCGCCCCGTGAGGTGCGCCCCCAGGAACGCGAAGCCCGCCCCGGTGAGACCGCCGAGGAGGTGCCCGAGGTGGGACACGTTGTCCGTCTTCGTGACCGCGGCGCACCCCTCGCCGCCGAGGTAGATGAGCGCGCACGCGATGAAGGTGAGCGGGATCTCGCCCCGACGGATGTTCGCGGTCGACGCGAGAAGGATCATCATGAAGACGACCCCGCTCGCGCCGAGCGTGTGCCGCCCGAGCGCGAGGTCGACCAGGCTGGCGACGAGGGCCGTGACGATGATCATCGCGAGCAGCGGAAGAGATCCGTGGCGCTCCTCGAGGATCGGCCCCACGAGCAGGATCAGCGTGATGTTGCCGAACAGGTGCTGCCAGTTCGCGTGCCCGAGCACGTGCGTGAGGAGCGTCACGTAGCCCGCGAGCCCGTCGAGCTGACCGTGGGTCGTGAACCACTCCTGCACGATCGACGTCGGCAGGAGGCACACGACGACGGACATCAAGGTGAGCGTGAGGACGACCGGGGAGTTGTAGCTGACGCGCAGCCGGGCCATCTACCGCTTCTCCACCCTGAGGGTCACGTCGACGACGTGCGCCTTGTCGTCCACGGACATGTCGGGGACGATCTCGACGGTACGGCCCCGTGCCTTCTCGTCGGCCGTCAGCTTCTCGATGTCCCGGAGCATCAGCGAGCGGTTGAACACCGCGCCAGGCTTGGTGGCCATGTCCTTCACGATGGCCTCCTTCGACGCGCCGACGTCGCCGGTGACGTGGATGCCCTTCACGCGGAAGACCGCGCCCTCCTCGATCTTCACGGACACGGCCATCCCCTGCGCGCCGTCGTCCTTCACGTCGAGCACCAGCCTCGCCGTCACGAGGCCGCGGTCGTAGTACAGCGAGCTCATCATGAAGACGGCCCGCTGGAGGTTCTCGGCGGAAAACACGTCCCCCGACGCGAGGCCAGAGACCTTCAGGAGGTCGGCCTCCTTCACCTGCTTCGCGCCAGGAAGGGATATCTTCGACACCTTGTGGACGGCGCCCTTGTCGACCTTGACCACCGCGCGGTTCGACGGGGACATCAGCGCCGCGGAGCACCGGGCCTTGATGTACCCGTGCAGGCGGAGCTGATCCTCGAGCGTGCGGCAGCCCGCGCGGGCCGCGGCCGGGCTCCAGGGCTCACCCTGCTTGATCGGGAACGCGCGCGCGGCGGCGGCCTCGTCGGTGCCCTCGAACGCGACGCCGACGACGAGCGGACGCACCGACAAGGCAAACACGACGACGGCGCTCTTGCCCTCGCCAGGGACGGCGTAGACAGCCACGTCGTCGACGCGGTTCGTGCGGTGGATCGCCTGGACGTCCTTGGCCACATCGGCCGGCGAGAGGGGGCGCCCCTCCTTCGTGGCCACGAGCGCCGAGAGCGCCGCCTCGGTGGACCCCGCGCCGAGGAAGCACACGCGGTCGACGGTCGCGCCCTCGAGCGCCTCGGCCCGCTCCATCGCCTTGTCGGCGTCGGCCACGCTCGCCGGGCACGCGGCGGAGGAACGCAGCGCCACGGACGCGGCCGCGGGCGGGCTCTTCGCAGGGGAACCTGGCTCGGGCGCGGCGGGACCGCAGGCCACCAGCATCCACGGCAGCGTGAGCGCCGTGAGGGCTCGACGGAGCGTCACAGCCTCACCTCGACGAACGCGGCCTTCCGCATCTCGTCGAGGAGCCTGTCGCGCTCCTTCGCGAAGGCCGCCTCGTCGGTCGTGACGCGGCCCTGGAGCCGCAGCCGCAGCCACTTCCCCTCCAGGATCTGGCGCCGGATCTCCTCCTTGTACTCGTCCGGCGTCAGGCCCTCGGCGACGACGGCCTCGAGGAGCTTCGCCTTCGTGATCTTGTTCTGCTGCGCGATGAGGTCGAGCGCGTTATCGAGCTCGGGGGGCTCGACGGAGAGCTTGAGGAGGCGCGCCTCGCGCGCGATCAGGAGGTCGTCGATCATGCGGTCGACGATCTTCGCCTCGAGCGCTCCCTGCGGCACGGGGGTGCCGGCGCGCTCCAGGGACTTCTTGAACTTCCGGGCGCGCGACCAGACCTGCGAGCGCAGGATGATCTCGTCGTCGACGATGCCCACGATGCCGTCGACGAGCACGGGCTTCGCGGCGTCGCTCGCCGAGGACACGAGGACGGCGAGCGTGAGCACCGCCGTGGAGAGGCCGACCCTCATGGTTCCTGCGCATCGGCGGGCGGCGGGACGTCCTGCGGCGGAGGGCTCGCGGGCGGGCGCGGGCCCTTCCCTCCCGGAGCCTTCTTCCCGGGCGCCTTCGCGGCCTTCTCCGACTTCTTCGTCACGCACGACTCGGTGCACCGCACGGCCGAGGCGGGCGGGCCGGCGAGCTTCGGGATGAGCTTGGGCACCGCCTCGTAGCAAGCGTGCGCCGGATCGTCGTAGTAGTCGGTGAGGTCGTGCCCCTCGTCCGCGAGCTCGCCCTGGAAGTTGAAGCGCAGGTTCACGGTCGGCGATCCCTTCCGGTGGAAGCCCCGCCCGCCGGTGCAAACGCGGAACGCCTCGATCGTCGGAGCGAACGTCTGCGTGATGCGGGTCTCGTCGTCCGCGAGCAGCGGGAGCCGATGGGGACCGTCCGCGATGTAGCACCGAAACGCGCATCCAGCGGGCGCGGGCGTGGCCGGCGCAGAGGTCTCCGCAGGAGGCGGGGGCGGCGCTGTCCTCGGGGGTGCGGTCGAGGCGCCGCCGCTGCCGACGCTCCCCTCCGCGTCAAGGTCGCCGCCGGTGTTCGCCTTCGCGCTGGCCGAGGCCTTCACCGCGCATCCCTGGAGGACGGGGGCGAGGGCGACAGCGACGGCCACGAAACAGACGGGCAAGACCAGACCGAGCGCGCGCGTCATGTCCGGATCGTAGACCATCCCGCACCGGGGCACCAACTTCGAGCCCGAACCCGAGACCCGGCCTCCGAAATTCGCTGGCCGAACGCCCGATCTTCGGCGAGAGTCGCGAGCATGCCGCCCCCGCGCATCCACCCCACCGCGCTCGTCTCGGAGAAGGCCAACATCGAAGACGGCGTGCAGGTCTGGCTGCACTGCCAGGTCCGCGAGGATGTCCGCATCGGCTCGGGGAGCATCCTCGGCAAGAACGTCTATGTCGACGCGGGCGTCCAGATCGGCCGGAACGTGAAGATCCAGAACAACGTCTCCGTGTTCCACGGCGTGACCCTCGAGGACGGCGTGTTCGTCGGGCCGCACGTCTGCTTCACCAACGACAAGGAGCCACGCGCGGTCAACCCGGACCTCTCGCTGAAGGGCGCCGACGACTGGATCGTGTCGCCCACGCTCGTCAAGACCGGCGCCGCCATCGGGGCGAACTCGACGATCCTCTGCGGCATCACGCTCGGCGAGTGGAGCATGATCGGCGCCGGCTCGGTGGTCACCAAGGACGTGCCGGCCCACGCGCTCGTGGCGGGCTGCCCGGCGCGGGTCCTCGGCTGGGTCTGCGCCTGCGGGAAGCGGGTCGCCCTCTCGGGCGAACGCGCCCGGTGCGTCTGCGGGCGCGAGCTCGAGGCGGCGGGTGACGGCTCGGTCGGCATGAGGGCGGTCCCCTTGTGTTAGTGCGCCTGTGCTAGGGAATCGGGGCGATGCCTGTCCCCTTCATCGATCTATCGCGCCTGGTGCGCGAGCTCCGTGACGAGGTCCTCCCCGCGTGGACCGACTGCCTCGACCGCTGCGAGTTCGTGGGCGGCCCTCGCGTGGCCGCGCTCGAGCGAGAGCTGGCGACGGCCCTCGGCGTGCCGCGCGTCGTCTCTTGCGCGAACGGGACGGACGCGCTCATCGTGGGTCTGCAAGCCCTGGGGGTGCGCCCCGGGGCGAAGGTCGCCCTCCCCAACCTGACCTTCTGGGCGACGTACGAGGCCATCGTACAGGTCGGCGCGATCCCGGTGCTCGTCGACGTGGATCCGGCCGACCTCCAGATGAGCTTCGACGCGTTCGTGTCCGCGCACCGCGCACACGGCTTCACGGCCGCGACGCTCGTGCACCTCTACGGCTGGGCGTCGGCCCGCCTCGCCGATTTCCGTGCATACTGCATAGAATCCGGCGTCGCGCTCCTCGAGGACGGCGCGCAGAGCTTCGGCGTCGACGTGGACGGCGCACCCGTCCTCGCCGGGGCGACGATCGGCACGACGTCGTTCTACCCGGCGAAGGTCGTGGGCGGCGCGATGGACGGCGGCGCGATCACGGTGCAGTCCGAGGAGCACGAGGTCCTCCTCCGCTCGCTCTGCAACCACGGGCGCGCGCAGCACTACTCGTACGCGCGCGTGGGGTGGAACTCGCGCATGAGCGGCCTCCAGGCCGCGTTCCTGTCCGCGGTCGTGAGGAGGCTCCCCGCGATCCTCGCGTCGCGCCGCCACGCCGCGGCCTTCTACCGGAAGCGACTCGGCGGGCACGCGAACATCGAGATCTTCGCGCCCCCGGCCGGCGTCCTCGAGAACGGCTACCTCGCGTCGCTCGCCGTGCGCGGCAAGGGCGGCCAGGAGGTCGTCGACGCCCTCAAGGCGCGCGGCATCGGGGCCACGCGCACGTACCCGGAGACGATGGACGCCCAGGCGCCTGCGAAGGGCGTGGCGATCCTCCACGGCGACCTCTCCGTGTCGCGGCGCGTCACGGCGAGCATCGTCAACCTCCCCCTCTTCCACGGCATCACGGACGACGAGTGCGAGGAGGCGGCCGCCGCGCTCCTGGACATCGCGAGCTGAAGGGCTCTCTCACCGCTCACTTCTTCGCAAGCTCCGAGAGCTCCTTCCTGCCGAGCGGCAGCTTCGGCATCAGCCACACGCTCGAGAACGCGTACGACGCCAGCTCGTGGAACCTGTGTCGCGAGCTCAGCCCGAGTCCGATCTGGAACGAGCCCTCGCTGTCGAGCCCGTGCGCCCCCGTGTCCGGCTTCATCGAGTGGAGGGGCGCATCCATCTCCTCGAGCGCCTCGCGCGCCGCCTTGCGCGTCTCCGCGGGGTCCGTGCTGAGGGCCGCGAGCCACGTGGATGCGACGATCGGCGGCCGGCCGTCCTTCCGGGTCGCGCTGGCGATCTCACGCACGGCGCGCACCGATTCGGGGCTGCGCTGCCCGAGCGGGAGGGCGGAGTTCAGGTAGGCGATCCACCGGCGGTCGCTCTTCGCGTCGAGCGTGGCCTCCTTGAAGAGCTCCTGCGCGCGCCCTCCATCGCCCTGCTCGAGGGCGATCCAGCCGAGGTTGTTCGCGACGCGGCCGCGGCCGTCCTTGAGCCTCTTCCGTCCCGCCTCGTAGTGTGACGCCGCCGCGGCCCACGCGGCGCCGTCCGCGCGGAGGCGGGCACGGAGCACCTCGACGTCGCCGAGCAGGACCTCGCGTTGCGCCTCGAGGTCGGCGTCCTCGCTCGGCAACAGGTCCTCGATCATCCGCTTCGCGGCGTCGAGTCGGCTGCCGTCCGGGATCATCGTGGCGATGGTGAGCGCCGTGCGCGCGCGCTGAACGTAGAAGGGCGGATCGTCCCCCGCAGCGGTCCCCGGCAGGACGGCGACCGCGTCGAAGGCCCCGACGCGATCCGCGTGGAACATCGCGAAGGTGTAGACGATCCGGTCGACGTCGGCGGTGTTCTTGTGCTTCGCGCGCAGCGCCAGCGCGTCCGCGAAGCCACCACGGATCGCCTTCACGGCCTCCGCGAGGGCGAGGTCGACGCCCTTCTGGAGCGTGGGCGCGAGGCGATCGAGGAGGAAGAGGATCGCCGCCGCGCGGCCTGGATCGTAGCGCCCGAGCTCGAGCGCTATCTTTCGCTGCTCGACGACGAGGTTCTGGAGGCGCTTCATCCCGGCCGCCGGGTTCTTCCCGAGCTCCGGCAACGCCTCGACCATCACGCGCATGCCGTAGACCCCCGCGAGCAGCGACCAGTAGTCGCCCTCCTTGTTCGTCACCTCGCCCTCGCCGAGCTCCTTCGCGGCGACGACGGCGCCCTCGAAGAGCTTGCCCTCCATCGCCATCCGCTCGAACGTCGCGACCGCCGTGCGCACGCGCACCCTCCCGTCCGTCGGCGCCTCCTTCGCGAGGACGGCGAGGACGGCCGCCGCCTCCTCCGCGCGGCCGAGCGCCTTCAGCCCGTCGAAGCGTTTCACGCGCGCCTCGACGCTCGTGGGGGCACCGAGCGCGAGCAGCGCCGAGAGGCGACCCACATCGCCCTCCGCGCGCCGCACGACCGCCACAACGCGACGGGGCGTGCCGGGTCGAGATGCGGCCTCCTTGGCGCTCCGGACGGCGGCCGTCGCGCCGGGAACGTCCTCGGCCCGCACGTGACCCCACGCGACGAAGGCCCAGTCCTCCGCCCCCATGGCCCCGCCCTTGCGCTTCACCAGCTCCTCGTGGAGGGAGCGTGCCCCCTTCACGTCCCCTCTCCCGAGGCGCGCCTGCGCGACATCGCGGATCAGGAGGAACACGGCGTCACGCGGCTCGCCAGCCCGGAGCACCGTCGCGGCGTGCTGGCCGCGCATCTTCTCCGCGACGCGGCCGAGGCGTTCGAACGGCTCGAGCGACCCGTCCGCGAGCGCCTTCCTCGCGTCCGCGCTCCACGACTCGCTGGAGCCGCGGAGGAGCTCGAGGGTCTTCGGCACCGCGACCATCGCCGCGAAGAAGCGCTCCAGGACCGCCGCGGCGGCAGCGCGCGAGGGCCCCGCGCCGGAGAGCGCGACGGCCTCCGCGAGGAACACGCCCTCGAGGGTACGGCGCAGCGTCGCTCGATCGGCGAACGAGGGATCGGACGGATCCCACACGAACCCCTCGAGACGCTCGCGGGCGGCCTGTACGCGCGCCGCAGGGTCCTTCGGGGCCGCCGCCGAGCGCTCCAGCTCCGCGCGGACGTCCGCCGGCAGCGTGGGCCAGAAGGGCTCGATCGCGCCGCGGTCGAGCTCCTTCGCGACGACCTCGAGGATCGGATCCGGCGAGGTCCGCGCAGCCGGCGCGACCGTGCCTACCGTCGAGGCGGGGGCGCCGGGCCTCGCTGGATCGGCGGGAGCCGGCGCCACGGCGGGCCCGCACGCGAGCGCACCCCCGAGCGCGGCGAAGGTGACCAGGCGGATCCGGAGCGGCATGGCCGCGGAGAGTATCCGATCGTGTCAGCCGTCTTCCAGCTTCGCGAGCGACGCGACCCGGAACGAACGGCGCGCGGAGAAGACGACGTCGAACTTCCCGTTGTCGCTCCGGAGCCCCACGGGGCCCTCGAACCCGAGCGCATCGCGACCCAGCGCGCCCTTCCACACGTTCACGCCGTCCGAGCGGACCTCGAGGACGTCACCCTCCATCCGCGCGGAAAGGACGTGCGGCTCGCCGACGCGGAGGGGGCGCAGCAACGAGGCCTGCACGGTGCCGACGTCCGTGTACCCATGCGCGCCGCACTCGACGTGCGTGCTCTTCCCCGGGTTGCGCTTCACGGAGACGACGATCTCCTGCACCGGCTCGATGCGCCACATCACGTACACGAGGTTGCACCCGTCCTGCGCACGCAGCTTGAGCCCGATCTGCCGCCGGATCTCCCCGGACGCGAGGGGCGCGGTTTTCTCGCTGGGGCCCTGGTAGACGAACCGGAGCTCGGCCTCCCCGGGCGCCGCCGCGGGTGCGACCGCACGGATGGCGGGATCGCGCATCGCGAGGAACCCGCGCGACTCCCGGATCGAGCCGTGCGTCGCCCGAAGCTCGACGGCCGGCACCGGTGCCACCTCGGCCCGGGCGCCGGGATCGTGGGCGGGCGCCGCCCTGGGAATGGGCGAGGGCCCTCCCGTCGTGACCACCGCCACCTCACCGCGAGGGTGGCACGCCGCCGCCGCGCCGGTGAGGAGGGCGAACGCTCCCACGAGCGTGATGGTCGCGGGCCTCCGGGTCGTCTTCATGGAATCATGGCTCCTCTCGCCCGAACGGCCACGCGTGGAATTCCTTCAGGGCGACGCCTCGCCGAGGACGCCCTTCATGTGGCGCAGGTGCTCCTCGAGGAACGCCTGCTCCGCGCGGAGCGTGACGGCGTCGAACCACAGCATGTCGGCAAACGCCCTGGGCTTGTCGCCCTCGATCGCCTCGGTCGCCTTCATGCGCTGCTCGACGTCGCCGAGCAGGATCACCACGTCCGCGAGCCGCGCCCGTTCAGCCTTCATCGCCTCGCGCATCCGGCGCGCCGCGTCGATCGCCGGCTGACTCCCGCCCTCGAGCGACCAGCGCGCGGCCTGCGGGCGCGCCTCGATCGCGCGGTCGTTCCCGCTGCCCTGGAAGAACCACCCGAGGTTGACGGAGGCGGTCGCCATCGCGAACACCGGCACCTTCTGGCTGAGCCCGAGCACCTGATCGTACCCGGCCCGCACCGAGACGTCCCACCCGTAGCTCGACCGCACCTTCGCGGCCTCCTCCTCGGCCTTCCGCTCGGCCGCGTTGCGCTCGGCGACGAGCGACACGATGGACTTCGCGCCCGTGTCGGGCGTCCCGTTCACGACCTCGATGTCCTTCTTCACGCCATGCCGGGCCACGCGCAGCGTGTCGACGCGGAGCTCGATGGCCTCGACCTCCTCCTGCGTGGCGCGCCCGTCGGCCAGACGCTGCCTCGCCGTCCTCAGGATCTCCTGCGCGCGACCCATGGCCGCGTCGAGCACGCCCTCGCGCGCCTTGAGCGCGGGGACGGAGAGGCCCTCCTTGTTGTGCGCGATGAACGCGAGCAGCTCGCTGAAGTACCTGTAGGCTTCGCAGTCCGCTTCGGCCTTGGTCTTGACCGCGAGCCCGCGGTAGAGGGTGCCGAAGCTGTACGCCGCGCCCGCGGAGATCCGCGCGGCCGGGGCCTGCGAGGTCGCCGCGCCGGTCGGATCCACCGGCGTCACGTTGACGAGCCCACCCGTGACGAACAGGCTAGGCGCGACGAGGATCGCGCTCTCCGCGCTGGCCACGCCCTTCAGGTACTCGCAGTAGTAGCTCGCGGCGCGGCGAGGAATCTCGGCCCCGGCCGCGGGCGCCTCGCCCTTCACGGCCGTCCAGGGCTCCGCTTGCGCGACGGGCGCGGCGAGCAAGATCGCGATCGACAACGGAAAAAATAGGGTCTTCATGCGTCCTCTTCCTGGTGCCAATCAGGGGGTGAGGGGTTTCGAGACGGGTCGTGACCTGGGGGGACGAACGTGAGCGTTCAGAGGAACAGCGGAGCGCGACCGAGGTGGATCACGGGGTTCTCCGCGAGGTGGATGTCGTCGAGCTCCATCTGGACGATGACGCCGCGGAGCTCGATGTTCTGGGTGGGGTGCTTGCCCACGACCTCGCCATCGAGTGTCTGGACGACCTTGCCGGCCTTCTTGCACCACACGATGTTGGCCTTGCACGCGTAGACGGGCGTGCCGTTCTTCGCCGCGGCCACGTTGTCGTACGGGACGAACGCCACCGTGAGGTGCCGGTCGACCGCCTGGAGGTAGGGCGAGTCCTTGATGGACTTGAGGAGCGTGTCGTACCGCGCGATGGCGCCGCCCATGATGTCGAGGCTCTGCTTCAGCGCCACCTCGGCGTCCTTGGCGCGCGCGATCTCGAGCGAGGCGCGGTCGAACTCGTGCCGGGAGGCGAGCACCGGCTGGCTCAGGGCGCGGCCCGAGGCGGGGGCCGCCTGGTCGAGCGTGGAGCCGGCGAGCTTCATCGAGTCGATCTCGCGACGGAGCAGGAACATCTGGTTGTCGAGCTCCACGTTCTTCACGGAGAGGCCGAGGTTCGCGTTCGCGAGCTCTGCGATCTGGAGGTTGCCCTTCACGGCGTCCTCTCGCGTGAGCAGCTTCGCCGCGTACATCTCCTTGATCTGGTCCTTCGACAGGCCCACGAACTCCTCGTTGGCCTTGGCGATCTCCTTGCCCGTGCGCTGGTGCTCGACGGCGAGCACCGCCATCTTGCCGAGGCTGGCCTCGCGATCCTTCACGTCGCTGTCCACCGAGGCCTTGAGGGCCGCCTGGAACGACGCCTCGGTCGCCATGACGCGCTTCGCGTCCTGCATGCGAACCTCGAGGTCGATCCTCTGCGCCGACAGCGAGTCGCGGAGCGAGGCCTGCTGCGCGAGCTGCGCGTTGAGCTCGAGGACCCGCTTGTCGCTCGGCGACAGGATCATCGGGGCCGCCCAGCTGTGGTTGACGAAGTAGAAGACGTTGATCACGAAGTACGACGCCAGCCCGATCATGATGGATGTGAGGGCGACGAACCCGATCACCTTGTAGGCCTGGACGATGAACTTGTTGAACATCGGTTACCCTCGATTCACGCCATGGGGGGGGGGTGGAAAGCTGAAGCTCTGGATGGGTCGAAGCGACGGCCGTGGGACGGCCGGCATGAACGCGATCTCGGGCGTGGCCTCTGCGTCGGCGGGCACCGCCTCCGGCTCGGGGGCCGCCTGCGGCTTCACGCGCGTCTCCCAGCTCCCGGAGTCGAGCGTGAAGAAGGCGAGCGGCGTCGCGACGATGTAAGTGACCGGCATCACGACGGCCATGCCGATGAACCACAGCGGGTGGACGCGCTCGGCGGCCGGGCGCTTGCGCGTCTTCCACCCGTAGAGGGTGCCGAGCGCGGCGAGCGTGCCGATGTGGAGACCCGCGAGGCCGAGGAAGCTCTCACGCTCGATGCTCGTCACGATGAGCACCGGGTACGCCAGCATCATCGCGAAGAGCGACATGTAGTGGATGCCCACGATGGGGTGCAGCTTGTACGCGTGGGTCATCCCGCCGAGCAGGTCGACGAAGTTCGAGCGCCTCCAGCGAAGCTGCTGCGAGAAGTACTTGGACAGCGTGTTGGGAGCGACGGTCCAGCTCACCGCGTCGAGGGTCATCCGGGTCTCGTAGCCGGCCTTGACTATCTGCCGCGTGAGGAAGCGGTCCTCGCCGTACTTGATGGGCACGCCGAACATGTGGCGGTGCTCCAGGATGGGCTCGAGCTCGATGAGGACGTGGCGGCGATAGGCCGTGAGGCAGCCCGACAGACACATGACGCTCGAGAAGGCGCGCTCGAGGTTCTTCAGGTACTCGTACCCGAACCAGTACTTGATGGCCTGCATGCGCGTGAGCCAGTTCTCGTTCGCGTTGAGCACGTTGACGCGACCGCCTACCGCGGCGACGCTCGGCCGGGTGAAGCGCGCGACGAGGTGCCGCACGGCGTCCCGCTCGACGATCACGTCCGAGTCGACCGAGACGATGATCTCGCTCGTGGCGTGGCGGACGGCGTTGTTGATGCCGCGCCGCTTGCCCATGTTGTAAGGGTTCTGGATGACCTGCACCCGGGGCGACTCCTTCATCGCCTTCCTGGCCCACGTGTAGCTGTCGTCGGTCGAGCAGTCGTCGACGACCATGATGGTGAGCTTGTCCTCGGGGTAGTCCTGCATGAGCAGGCTGTGGATGGTGTGGTAGATCTGCTCGCCCTCGTTGTAGAGGGGGATCACCACGGTCACGATGGGCTCGTAGCCCTCGACCTTCGTGTCGAAGTTCTTGCCGCGCAGCTTCTTCATCCAGTAGCCGCCGACATAGCGGTTCACGAAGACCAGGAAGAGGAGGAGGTAGATCGGGAACGTCAGCATGGGCCACCCGTGGGGGGCTCGGGTCCCGGATCGGGACCGAGCCACGCTCGTGAGCGGTCGCGCTGGGCGGGACTTGAGAGCTCCATGCAGCCGCTCGTTTTGCAAGGCGCTCGCCAACCCCAAGCCCGCGAAAGCACGTCGTTTTCCCCCGCCTCGCGCGTCAACGCGGTGACGCCCCGCCGAGCGCTTGGCAGCGCGCAACTTGACGCGATGGTGGTAGACACGTCCGGGATGGTCGAAGAGGAAGTGCTCAGGAGCGCCCTCGCGCACACCTTGGCCGAGACCCGGCTCGCGGGCCTCGGCGAGCGGTACGAGGGCAAGGTCCGCGACAACTACACGCGCGGCGATCGCCGGTTCATCGTGGTGACCGATCGCATCAGCGCGTTCGACCATGTGCTCGGGACCATCCCCTTCAAGGGCCAGGTCCTGAACCGGCTCGCGGCCTTCTGGTTCGAGCGCACGCGGGCGGTGGCCCCGAACCACATGATCGGCGTCCTCGATCCGAACGTGCTCGAGTGCGTCGAGTGCGCACCCCTGCCGGTCGAACTGGTCGTCCGCGCGTACCTCACGGGGACCACCTCGACGTCCATCCTCACGCACTACGAGGCCGGGGCGCGCGTCTTCGCGGGCCACCCGCTCCCGGACGGGCTCACGAGGCACGCCCGGCTGCCCGAGCCCATCCTCACGCCCGCGACGAAGGCCCCGAAGGGCGAGCACGACCAGACTGTGTCCCGCGAGGAGATCCTCGCCGGGGGAGCGATCTCGCCCGTCGACTTCGACCGCGCCGGCGCGATGGCGCTCGCGCTCTTCGCGGAGGGCCAGCGCGTATGCGCGTCGCGCGGCCTCGTGCTGGTGGACACGAAGTACGAGGTCGGAAAGACGCGGACCGGCGAGATCGTGCTGATCGACGAGATCCACACACCCGACTCGTCGCGGTTCTGGGTCGCGGCCACGCTCGAGGAGCGCCTCGCGCGAGGAGAGGATCCCGAGACGCTCGACAAGGACTACGTGCGCCGCTGGTACAGGGCGCGCGGCTACCAGGGCGACGGCCCGCCCCCGACGATGCACGACGACGTCCGCGTCGAAGCCGCGCGCCGCTACATCGAGGTCTACGAGCGCATCACCGGGACGACCTTCGTCCCCGACACGACCCCCCCCCTTCCCCGGATCGAGGCCGCCCTGGCCCGCGCGAGGTGATCATGCGAGCGACCGTCTACGTGAGGCTGAAGCCCGAGGTGCTGGATCCCCAGGGAGACGCGGTGCGCCGCGCGCTCGGCCGCCTGGGCTTCGAGGGCGTGAGGGGTGTGCGCGTGGGGAAGCTCATCGAGATCGCCCTCGACGACGCGGCCGCCGAGGGCGTGAAGGCGCGCCTCGCGGAGATGGCCGACGAGCTCCTGGCGAACCCGGTGATCGAGGATTTCGAGATCGTGACGTGAGCCGCCGCGCGGCGCCCTCCGGGGACGTGGCGCCCGTGAAGGAGGAGTGGTCCTGAATCAGGCCGCGCGACGGAAGATGCGCGACCCGGAGCCCGGACGCCGCCTCATCGCGAGGCCCCCCACGACGAGGAGCGCGGCACACAGTCCGGCGCGATACCCCGTCGGCCAGCCGGCGACGGCCTCCACATGGTGCTCGCCCGCGCCGACCCTTGCGGCGAAGAAGCCGGGCGCCACCATCGTCCAGGGAACCGGCGTGCCGTCGATGCGCACCGTCCACGTCGGGAACGCGGTCGCACGAAACACCAGGTCGACGTGCGTGCGAGATGGCACACGAACGTTCGCTTCGAGCGCTCCCGGTTCGCGACGCACCTCGTCGATCTCGACGGTGGCCGGCTCGCACCCAGCGGTGGGTGCTGGCTCGCGGACGAGCGGTCCCGGCCCGCGAACCAGCGCGACGAGCTGACGCGGCTGAGACAGGAGGCGCGCCTCGCCCAGGAGGTCCTCGTGCAGCGCCGCGCGAAGCGCAGCGTCGCTGCCGCGCCACACCGTGGTGACGCAACCCGCGCCGATCAGATCGCTGCCTCCGACCCGCTCGGCGAGCGCGACGTCCCCGCTCCGCTGGGTCTCCCGCCACCCTGGCCCCAGCGTGTGACCTGGCAGGTCGGCGAACAGCACCGTGCGGACGCCGAGGGTCTCGGCCCGCTCCCACGCGTCCCGCGCGAACAGGTGCATCCGGACGAACGCCGAGACGTTCGTTCCGACGTGGGTGGCGGCACCGGACGACGCGCCGAGGGGAACGGGCGCGAAGGCCTCCACCCCGTGCGCGGAGGGGCAGAAGGTCATCACGCCTCCAGCGCCGGCCGGGCCCGGTGTGCCGTCGAAGGCGAGTCGCCCGCGGGAGAGGCCCGACACCCAGGTGACGACCTGGCGCGTCGCGTACCCCCTGGGGGTATCCGTGGCGCACTCGGCGCCGGCGCCGGGACGCGCCCGATCGAGCATCCGCAGGAACTCCCCGACCCACTTCGACCTCGCCGGCGCGGCGAAGGCCATCGAGCCGGCGAGCGGGACGATCGCGACGAGGAGCGAGAGAGCAGCAGGCCGGAGGTCGGTCGCGGCCCACCGACGAAGCTCCTCGACGACCACCACCACCGCAGCCGTCGCGAGCAGCATGAGGAGCGTCGTCGCGCGGAGCGGCATGACGAAGCTGAGGAGGAAGCGGCCTGCCGGTCCTGCGTGATGGAGGTAGGGTCCGCTGACGCTCATCACCAGCGCGGTCAGACCGGTGAGGAGGACGGCACGAGGAACGGCGCGGCGGACCATCGCCACGAGGAACACCCACGATCCGAGCCAGGCGGCGGTGAACACGGGCGCGCGACCGAGATCGAACAGCTCGGCCCCCAGGATCCACCGGCCGAGGCGCGTGACGGGGAAGCCGGTCTGCTTCCACGCCGGCATGAAGCCGGGGAAGCCGAACGGAACCTGGAGGGAGAGCACCCCACGGCCGTAGATGGCGGCGCCCATCACCAGCGCGGCGGCGACCGCGCGCGCGTAGCGCCGCGCACACGCGCCACGCTCGATCACGACAGGAGGCAGGAGTATCGCGAACAGCGCCGTCGCGATCTGCGGGTGCGTCGCGATGAGCAGAGCGGCGAGCACCGGCGACCTCCACGTCGACGCGGATCGGCCCCTCCCGGCGGTGAAGATCTCCGTCGACGCGAGGACGGCGAGCGGCAACGCCAGGGCCTGTGCGAGGAGGCCCGCCACCAGGAAGGACTCCCATGCGCCGACGAACGCGTTCGCGGGCGACACCCACGTCACCAGCCAGGCGCCGAGGACGCCAACGGTGGGATGCGCGCCGGCGCGGCGCGCCGCATGGAGCACGGCCAGAGGCAGGGCGATCATCGCCGCGAAGCCCACGACCTGGATCGCGACGACCGCCGGGAGGCCCGCCCGCGCGAGTGCGGCGACGAGCAAGTACCCCACGGACTGATAGTGGATCGCGAAGGGAAATCCGCCGTTGTAGACGTCGACCCACCCGTGGGGGATCCCCGTTGTCGCCACCTGCTGCGCGACGATCGCGTGCGTCGCCGAGTCGCCGAGGTGCAGCGGCTCGCGTGTGAAGAGGACCGGGATTCCGGCGAGGATCGGCGCGGAAGCCGCGACGGTCGCGAGCGTCGCAAGGAGCCACGCCATTCGCCCGCCCTGGGGGACTCCCCAGACCTTCGGCCGGTGCGGCAAGAACCCCCGCCCCCGCTGCGCGGCGAGGATGGTGGCGAGCGCTCCGAGCGCCACGACGGCGAGCACCGCGAGGAGGTGTTCCGTCCGCTCTGGTATCGGCGCGTCGATGCGGTGGATCCTAGCATGGGCGCTCACGCTCGTGTCCTCGACGGGCGCGACGGGCGGCAGGAGCACGCAGAAGATCAGCGCGTGATCGGCGCGGGCATGAACAGCAGCACGAACACGATCAGCGTGAACCACGCGATCGCCTTCCGCTTCCCGTCGAGCGGCCCTTCGCCCGTCGGGGGGTGATCGAGCAGGTTGGTGTCGCCGAGCGCGCCGCCCCGGCGCTCCATCGCGAGCAACAGCGCGAGACCGACGAACCACGACACCCACACGAGCCACGAAGGGTGGCTCGCGCCCAGCTCGGCCAGGCCGATCAGCGCGAAGATCGCGAGCGCGCGCGTGCCCACCCCGAGCTGGCGCGGGTCGTGCGCCGGCGCGGGCGCCTCGCGCGACCGGCTCGACACGTGGCCCAGGATGGCCAGGAGCTCGAACCACACAAGCCAGAACAGCGCGTTCGAGAGGTTGCGCCCGAAGTGGACGAACCCGAGGCCCGCGCGCAGGTCGTGGATCACGGGGAACATCAGGCCCAGCGCGAAGAACACGAGCGTGGATCTGTGGACGATCCGCGCGATGCGATCCTGGCGCGGCCCGAACAGCGCGTACGCGACGTGCCCACCGTCGAGCTGCCCCACCGGCACGAGGTTGATCATCGTCACGAACATGCCCGCCCAGGCGCCGAACGCCATGGGGGACAGCGAGAGCTCCATCCCGGCGGGGACCTGCCGCGCGAGCTGGTCGAGGGCCTTCACGAGGAGGGGCTCGCCGAGCTCGATGGAGTCCGGCGACGACGCGATCGCGACGATCGCGGAGGACTTCGCACCCAGGAAATACAGGGGGATCGCGACGACCAGCCCTGCGAGTGGACCGGACGCGCCGATGTCGAGGAGCGCCTTGCGCGTCGGGATCGTGCCGCGCATGCGGATGACGGCGCCCATCGTTCCGAAGATCGAGATCATGGGCATGGGGATGAAGTAGGGAAGGGACGCATCGACCCTGTGCGCGCGCGCCGCGACGTAGTGGGCGAGCTCGTGCACGAGCAGGATCCCCAGCAGGGTACCCGTGAAGGAGACGCCGTCCGCGAGGGCGGCCCCGAACGACGGGGCCTTCCGGCCGAACGTGGAGGTCGCGAGCACGCTCGCCACCGTCGCGACGAACAGGAGCACGTGCGTCCGGAGCGGGGACGATGCGACGGGGCGATCAGGTGCGCTGGAGGACATCCCGGATGGCGGCCGCGAGGCGATCGAGCTGCACCGGGAGGCGCGCGTCGATCGCCCCGAGGTCGGTGTGGAGGAGGAGGGAGCCACGTGAGAGCGATGGGTCCTCGAGGATCTCGAGATCGTCCGCGGCGGGGACGAGGTCGGCGGTGTGCGCGCGGACGGCCGCCGCGTCGAGGGGGTGGGCCGTGAGGCGCACCCGACGCGCGCCCCGCGTCCGCGAGAGCGACTCCCGCGCCAGAGCGAGCACGACGTCCGGCTGGAGATCGAGGGTGGCGCCGATCATGCGCTCGGCGAGCAGGGTCGCGATATCGATCGCGCGGTCGAGATCGCGCACCGACCGTGAGGCGTCCTCGGCGCGTAGCGCGAGGAAGGCCGCTCCGAGCCGCGCGTGCTCCGCCTCGCGGGCGCGCGCGGCGTGAGCCTCCGCGACGTCGTGGGCGGTCGTCCGCGCGTCCTCCACGATCCTGCGCGCCTGGGCCTCGGCGTCCTCCACGATCGCGCGAGCGCGCTCGTGGGCCGCGGCCACGGCGGCGGGGATGCGACGCGGCGACGACGGCGACGGCGCCCGGGGTGTCCACGCCGCGTCCTCGGGGGAGGGTTCGCCGGATCGCTTGATGACGCGGCCGCGGGTGAGGAGCATCACCCGAGCCTCATCGTGTCGGTCGCCGCGGCGACCCTGGCGATCTCGAGCGCGAGCGCGCGGGCGCGGACCTCGCGGCGTGGATCCGTCAGGCGCTGGAGGAGGTCTGCAGCCGCGTCGCGACGGGGCGGGTCGAGCAGCGCCGCGGCCTCCTCGGCGGGGGTGCCGAGGAGGACGGCCATCGCGACGAAGCTGGGCTCCCACACGGGGCCGAGCGTAGCACCGGACGCCGGGGGCCGGACAGCGGACCGCTGCGTGAGGTCCGCAGACTGCAGGCCGCCGACCGCAGGCCGCAGGCCGCAGACCGCAGGAACCGCGCAACGCATTTCCGGCGCGCCCGACGGGGCGCAGCATGGCCGCCCTCCACCTCGACCTCGCGCTCTTCCGGGATCTCGCCCTCGAGCTCCTGTCACCCTCCACGTGCGCCGCCTGCGAGGCTCGCGCCCCCTTCCGGACCCTGTTCTGCCCGCCCTGCGCCGGCACGATCGAGCGCATCCTCGCCCCGCGCGCACGCGCCGCGTTCCACTACGGCGGCGCGATCAAGCAAGCCATCCAGCGGCTCAAGTTCGAGGAGCGCCCCGACCTCGCACGCGGGCTCGGATCACACCTCATCCCGCTGGTCGTCGACCCCTTCGACGCGATCGTGCCCGTGCCGCTCCACCCCTACCGGCTCGCGGAGCGCGGCTACAACCAGGCCTCCGTCCTCGCGGCCCCGCTGTCGCGCGCGACGGGCGTGCCGATCGACACGTCGATCCTCCACCGCGTCCGGAACACCGTCCGGCAGACGGATCTCCAGCGCGCCGAGCGTCGCGCGAACGTGGCCACCGCGTTCCGAGCCCGCAGGGGGGCGCGCGGCAGGCGCGTCCTCCTCGTCGACGACGTGAGGACGACGGGCGCCACCCTCGAGGCCTGCGAGGCCGCCCTGCGTGCTGTCGGCATCACCGTGGTGGACAGCCTCACGATCGCGTCCACTCCCGGGTGAGAACCGCTATCATGGAAGGAGATGAGCGGCGACATCTGGCGCTGGGCCGACCCTGCGGGGGAGCAGTGGCGCGTACACCTCGACGAGCTCCGCGCCGCGCTGCGCTCGGGTGCCGTCCCGCCCAACGCGCCCGTGTGGCGCGTCGGGTGGTCGGACTGGCGATTGGCCTGGGACGTGCCCGAGCTCGCGCCTGGCCCGAAGGATGCTTCCACGACGCTGATGGGCGTCCCCCCTCCTCCGCTCGCGATGCTCGCGATCCAGGCCGTCTACGAGGGCGAGGAGGGCGCGCCGCGCGAGGAGGACCCGCCGCCGCCGCCGAGATACGCCCCGGCACCGGAGGGCGCGGGCCACGGCTCCGAGAAGCTTCCCCCCGTGGAGCAGAACGGCGTCGCCCGGTCCGGGAGCAAGCTGAAGACCGTCCTGATGTTCGGCGGGCAGGGCAACGCGCCGAGCCCCGCGGCGCCGGCGCGCGCCAAGGCGGCCACGGCGCCGACCCTCCGCCCCCCCAGCGACGCCGTCATCCCTGCCGCAGCGATGCGTTCGTCGCCACCTCCGACCGTCGAGCCCACCCCCGCGCAGACGCGCTCCTCACGACCTCCCCCGCCGCGGCCGGAGCGCGCGTCCCCGTCGCGACCTCCACCTCGCGTCGACCTCGCCGCGTCCTCCCTGCCCCGGGCGCCGCCGCGGCCCGCGTCCTCGCGGCCACCCCCGCCCGTACGTCCCTCGACACCACCTCCCCTGCCCGTGAAGGCGGAGTCCCGTCCACCCCCTCCGCTGCTCCCATCACGACCGCCGCCGGTCGCCGTGCCACGCCCCACGCCGCCCCCATCGCCGGTGCGACGGCGGGAGATCAGCGACGCGTCGATCCTGGCGTCGACAGCTGCGACGGCGAGCTCCTTCCGTCCAGAGGAGCTCAGCGACTCCGCCCTGATCGACGTCCCGAGCGCGCTCGACAGCGCGCCGCTCCCCGTGGACTCCTCGCAGTTCATCCACTCGCCGGTGCCGGCGCCGGTCGCCGCGTCTCCGACGGCCATGACGGTGGGCGCGCCGAACACGTCGCCCGCGCCCGCGAACGTGACGCAGCGCCTCCCCTCGCAGTCGGCGATCCGCGCGCAGAGCCCATCGTACCTCCCGCCGACCGATCCGGTGTACCGCCCCGACCCGGGGGACGACGCGGAGGCGAGCATGCCGGCGAGGCGTGGCATCGTGTCCCTGGCGGGCGACATCTCCGCGGTGCAGCCGAAGAACCGGTTCGTGCTGCCGGTGGTCGCCACGCTCGGCGGGGTGCTCGGCCTCCTGTTGCTCGCGGGCTTCGTGACGCTCGCGCGCTCCTGGTCCAGCGCCACGAGCTCGCAAGCCCCCCCCGACAAAGGCGCGACGACGATCGCGGTCTCGACGGCGAGCGCCTCGGCCGCGCCCTCCGAGGCCACCCGCGGCGCGTCCGCCGCCTCCACGATCGTCGTGCCCACGGCGGCCGGCGGCAAGCCGCGCGCGCTCGGTGCGTGCAAGATACAAGGATCGCCCCACGTGCTGGCACCCAAGGCGCTCGTGCCCGTCGGCGTCGAGCTCGGGATGTCCGGCGACGACGCACTCGTGGGCTTCGCGGCCGCACCGAAGGAGGCCGTCACGATGACGCTCAACAAGGTCTCCCTGTGGGCGACCGCGACCGAGCGCCTCGCGGTGTGGGAGCCGATCACCCGAGTGTCGCCGCTCGTTCAGGGCGGCAAGCTCCTCCCCGTCGTCGATCTGGACAGGGGCACCGACACGATCCAGGGGCGACACGCCTCGGGGAACCTCGCGATCGACGTCGGTGCCGCCGAGGGCCACCTCGTGTGGGCGCCGCGAGGGTCGTCCAGCCACGCGAGGCTCTGGCCGCTGCCCGATGACCGCGCGAAGATCGAGGCGCTCCGCGCGATCCCGTTCCACTCCGCGGGCGCGAAGGGGTACGTCGTGGTCTTCCGCGCGGGGGCGCGCATCGCGTACGGCGTCGTCGTCGGCGAGGGGCAGCTCGTGCCGCAGGGCGAGCTCACGTACATCGCCGGCCTCGGTCCCGCGGTCGGCTCTCCGGCGGTCGCGACCAGCGGTGAGCGCGTCGCCGTCGCGTTCGCGGACCGCGCGTCGAAGGACGACGCGTGGCTCATCCGGGGGTTCGCCGTGAAGATCGGCGACGCCGCGCCCGCGCCGAAGGTGTTCCCCGTGCCTCCGGGCGGCCCCGGCGTGAAGGTGATGAGCCCCGCCCTCCTCGGGCTCGGAGAGGAGCGCTTCCTCCTGTCGTGGACCGAGGGGCCGCCGAAGAAGAACGAGATCCGCCTCGCAGAGATCGACGCGGGCTTCGCGGTCGTCGGCGATCCGCAGCGCGTGAGCCCGGCAGACGTGAACGCGGGGCAGTCCCAGCTCGGCGTGGACGACGGCGGCCAGGGCCTCGCCGCGTATCTCGCCGAGCGCGGTGGACGGTTCGAGGTGACGGCGATGCCCCTCGTGTGCGAAAGGAGGTAGCGCCTTGCTCCGATCCTTCCGCGGTCTCCGCACGCCCCTGTTGCTCGTCGTCCTCGCCGCTCCCGTCGCGGCGTGCGAGCTCGTCAACGCCAAGAGCGCGGTCGCGGAGGGGCAGCTCTTCGCGCCCGGCGACACGGTGTTCGACGCGTATTTCCACAAGGTGCACAACGAGCACCAGGCGGTGAAAGGGTGGGAGGCGGATCGCAAGGCCGCGCGCGCGCCGCTGGCGCAGCACCTCGCCATGTCGGAGACGGCGCGGGACACGGCCATCTTCGACTCGGTGCAGGCGAAGATCGAGACGCTCGGAGGACCTGGCATGCACCTCGAGATCTCGGGGCTCGACGTGAAGGCCACGCCTGTGGCCTCGACGCGGCCGGATCCGGGCTTCAGCAAGGCGATCGAGGAGACGACGCGCCTCGAGCTCCAGCGCGTGAAGAAGCTGGTGGGGCGCGCGCGCCGCCTCGAGGATCTCGCCGCGGAGGGCCACGATCTCGAGCCGATCGTGCGCGAGCGCTTCCGGGCGCAGGGGTTCGACAAGCAGCGCGAGGTGCGATCGGAGCTGCGCGCCGCACAGGAGCTGATGCGGCACGACGCGACGGTGGCCCGGCGCGCGGAGAAGGAGGTCGAGGAGTTCACCCACGATCTTGCGCGGGCCCTCGCGGTGGGCGGCTCCGCCTCGGCCCTCGCGTCCACGTCGGCGGCGCCCGGCGACGCGGGGCCCGCGAAGGCCGCGAAGACGGCCGCCGGGGACAGGGGCAAGCCTCCCCAGCCCTCCCAGACGGCCACCGCGGCGCCCCCGAAGTCGTCGGCGAAGACAGCCGAGCCGCTCCCTCCACCGAAGCCCCCGCCGACGGCGGGGACCGGCCAGGTGGAGGAGGACTTCAAGCCGTAGGCTTCACTTCACCGGATTGTCGGCTCCGGCGTCGAGCCCGGGCACCCGTCACGCGTGCGCTTCGTGATCGGTCTCGAACCGGCGCAGGTGCTCGAGGATCTCCGGGGTGGGCTTGAGAATCGGGCGGCGACCATCCGCCTGCTGGGGCATGAGCCAGGCCCAGGTCCCGTCCTCGAGGACGGTTCGCTCGACCTCGTTGCGCTCCTCCATGTGGAACAGGGCGTGCGCCACTTCCTCGGCGCTCATCTTCGGGCCCCCGATCATCGAGAGCTTGCGCGAGGCCGCGGCCTGAAGGCCGCCCTTCTTCTTCTTCGGCTTTTCCTTCTTCACGTGAGCGGTGCCTCGCCTTCCCCGCCGCCGCCGGCGTCGCCGTCTCCTGCGCCGCCGTAGAGGATCTCCGCCATCGCGAAGTTCATCGCCTCGAGCGACTGGTAGGCCTCGCGGATGATGTGGATCTCGGCGTTCTGCTCCACGAGCGTGCGGAGGTGCGCGGCGCCCTGCTTCGCCCTCGCGAGCGTCTCCGCGTCGACCAGGTCCTGGTAGCCCTCGAGCGCGGCGTCGGTCGTGTAGAGGAGCGTGTCGGCCTGGTTGCGGAGCTCTGCGAGCTCCTTGCGCATGGCGTCGTTCGCCTTGAAGCGGTCGGCCTCGTCGACCAGGGCGGAGATCTGCTCCTTCGAGAGGCCGCTCGTCGGCGTGACCTTGATCTGCTGGGACCGGCCGGTGCCGAGGTCGCGCGCGTCGACGCTCACGACGCCGTTTGCGTCGAGCTTGAACGTCACCTGGATCTTGGGCAGGCCACGCGGCGCCGGCGGGATGCCGGAGAGCTCGAACCGCGCGAGGCTCCGGTTGTCGGCCGCCATCTGGCGCTCGCCCTGGAGGACGTGGATGGGGACGAAGTTCTGGTTGTCCACGCTCGTGGTGAAGACCTCGCTCTTCTCCGTCGGGATGGTGGTGTTGCGCGGGATCAGGACCGTGAACACACCACCGCCCGTCTCGACCCCCATCGACAGGGGCGTGACGTCGAGGAGGAGCATCTCGACCTCGCTGCCCCCCGACAGCGCGGCGCCCTGCAGGGCCGCGCCCGCCGCGACGACCTCGTCCGGGTTCACGCCCTTGTTCGGGTCCTTGCCGAAGAACTGCTTCACGGCACGCTGAACCGCGGGCATGCGCGTCATGCCGCCCACGAGGACGACGCTGTTGATGTCGCTCACCGAGAGCTTGGCGTCGGCGAGAGCGACCTTGCACGGCTCCATGGTGCTCTCGATGAGGTCCGACACGAGGAGCTCGAGCTCGCTCCGCTGCAGCGTCTTGATGACGTGAAGCGGCGAGCCGTCCTTTCCCGTCGCGATGAAGGGCAGGTTGATCTCCGTCTCGATCGACGAGGAGAGCTCGTGCTTCGCCTTCTCGGCAGCTTCCTTGAGGCGCTGGAGGGCCATCGCTTCCCTGCGAAGGTCGATGCCGCCGTTGTCCTTGATGAACTGCTCGGCGAGCGCGTCGACGATCCGCTGATCGAAGTCCTCTCCCCCGAGGAACGTGTCTCCGTTGGTGGACTTGACGCTGAACACGCCGTCCGAGATCTCGAGGATCGACACGTCGAACGTGCCTCCGCCGAGGTCGTACACGACGATCCGCTCGGACTGGCGCGTTTCGAGTCCGTACGCGATGGCGGCGGCCGTCGGCTCGTTGATGATGCGGCG
>SXNL01000072.1 GCA_005777185.1 Myxococcales bacterium
CTCCTCTTGCGGATCACGGCGATGCTCACCGCGATGGTGCTGAAGCTCGGCTCGTCGTCGTCGGGCTCGGGCGCGGGCTCGGGCTCGGGCTCGACGTGAGGAAAATGAGGGGATGCCTCAGCTCCCCGACACGTACGCGCACGCGCGCGGCCCTCCGGCGCCGACCTCGTGCTCGGGTAATGGGTCAGTGACCCATCACCCGTGTCGACCTCTGGACGTTCGGAGCGGTCGTCCCTTGTCGGCGCGGAGCTTCAGACCTTGCTCCTCGAGGCCGGCGCCGCGCGCGTCGCCCCCAAGCCTGCAGACGCGCCTGCGGGATGCGACAGCGACGGCTGCGCGAGTCCGGGAGGGACGACGGAAGACGCGTAGACCTCGGCCTTACCGTGTCGATGCTCCGCGCGTCAGAAGATGCTCTTGACCGTGCTCCAGATCGACTTCCCGACGTTCGACACGGCTTCCTCCGCGTCGCGAACCATGGTCTGCGCCCGCGAAACGAAGCCGGGATCGTCCTCCGGGGGAGCCTCCTCGGCCGCGATGGTGGCGACCGCGGCGCTCTCGACGACGGGCGTGCCCTCCGTCACGATCGACGCCTCGACCTTCTCGACGAACTCCTCGAAGCCGGGGAGTCGAGCGAGCGTCTCCGGGCCCGCTTCGCCCGTGGCTTCGAGCCCCTCGGTCTCCTGGAATGCGCGAACGGCCGCCTCGGTCGCGGGACCGAACTTGCCGTCGGCGTCGATCCCGAGCGCCTCCTGCATCCGCTTGACCAGGCCCCCGCGGATCGGCTTGTGAAGGAGGACGAGCTCGTGGAGGCCCATCGCGGTGAAGGTGTCGGGGCCTGCGATCCCGTCGACCGAGAGGCCGTTGTCGGTCTGGTACTGCCGGAGCGCGGCGTCGGTGGCCGCCCCGAATATGCCGTCCGCGGTCACGCCGAGATGCTCCTGCAGGATCCGGACGGGCTCGCCAGTGAGCCCTCGCCGCAACATCGCCATGGTGCCTTCCTCCTCGTGGACTGGCCATGCTCGCCGAGAAGTGCGCCTGGCGCAAGCGTCGCGCTCGAACGTGGGGGCGACATGACGTGCGTCACCGCGGACGTGTGCATCCTGCGGGTGGAGCGGTGAGGTCCACCAGCGGCGAGGGTGGTACTCTCCGAGCGTGACCGCCGCCCCCGCTCCCCTCGACGCCGCGTCTCTCGTCGCGTTGATGCGGAGCCCCGGCCTGCGGCTCCGCGTTCCACGGCGCGGCGACCTCGCGGATCCGCTCCTGGAGGAGCGCGCGCGGGCGCCCGCCGCGGATCCCGAGATCTACGCGCTCGCCTCGATCGCGGCGCGCGCGACGCCGGCCCAGCAGGCGCGGGCGCTCCTCACGCTGCTCGCGGCCTCCCGCGCGGGGCACGACGCGGGGTGCGGTCCCTCGCGGAGCGGATCGTCCTGCAGCTCCTCGCGCACCTCCCGGACGACGAGGTCATCGCCGTCTTCCTCGCCCTCCGGAAGGCCAGGAAGAACCACAAGCACGCGGCGCGCGCCATCGTGCGATGGACGGTCCACCACCCTCGCGGCGAGTCCGTGATCGCCCGCCGTCGCGCCTCGCTCGTCGACGCGATCGAGCACGCGCTCGGCCGCGACGTCGCCCGCGCGTGCATGAAGCACGTCACCTCGCGCTCCCCCGAGGGGGAAGCCTACCTCGCGCGCACCCTCCACTCCGTCGCCGGTGGAGACCCGGCGCGGACGGACGCCCGCCTGCGCGCGCCGGCCGGGGGAGCGGACGCCCCGCTCGTCGAGGCGCCGATCGGCCCACTGAACGCCCGCATGGACGGGGCCTTCGACGTCCCGAAGACCGTCACGGCCACCAACCGCGGAGACATCTGGGTTCACGCAGGCGACGAGACCCCGCGTTCACGCGGGATCTCCGCGGAGCACAGCGGGGGCGGAAAACTGGCTCCGTCGTGTCGGGCACGGGATCTGCACCACTCCGTGCGATGCGCCACGGTCCCCTGATCTCGTGCGGCGTGGCGGCGTTCGCGGCCGGCACACTTGGAGCCTGCGATCCCGCGACGAACGTGCGCACCACGTCGCTGGCCGAGCTGAAAGCCCACGCGCGGTTCGATCTCGACGCACGCGCCTCGGCGATGACCCTGACCATCACGCCCGACGCGACGCTCGCGCACGTCCCCGGCGAGGACACGAAGCCGTGCCTCCGCCTCGGCGACGAGCTCGTCGTCCAGCTGGGAGATGAAGTCCTGCGTACCACCCGCAAGAGCGGCCTGCAGACGACCGTGGAGACGAAGAGCCTCGTCCCGCCCGTGGGAGACACCAGCGACGACCCGTGGTCTGCCAGCCAGCCGTACCGCCACGGTCCGTCGAGCTCCTCGAACGGATCGGGCGCGTTCAAGGGCTGGTCGCGGGCGGATTCCGATGGCAGGTCGAAGAGCCACGTCTGCGGGCCGCTCGCCGTCTCGTTCTCGCTTCCCGTCGCGGGGATCGCCCCGAAGGACGTGCTGACGCTCGCGCAGGGACAGGCGACGCTCGCGCTCCCCATCGGAGCCGCCCTCGCCAGCGCGGACGCCTCGCGCGTCGGTGAGGGCGACGTCGCCGTCGGGGACGAGATCCAGGTCGAGGTGGGCACGAGGTTCGACACCGTCCACTGGCTCACGGGGAAGCTCACCGGCAGCGGGCCCGACGTGCCCCTGGGGAGCGCCGCGTTCACGGCCAGCGGAAACACGATCGCGTTCAGGCTCGGCCAGGTTCCCGCCGGGAAGGCCGCGCTCTGGTTCGACAAGATCGACCTCTCGCGCCCGGTCTCGGCGACGTGCGGCGCGCAGCTTGGGTGCGCGATCCGCGTCATCACCGCGAGCGCCGCCGAGGTGCCCCTCGTCGTGGCGGACCGGCCCTGAAGATCCTGAGGCCTGGCCTCCTCGGCGCGGGCGATGGACCCCGGTCGGCGAGGTCAGTTCAGGGTCGGCGATGTCCGTGAACTGGATGCTCCTGCGTTTGTCGCGACGCCGGAGCATCTGAATCTCGCGCATGCAAAGGGGGCAATCGCCGTCGTAGAAGACTTCGACCTCCCATGAGGTTGTAGTGGAGGCGTTCATCATGACTTGTGGCTCACGTCAGGTTGGGTGCCGAAGCACCGTGGGCAAGAGCCCTCCGCCTCCGTCGGGGACGGTAGGCGGAGGACAGGGCTTCAGCGCACGGGGCTCGCCTTCACTGGGGGAGGAGCACCGCGTCGATGACGTGAATGACGCCGTTCGAGCAAGCGATGTCGGTCTTCACGACCTTCGCCCCGTTGACCATGACGCCGTCCGCGTTGCTGGAGATCTTCACCTCCGCGCCCTGGACCGTCTTCGCCGTGCTCGAGGCGACGACCTTGTCGGAACCAACCCGCCCAGAGACGACGTGGTAGGTGAGGATCCCCTGCAGCTTCGACTTGTTCTCGGGCTTGAGGAGACTCTCGAGCGTGCCCGGGGGCAGCTTGGCGAACGCCGCGTCGGTCGGCGCGAAGACGGTGAACGGTCCGGGGCCCTTCAACGTATCCACCAGGTCCGCCGCCTTCAGGGCAGCGGCAAGTGTCTTGAACGAGCCCGCGGCGACCGCGGTATCGACGATGTCCGACGAGGCTTTCGCGGTCGCCGCCGGGTTGGTGGCGGGCGCGGTGGCGGCCTCGCCGCCGCAGCCCACGAGGGTCAGAGAGAGGATGAGAGTCGGAACGGAGAAGATCGATTTCACGGGAACCTCCTGAAAACACCTTGATTGAGTTGTCGAGAATCTTGAAGCTCGAGCCCTGCGCGAGCTCGAGCGCGAGTCGCAGTCACGGCCCCGGGGGCAACAGGACCTTGTCGATGACGTGGATGACGCCGTTGCGGTTCGGCAGATCCGTCAGGAGGATCTTCGCCTTCGCGGGCGTCGCGTCGGCGATGGTCACGTCGCTTCCCGAAGCAGCGATGGTGATCGATCCGCCCTCCACCGTGGCGACCTTCCCCGGGGCCACGTCCTTGGCGTACACCGTGGAGGCGAGCACGTGGTACTTCAGGATCTTCTGGAGCTTGGGCTTGTCGGCGAGGATCGCATTGAAGGCCGTGTCACCGAGGGCCATCTTGAGATCCGCGAACGCCTTGTCGGTCGGGGCGAAGACGGTGAAGGTGCCTGGCCCGCTCAGGGTGCTGCCCAGGTCCGCGGCCGTGACCGCCGTCACGAGGGTCGAGAATTTCGTGGTCCCGTCGTCGTAGCCGACGGCCGTGTCGACGATGCTCGGCAGGAGCACCCCGTCGATCACGTGAATGATCCCGTTGGAGGCCGCGACATCCGGCGTCGACACGTTGGTCATGCCGTTGATGACCACCTTCCCGCCGTTGCCGTCGATGGCGAGCCGGGCGCCCCCGACCGTCGCGGGGCTCGACGTCTTTCCGAGCACGTCGGCCGCCTTCACCGAACCGGACAGCACGTGGTACTTGAGGATGAGGCCGAGCTCCGCCTTGTACGGCTCGGTGACGAGCTTGGCCAAGAGGAAGCTCGGGAGCTTCTGGAAGGCCGCGTCGTTCGGGGCGAACACGGTGAACGGCCCGGGCCCTCGGAGCGTGGCTTCGAGCCCTGCTCCCTGGACGGCACCCACGAGGGTCTTGAAGCTCCCGTTGGCGATGGCCGTGTCGACGATGTCCCTCGAGGCGGTGGGGGTTGGGGCGGTGGTGGGGGTGGGAGCGGGGGTGGTGGAGGTGGCACCCGGAGCCGGGTTGGGCGGCGCTCCGGTCGAGTCGTCGGACGAGCTGCAAGCCGCGGTGATCAGGCCGAGGGAGACCGCGGCCAGGAGAGACGGAACGCTGAAGATCGATTTCATGGGGAGAACCTCCGTTGAGTGGCTCAGACCCAGACATGTTTAGTCTACGTCTAACTTTTGTCAAGCTTATGTCCACTAATTTCCCGTTTGCTGCCAAGGGCTCGTTGCCGTTGACTAATTTTTGTCTATGTATATCCCTGGAAGCATGTCCAACCCCGGCGCCGAGCGTTCCGCGAGAAGCGTTCCCGATCGTCCAGGTCCCACGGCGGCGGAGCGCGCGAGCGCGGAGGCGACGCGACCCGCCCAGGAGCGCTACTCCATCCGCGTCACCTCTCGGCTCACGTCGATCGAGCTCGACACGCTTCGGATGTGGGAACGGCGCTACGGGTTCCCTCGGCCGGAGCGCACCAGCGGCGGCAGCCGGCTGTACTCCCAGGCGGACGTCGAAGCGCTCAAGCTGATCAAGCGCGCGCTCGATCAGGGATACCGCGCGGGCGAGGTCGTCGGAAAGTCGGTTGCGGAGCTGTCGAAGCTCGTCCTCGTCTCGTCCCAGGCACCCTCCCCCGCCCCGACGGCAACGCCGACCGTGGCGACGGTGCTCAGCGCCCTGACCCGGCACGACCTCGCCCGGGTCCGCGCGGAGTTACGCCAGGCCGCCGTGATGCTCGGCCCCAGGAGATTCGTCGTGGAGGTGGTGCACCCCCTGTGCGCTCGCGTCGGCGAGCTATGGAGCGATGGAACGCTCGAGGTTCGTCACGAGCACATGCTGAGCGAGTGCTCGTTCGCCCAGCTTCGCGTGCTGATGTCCGCGTACGAGGACCGCCCCGGCGCTCCGCGCGTCTTGCTCGCCACGCTGCCCGACGAGCGGCACGGCCTCGGCCTTGCGATGCTCGAGGTCTACCTGGCGACCAGCCACGTCACGCCGGTCTTCCTGGGCGTCGACACGCCCGCGGACCAGATCGTCAAGGCGGCGCGCAGTCACGAGGTCGACGCCGTCGGCCTCTCGGTCACCCTGGTGTCGGATCTCGACTCCACGAAGCGCCACGTTCGCTGGCTGCTCGCCGAGCTTCCGCGCCGCGTGTCCCTATGGGTCGGAGGAGCGGGCGGAGCGGAGCTGGGGCTGCACGACGAGGCCGTTCGGATCGTCGGCACCTGGCGCGAAGTCGACGAAGCGATTTCCACGCTCCCGCGGAGGGCGACATGAGCGCCACCAAGGCGTTGCTCACGGGAGCGACGGGGCTCATCGGCCGACACCTCGTTGCGCGCCTCGACGAGCCTCGCGTGCTCGCGCGCAGTCCGGCCGAGGCCACGCGGCAGCTTGGCGTGCACGACGCGATGGCCTGGGACGCGGCGCAGGCGATCCCCGCAAGAGCCCTGGATGGTGTCGACGTGGTCTTTCATCTTGCGGGCGACCCCGTCGCGGGTGGGCGCCTCACCGCCGCGAAGAAAGAGAGAGTTCGCGACAGTCGCGTGCTCGGCACACGAAACATGGTGGCGGCCATCCGTGACGCGCGCCAGAGACCCCGCGTCCTGGTGTGCGCGTCCGCCATCGGCTTCTATGCCGCTCGAGGCGACGAAGAGCTGCGCGAGGAGGCCACCCCGGGCGCCGGGTTTCTCGCCGATCTCTGCCGGGACTGGGAGAAGGAGGCGCTCGCGGCGAGCGCACTCGGCGTGCGCGTCGTGTGCGCCCGGGTGGGCATCGTCCTCGCGCGGGAAGGCGGCGCGCTCGGCTCGATGAGGCCGGTGTTTCAGCTCGGGCTGGGGGGTCCCCTGGGATCCGGGGAGCAGTGGATGAGCTGGATCCACATCGACGACGTCGTGGGTCTTCTTCTTCATGCCGCCGAGCGAGCCGAGGTCGAAGGCCCCCTCAACGTGTGTGCTCCTCACCCGTCGAGGAACAGCGACTTCGCCCGCGCACTGGGTCAGGCGATGCATCGCCCCGCGTGGATGCGCACGCCTGCGGTGGCGCTCCGCATGGCCCTCGGGGAGATGGCGGACGTCGTCATGGCCTCGCAGCGCGTGATCCCCGCGAAGGCCGCCGCGACCGGCTACGTGTTTCGATTCGGGAGCCTCGAGGAGGCCCTTCGAGATCTCCTCGGTCCTGGCCACGCGGCGGTCCACCCGGCAGAGTCCCCCCATGAGGTGGACCCCTGAGTGACCGCGGGATCTCGTAGCGCCCCCCGGTTGGCATCCCCGCTCGCCGTGCTACACCCGCGGCACCATGGCCTACCGGAGCAGCGGCGAAACCAGGGACCTCGCGATCGATCCCGAGGAGGTCCTCCGCGCGCAGCGCGCCCAGACGCGGAGGCGCATCCTCGGACTCGGCGTCGCGGCGGTCGTCGTCGCGGGCGCCTTGGGCGGGATCGCGCTCTTCGTCTCGCACCGGGCGCGCGTCGAGACGCGAGAAGCGTGGAGCCGGTTCGTGACGTGCTACGTCGGGAGCCCGCCCGCTCCGGGAGAGCTCGGCGCGCGCGTCCGCAACACGCAGCTCGTGGCGATGTCCGTGCCGCCGGAGAAGCGCCTCTCGGCCGCCGATCCGCCATGGCCGGCGCGCTGCAGCGGCCCCGCGCACGCGGTGGCCGAGACGATCCGCAAGAGCGGAGGCACGACGCCGCTCGCCGACTCGGTCGAGAAGCTGGCAAAGGTGCTCGCCGGGGACGGAAACACGACCCTCGACCTGTTGCCGCTCACCGACAAGGTCTTCGCGGCCGCGACCGCCGCGGGGCTCGTCGCGACGCGCGCGTCGAACGTGGCCGAGCCGCCCGCGCACGCGACGCCGTGGACGCTCGCGACGCTGCCGCCCGCCGGCCGCCTCCTCGGCCAACCCCTCGCGCTCTCGAGCGTCCACGCGATGCCCTTCGGCGATCTCGTGACGTCGTTCGTGGCCGACGACAAGGACTGCCCAGCCGGTCCCGTCGTGTGCACGCTCGAAAAGGGCGCGACGGACCTCGCTTGCAAGAAGATCCCCCAGCCGGCCGCCGCGTTCTCGCCGGGCCTCCGGCCGTGGGGCACCGCCGCGCCCGGGAAGGCGCCGTACGTCTTCGCGGGCGACCGCGGAAAGTCCGGAATCTTCCGCTCGGACACGGGCGCGCGCGTCGTGACGAGCCTCCCGTACGGCGCGTACGGCGCGAGCGTGCTCGGCGACGGCTCGTTCGCGTACCTGAGCTGGGACGACAGGCCCCCGCAGATCCGCCTCTACCGCGTGGAGGACGGCGCGACGCGGGAGACGAAGGTCGCGAAGCGCGAGGACACGGGCAACCCGTACTACTCGAGCGCGATGTTCTGGGGCCACGTCGCCTACAAGATGCGGCGGAGGGGCGCGGACGGCATCCGCCTCGTGGTCCGCCCGCTCGACGCGGGCGGCGCGCTCGGTCCCGAGGTCGACGTCGGACGGCTCGACGAGATCGGCCACATCGAGGGTGGCTCGGAGGAGGAGCCGCACCTCACCGCGTGCCGCGCCGCCGACACGATGGTCGTGCGGGCGAAGGGCTGGGACAACTCGTACCTCTCGTTCCTCGTCGGCGGCCGGTGGACCGCGCCGGTCGAGTCGCAGGGCACGCGGGGCCTCCTGCAGTGCCGGAGCGGCGCGGCCAGCGTGACGCGGGTCCTCGGCGGTCCGGTGGGCGGCCGCTTCAAGGGCAGCATCACGCAGAGCCGCTGCACGGTCTCCGCGTGCGACGAGAGGGATGTGGACGTCGCGGCGATGCTCGCGCGGACGGACGACATCATGCCGCGCGCGCTCAAGGACATCCGCGCGATCGACGTCGAGGGCAAGGTGCTCGTGGCGTGGTTGGCCGGCGATCGCGGCGGGCTCCGCCTGCGGATCGCGGCGATCGAACAGCTTGCGGCGGCGGAGGACAGGATCCTCGTCGACGACCACGTGCGGGATGGCGCGTTCCAGGACGTGTCGACGGTGGTGGACTTCCAGCTCCTTCCGGGGCCCGCGGGGAGCGGGGGCGCGGTGCTCCTCGTCGGCATGGTGGACGGGGTGCACGCCTTCTTCGTGGACGGCTCTGGGAAGGCGTCGCCGCTGGGGTCCGCGCTGTGATCCCGTGGGCGCCGTCGGCGCCGTGACCGGACGGCCACGGGGGGACGGCTCGCGGATGCGCGCCTCGCGCATCAGAGATCGGCGAGGAACGCGAGGATCTCCTGGCGGGAGAACTGCTCGCCGATGCCGCCGTTTCGCACGTCGAACCCGTGTTCCGCGTCGGGGATGACGACGACGTCCGCCTTCCGGCCGTGCTTCACGAAAGCGTCCGCGATGAACCGCGCGTTGTCCGACCGCACCACGCCGTCGCCCGAGCCGGTGACCACGAGCGTCGGCGGCGCGTCGGCGCGGACGTGCGATGTCGGACTCGCGAGCGCATAGACATCCGGCACCTCCGCGGGCGTCCCGCCCAGCCACGCCTCGATGGCGGAGATCCCGTCACCCACGTCGGGGACGAACGGGTTTGCGTGGCACCACGCGAGGTCCGTCGGCGGGTAGATCGCGACGATCTTCGAGACCGGAGCGTCGTCGACGCCGCACGTCGGCGGGAGACGGGCGTCTCCGGCGGAGTAACCGGCGAGCAAGGCGAGGTGAGCGCCCGCGGATCGGCCGAGGAGCGCGGAACGCGCGGGATCGATCCCGAACAGAGAGGCGTTCGCCCGGATCTTTCCGAGCGCGCACTTGACGTCGGCGACGGCCGCCGGGAACCTCGCCTGCCCCGACAGGCGGTACCGCAGGTCGAACACGGTGATCCCCGCCGCGGCGATCGCACGTGACGCGTGCGGGACCTCGCCCTTGTCCCCGCTCCGCCAGCTTCCACCGTGAATCACCAGGACGAACGGCCGCGGGCCCTCGCCCACGCCGGTGTACACGTCGGCGAGCAGGTCGGGAAGCTCGGGCGCGAGCGCGACGTCCTTCTTCACCGCGACCGGAGGCAGATCGTCGAAGCCCACCCAGCGCGCGATCGAGAACGTTCGTCCTCTCCGCCGGTACTGCGCGGAAGCCCCGACGAGGGGCCATGACAAGGCGACGACGGAGAGGCCCGCCACGAACCACACCGCGCGCCGGGGCTGCCCGCGTGTCGCCTCGACGAACGCCCCGGCGATCCCGAGGCCAACGAGCACGGGGAGCGCTTCGATCGCGGCGAAGTGCGTCATCCAGTGCGTCCACGTCAGCGGCCGGCCGTGGACGAGGATGGCTCCGAGGGCGGCGAACCCGACGAGCGCGACCGCCACGACGTCCCGGGCGGTCATGGCGCCCATGGTCGCACTCCCCCTCACGCGCCCGGCTTCGCGAACGCCGCGAACCCAGCCATCAGCTCCTCGAGCGTCTTCCGCGCCTTCTCGTCCACGAGCTTCCCCTCGGCGTCGAATGCCTGCGTGGCGCTCGCGAGGTAGAGCACCTTGCCCGACCACAGGCGTGCTCCGAGCATCCGGAACACCGGGAGCCACGCCGCCTGCGCGAGGCGCGTCCCCCCGGGCCCGATGGACGCGCCGAGGATCGCGACCGGCTTCTCGCTGAAGGGCCGCGGGACGTGGTTCTTGGCCTGCCTCGTTGCCGGCACGGGCCGCGACAGCCAGTCGATCGCGTTCTTGAGGCCGCCCGGGATCGAGTTGTTGTATTCGGGCGTGACGAGAAGGAGCCCGTCGGCCGCGGCGATGCGGGCACCGAGCGCGACGACGGCCTCGGGGAACGCGTCGCGATCGACGTCTCCGTCATAGACCGGGATCCCGGCGATGGACGCCACGTCGACCACGGTTCCGGCGGGCGCGAGCGCCGCGGCCGCGCGCCGCAACGCGGCGGTGAGGGATCCCTTGCGCAGACTGCCCGCGATCCCGACGAGGTTGGCCATCCGGGGGAAGGTAGACGATCGGGGGGCGAGAGCGGGGCCTTTCCCAGCCATCCCCTCTCGCACCTGACCTCATGATGCCAGGCCCGAGGGACCGCCGGCGCGCCTGGTCAGAGCGCCGCGACGAGGACGACGAACGCGCGGCCGCCCTTCTCGAAGTCCCGCGCCTCGTCGCGGACGAACCCGAGCCGCGCGCGGAGGCGGGGCGCCGGCCGCATCGAGGGCTGCGGCGGTCGTCCCGTCAGTGCAGGGCAGCGCGGATCTTCCGCATCTGGCCGAGGACCTCGCGTGCGTCGACGGACTCGCCGTCCGCGAAGAAGGAGGCCTGCTGCTGGACGATGTACCGGATGCGTTGCGCGAGCGGCAACGCGAAGAACTCCACGGGCGACAGATCGCGGTTCGTGCCGCCATCGGTCACCACCACCCTGTCGAACGGGAGCTCCAGGACGGGGGCACAGGCTTTCGAGTCGCTCGACTCAGTCATCGGGAGGATCTCTACCGGTTGAGAACGTCGGCGCGCGTGCCGCCGACGATCTCGAGCACCTCGTTCGAGGTCACATCATCCACCCCGAGCTCGACCAGCGTGTCCTTCAGGTGGTCCTCGACGGCGTTGAAGTAGGCGTCGTGCAGGCCGTTCGCGACGAGCTTGGCGTGGGCCGTCCTGAGATCGCGGCCGGTGTACCGGTTCGGACCCCCGAACGCCATCGTCATGAACGCGATCTGCTTCTTGATCTGCGCGTCCATGTCGAGGTGCGCGAAGAAGTGCGCGAGCGACTCGTCCGCCATGACCCGGTCGTAGAAGCCCACGACGGCCGCCTCGCCGCCGATTCGCTCGTAAAGGGTCGGATGGGCCTTCTCCTCCGCCATGAGCCGAAGATACCCGCGGTGCAGAGGACGGGCAAACGCTTTCCTCGCCGGCCCGAGACCGATCCCGTCAACGGTGTCCCTGGGCCGCACGGTGCGAAAGGCCGCGGCGGACGTCGCGCGCTGGGAGCGGATCAAGGCGTCGCTGGACGCCTCCGCGTGAGCGGCGCCGCCACCTGCGGACACTTGAAGTGCGCGAGGCGCTCGTCGTCGCGATCGACCGGCGTCTCCCGATCGACGCCTTCCGATCCCTCCTCGACGTCGCGGGATCGGCGGGCGCGCGCTCCCTTGTGCTCGTTCGGCCGGCGGCCACGAGCGTGCACGTGCCCCGGGTGCCGATCTCGTTCAGGCTGCACCGCGTGAGCCCCGTGGGAGCGGCCCCCACCCGTGGGTGTCGAGCGATCGTAGCAGAGTCGAACGGATCCCGCGGCGCGGTCTCGACGTCCTCGGCTCCCGGGCCGACAGCGTCGTGTCAGGTGGGCTTGCCCTGCGTCTGCGCGCTGTCCTTCCCGTTCGGCCGCTGACCGAGGAACTCCACCTCCGCCCAGTTCAGCCGAACCTGGCCACCGCGAGCCATGTGCTGCTTCTCCCAGGAAGCGAGGGCGTCGAAGCACGCGTGATCGATGTAGTTGACGCCAGGGAAGTGAACGTGAACGCTATGCTCCGGCGGTATCGACGCGAGCGCCGCCGTGAGCTCCGGCAGCCGAAGGAACGTCGCAGACCCGTTGAGCCGCACCGTGGTCTCCTTCGTGGCGTCCGAGCGGTCGACCTCGACGCGGAGGTGCGTGAACATCCACACCACCTTGCCGAGGGCGAGCGCGAGGCCCACGAGCACACCTTTCAGCAGGTCCGTCGCGACGATGGCGCCGATCGTCGAGAAGTAGATCACGAGCTCGAACCTCCCGCCCCTCTCCAGGAGCGCCCTGACGTTCTGCTTGGTGAGCTTGTACCCGGTGAACACGAGGAGCGCCGCGAGCGCCGACACCGGGACGAGCCGCAAGACGAACGGCACGGCGACGATCGCGGCGAGAAGCCAGACGCCGTGGAGGATCGCCGACAGGCGCGTCCGCGCGCCGGCCTCCACGTTGGCCGCGCTCCGCACGATGACGCCCGTCATGGGAAGCCCGCCAAGCAGACCGCAGAGGGCATTTCCGAGCCCCTGGGCGAGCATCTCCCGGTCGTAGTTCGTCCGCTCGCCGCCGTGCATCCGATCGGTCGCGCTCGCGCAGAGGAGCGTCTCGGCGCTCGCGACGACGGCGAGCGCCGCAGCGGCCCCGAGTACGCGGACATCGAGGAGCATGCTGAACGCGGAGACCGTGGGGATCCGCACGCTCCCGAGCAGGCTGTCCGGCAGGGAGACGTAGGCGACCGGGGATCGCAAGAGGTTGGCGGCGATCGTCGCCCCGACGACCCCGACGAGCGGTCCCGGGATGACCTTCGCCCGGGGAAGACCACGAACCACGAGAGCCTGCCAGAGCACGATGATCGTGATGGTCACGACGCCGAGGAGCGCCGCGTCGTCGTGCGGCGTATCGGACTTGGGGACGACGCCCTTCCACACCGCCGCAGGGATGCTGATGAGGTTGGCGAGACCGCTCCCCTTCGGTTTGTCGTCCACCATCACGTGGAACTGGCTCGCGAAGATGAGGACGCCGATCCCGGCCAGCATGCCGAAGATCACCGACGGGGGTACGGCCTGGAACCAGCGCCCGAGGCGGCCGAGGCCCGCCGCGATCTGCAGGACGCCCGCGACGAGCACGATCGGACCAAGGGCGGCGAGCCCGTGCGTCTGGATGAGATCCCAGACGATGACCGCGAGCCCGGCCGCAGGGCCGCTGACCTGCAGCGGCGAGCCCCCGAGGAGGCCGACGAGGATTCCGCCGAGGATGCCGCTGATCAGCCCCGCTGCCGGCGGCGCACCCGACGCGATCGCGATGCCCATGCAGAGGGGCAGCGCGACGAGGAAGACGACGACGGACGCGAGGACATCCTTCATGACCGGGGCCGCTCCGCTTGTGCTCTGGTCCATTACATCGTCATTCCGAGCACGAAGTGCTCCGACTGAAACCTGTGAATCCCGTCGACGTGTCGCTGCATGCTGGGAAACCTCCTGGGGACGAGCATCATAGCGGTCGCAGGGGTTGTCGAGCGAGAGTCGCAGCGCTCTTTGCTGGTTCTTGCGTCACGCGGCGCGAACCTGTCGCTTTTACACACCGTTCGGCCTAAAAAACAGACAGATGAGGCCGATGCGTCTGAATTACCAACACCTCTTCTACTTCCACGTGGTCGCCCGCTCCGGGAGCCTCAAGCGCGCCGCGATCGAGCTCGGGCTATCCCACTCGACGCTGAGCACCCAGGTCCGAGCGCTCGAAGCGGCCCTCGGCGCCGCGCTGTTCGATCGCGCGGGCCGCTCGCTCGAGCTGACGGACGACGGACGCGTGGTGCGGCGCTACACGGAGGAGATCTTCGATCTCGGGACCGAGCTCGTCGCCGAGGTGAGGGGACGGGCGATGACCGGAACCCGCCTCCGCGTCGGCCTCGTGGACGCGGTGCCGCGCGTCATCGTGAGGCGTCTCCTCGAGGCCGTCCTCGCGATGTCTCCGCCGCCGCGGATCGTGTGTCGAGGCGACCATTTCGATCGCCTGCTGACCGCCCTCACCGTCCACGGAGTCGACGTCATCATCGCCGACGCGCCCGTCCCCCCTGGCCTCGGAGTCGCCGCCTTCTCCCACCTGCTCGGCACGTGCGGGGTCACGTTCCTCGCGAGCCGCCAGCTGGCCCATCGGCTGATGTCCGGCCCCCCGGCGCGTTCCTTCCCCGCGTGCCTCCACCGGGCGCCCCTCCTCCTCCCCCCGGCCACCACCGTCCTCAGGCGCTCCCTCGATCCCTGGTTTCAACGCCACGATGTCCAGCCGCGCGTGGTCGCCGAGATCGAGGACATGGCGCTCGCGAAGTCTCTCGGCGCCGGCGGCGTCGGGGTGTTCGTCGCGCCGCGCGTCGTGGAGGCGGAGATCTGCATGCAGTATGGCGTCGTGATGGTCGGGCGCACCGACGAGATCAAGGAGCGGTTCTTCGCGATCTCGACGGAGCGCCGGATCAAGAACCCCGCCACCCTCGCCCTGACACGCGCGCGCCTCGATCTCTTCGTGTGAGAGAGCTCCCGACCTCAGGGCGGCAGCCGGGCCGCAGAGAGCCTGAAGATGAGGAAGTGGCGCGTGGCGGCCTGGGACGACCAGCGGAACGCGTCCCCGCCGGGCACGCTCGTGTACCACATCCACTTCGAGGCCGGATCGATGCCCAGGGTCTTGCCACCGTCGGCGAGCGTCGTGGACTGGCACGCGATCGGGAAGTTGCCCGCGCTCGACGTGTTGTCCTCGCCGATCGCGAGGCGGCCGATCGCGCCCGGCGTGATCGCTCCGGCGGAGTTGACCCACCCCGCGCTCGACGTGGCCGGGTTCCCCGCGCCCATGTTGCACTTCACGATCTCGTCGTTGATCTCGGCCAGGGGCGGGCCGGGGCGTTGCGCGGCGATGGACGTGTTGTAGTCGATGCCCGTGGCGCACACCTCCCAGTTCAGATCCCCGGTGTAGAGCGCCGGCGCGCCCTCGCGCTTGAACTGCCCGATGAGGCCCTGCGTGACGGAGTGGTCCGCCCAAGCGACGGCGTAGAGAAACGCGGACGGCGGCGCGTCGGCCGCGGGGATGAAGTAGGCCTCCGGGCCGTTGCCCACGGGGCAGTTGAAGATGTCGCCCGCGAGGATGGACGCGGGCGCGGTGTTGTACGTCTTCAGCGACGTGGCGTTGCCCCATCCGAAGCCGTACGCGTTGTCGCAGGTCACGACGCACTCGACGGGTGCGGGGGGCCCCGCGTCCGGATCGAGGGCGCCGGTGTCGATCCCGGTGTCGACGGCGGCACCTGCGTCGGTGCCGGTGTCCGACGCCACCTTGGCGTCTCCCGAGACCGCGGACGCGGTGCCGTCCGCGCTCGATCCGCTGCCGGAGTCGACGGCGGGCACGTCGGGCTCCTGGGCGACCGTGGTCGCGCAGCCCACGGCGACCGCGAGGGCGCACAGAGGTGGAGTGATCCCACCTCCCACGACGAGGAACGCACGCCTGCGCATCCCTCCATCGTACCACCCGCGCGCACCCGAGGCCGCAGCAGAAAGTCAGATCATCTCGAAATAGCGGGAGTGGATCGCGACCGTCAGCAGCACGGCGATCTCGCGCGATACGTCCTCGGCCGCCTCGACCAGGAAGCGGTCGCGCACCTTGGTGAAGCCCTCGGGCTTCTTCACCTCGACCGCCACCTTGCCCGCGGCGTCGGCGCACTTGAAGTCCCACACCCGCGCGAGCAGGCCCGCGTCGGCGTGGTACTTCTTGCCGCCGATTTCCAGCTCGAGCGTCTTCTTGAGCGCGATCGAGGGGAACGTAACGAGGGCGACCTCCTTGCCCGCGGCGTCCTTGATGTGGAACTCGGTCTTGTTGAAGTTGCCCGCGAGCGTCCCGAGCTCCTTGTCCTTCTCGTCGACGAGCGTGAACCTCGGGGTCACGCTCGTGAACGCGCCGCGGGCGACGAGCGCCGTGTCGCCGTCCTTGACGTCGTAGGTGGTGGCGACCGCCGCGAGACGCTGCACGACTTCGTAGTGAGCCATGTCGAGAAGGTAGAGGATCGGCGCGCCAGGGGCATGACAAATGGATCCCGGCGTCGATCGGCGCCCGGGCTCGGGCGGGACCGTCGTCGTCCTGGCCGGGCGATGCGCGATCACGGTACCCTGACGGCGACATGAGCCGATCGCCCCGGTGGTCCGACGTCCAGCGCCTGATCGCCGACCAGCAGCACCAGGCCGCCTTCGACACGCTGGAGGCGGTGCGGCGCGAGTCCCTCGCGGATCCGGCGCGAGAGCCGGAGATGACCGAGGCGCTCCTGAAGCAGGTGCAGCTGCGCGTCAGCCTCGGCGGACCCGAGACCGCCGTGCGCTTCCTCCTCGAGCAGCCCTGGCCTCGCCACTTCCTCCACCGGACGCTCCTCGAGCTCTTCCTCGGCCACACGCTGGTGCAGTACCTCCAGCACTACGACTGGGAGATCCGACAGCGCACGAAGGTCGTCACACCGGACGCCGTCGACCTGAAGCAGCTCACCTGCGATCAGATCCTCGACCAGGCGATGCGGGCCTACCAGCGCGTGTGGCGCGCGCGCGCCGAGCTCGACCGCACGCCGACGTCGTCCATCTCCGCGTACGTCGAGCCTGGCAACTACCCGGCGGGTGTCCGCGACACGCTGCGGGAGCTCGCGAGCTACCTGGCGGTCGAGATCCTCGCGAACACGTCGCACTGGCGTCCAGAGCAGTCGAACGACCTCTTCCGGCTCGATCTCCGGCTGCTCCTCGCGGATCGCCCCGCGGAGAGCGTGCAGATCCGCCTCGACGACGGCGAGCTCCACCCGCTCGAGCGCGTGTGCGCGATCCTCGACGACCTCGAGCACTGGAACCGCGAAGCCGGACGCGAGGACGCCGCCCTGGAGGCGCGCCTCGAGCGGGCGCGACGCCTCCACGCGGCCTTCGACGACCCGCGAGACCGACGCACGCTCGAGGACGATCTCCGCGCCCGCGCGAAGGGCGTCTCCGCGCGTTGGCGTCCGTGGATGGCCGCGGAGCTCTCGCGCGCCGCGCGTGATCGCGGCGACAAGGCCGAGGCGCACAGGCTCGCCAGCGATGGCGCGGCACGCGGTGGCGATCCCCTCGGCGCGGAGCGCTGCAAGGCCATCGCCCACAACCTCGAGCAGCCAGACTACACGGTCGCGTCGATGGCCTCGGACGGCCTCCGGCGGCGCTCGCTCGAGATCCGCCACAAGTCCCTGCCCGCGCTCCACTTCCGCGCGTACCCGGTGGACGTGGACTTCGTCCTCGACGGCCGCGACTACAACCTCCTCCCCGGCTACCAGGAGTGGCGCGCGATCGTCCGCGGAGACCCGCCGAAGGTGATCGCGAGCCGACCGGCATGCGAGTGGAGGGTGGATCTCGCGGCGACGCCCGACCTCGAGCTCCACACGACCTGGGCCGTCCCGCCGATCGACAAGCCCGGGCTCTACGTCCTCGTCGCGTCCGCGAAGTCCACCTTCCATGAGGGGCCCGGCAACAAGATCTGCGCCGCGAGCGTCATGCTGGGCGACCTCGTCCTCCTGCAGGGCTCCTCCCACCAGATGGATCCGGAGGCCATCGTGGTCTCCGGCGACACCGGCGCGCCGGTCTCCGGCGCCGAGGTCCTCCTGTGCCGGCGCGACTGGAACCGGAAGCACACCGTCGCAGAGCGAGGGAAGACGAACGACAGAGGCGAGGTCGTGTTCGCGCGATCGTCCGGCCACCCCAGCTACTTCTTGCTCGCGCGCAAGGGCGGTCACACGGCCATCTGCTCGAACGTGAGCCTCGCGAAGGACGAGCCCGAGGCGCGCGCGGGCGTCCTCGTCTACACGGATCGCAGCGTGTACCGCCCCGAGCAGCGGCTCCACTTCAAGGTCATCGCCTACCAAGGCGACGACGAGACCGGCCGATACCACGTGAAGGAGGGGCTCCGCTGCGCGGTGACCCTCCACGATCCGAACGGCGAGGCGGCCGGGACGGAGACCATCACGACCCACGCGCACGGATCGGGCTCGGGATCCTTCGTCATCCCGCGCGGGCGCGTCCTCGGGGTGTGGCGGCTCACGGTGGTGACCTCCTCGAGCACGACCTCGGTGACCGTCCACGTCGAGGCGTACAAGCGGCCCACCTTCGAGGTGCGGTGGCTCGACCCGCAGACGGCGCCGCGGCTCGGACACGCGGCGACGATGCGTGGCGACGCGCGGTACTACTTCGGCGCCCCCGTGTCGGGAGGGCGCGTCGCGTGGCACATCGAGCGCGCGCCGAAGCTGCCGCCGTGGTGGTTCCGGGACACCGGCGACATGCGGCCGCAGCGCATGGCGGCGGGCGTGGCGACGGTCGCGGAGGACGGCTCGTTCGAGGTCACGTTCACGCCGGAGGCGGATCCCAGGCGCGCGCGGGATCCGCACGTGAGCTTCACCTACACGCTTCACGCGGAGCTCACCGACGACGGCGGCGAGACACGCTCGGCCACGCGGACCCTCCGACTCGGCCACGCCACGGTCGAGGCGACGGTGGAGCTCGAGCACGCGTTCGCGCGCGAGGCGGAGGTCCTCTCCGTGCGCGTTCGACGCACGGATCTCGACGGCGCGCCGCGCGCGGGCACGGGAGCGTGGCGTCTGTTCGCGGTCGCCCAGCCCACCGATCCCGTCCCGGGTCCGGCCGACCTGCCGGGCGCCGCCCCACCCCACGAGGATCCGGCCGCGTTCCACCTGCCCGGCGACGGGCAGCGGCCACGGTGGAGCACCGACTACACGCCCGAGCGTGCGATGGCCCGCTGGCCCGACGGCAGGCGCGTCGGCGAGGGCCAGATGGTCCACGGGACCGACGGCGTGGCGGCGCTCCTCCTCCCGCCGCTACCTCCGGGCCCCTACCGGCTCCGGTACGAGACGCGGGACGATCACGGCAGCCGTTCGGAGGCCGAGCGCGTGTTCGTCACCGTGGGCAAGACGACGCCCCTCGCGCTCCCCGCCATGTGCGAGGTGGAGTCGACCCGGGTGGAGGTGGGCGGCGTCGCCCGCGTGTTCGCCGCGTCCGGCACGCACGACCAGGTGCTCTTCCTCGACCTGTTCCAGAAGGGCCGTCGCATCGAGCGGCGCGTCCTCCGGCCAGGGGATCCCGAGCTCATCGAGCTCGCGGTCGACGAGAAGGTGCGCGGCGGCTTCGGCGTCACCCTCCACGCGGTGCGCGACTTCCAGCTCGTCAGGTTCTCCCGGCGGATCGCGGTGCCGTGGAGCGATCGCGAGCTGTCGTTCGAGCTGGGCTCCTTCCGCGACAAGATCCGCCCGGGCGCGAAGGAGACGTTCCGGATCACGGTGCGGACGGCCTCCGGCAAGCCCCTCGGCGCGCACGTCGCGGAGGTGCTCGCGTACATGTACGATCGCAGCCTCGACGTGTTCGCACCCCACACGCCGCCCGCGCCGCTGCGCCTCTACCCGGACCACGCGCGGACCCGCACGCTCGGGAGCAGCCTCGGGCCGGCGCACCTGTCCTCGTTCCTCACGGACCAGCTGAGCGACGACCACGCGGCGAACGCGTACGTGCCGGCGAGCTTCCACTTCTTCGAGAGCTACGCGATCGGTGGTCCTGGAAACCGCGTTCTACTCGCGTTGCCACCGATGTATGCGGTGGGCGGGATGCCGCCGCCTGCGCCGTGCGCCGCCCCCGCGCCGCAGGCTTTCGGCCCTCCTGGCGGCGCCGCGGCAGGAGGGCCGCCGGAGCTCGAGGACGCGTCTCCGACGGGCGCCCCCCCCCCACCGGAGGGGGCCTCACCCGGTGAGGGCGCGGCAGGGCCGATCGAGGTGCGCTCCAACTTCGCGGAGACCGCTTTCTTCCAGCCCCACCTCCTCACCGAGGCGGACGGCGGCGTCACGATCGCGTTCGAGGCGCCGGACTCGGTCACGTCGTGGGCGCTCTGGCTCCACGCGATCACACGCGACGTGCGCTCCGCGGCCGCTCTCCACCAGGTGCGGACGGTGAAGGACCTCGTCGTGCGCCCCTACCTCCCTCGCTTCTTCCGCGAGGGGGACCACGCCAGCGTGCGCGTCGTCGTGAACAACACCTCGGAGCGCGCGCTCGCGGGCGCGCTGTCGATCGAGCTGTTCGATCCGGGGACCGGTCGAGATCTCGCGCCCGCCTTCGCCCTCGACGCGCCGCACCACGCGTTCGAGGCCCCCGCCGGGCAGAGCGCGACGATCGCCTTCTCGGTGCGCGTCCCGGCGTGGATCGGCCAGGTCGGTGTCCGCGTGCAGGCCCGCGCCGAAGATCTGTCCGATGGCGAGGAGCGCGCGCTCCCCGTCCTCCCCGGCAGGATGCACCTCGCAGCGTCCCGGTTCGTGACGCTCCGCGGGGTCGATCGCCGGGAGATCCGCTTCGACGACATGGCGCGCGGCGACGACGCCTCGTGTGTGCACGACTCCCTCGTCGTCACCCTGAACGCGCAGCTGTTCTACTCGGTCCTCGAGGCGCTGCCGTTCCTCGTCGACTACCCGTACGAGTGCTCCGAGCAGCTCCTCAACCGCTTCGTGTCGGCGGGGATCGTCGCGGGCGTCTACGAGCGGTTCCCGAGCGTCGCGGCGATGGCGCGGAGCCTCCCGAGGCGGACGACCCCGCTCGAGGCGTTCGACGGGGAGGATCCGAACCGGAAGATGGCGATGGAGGAGACACCGTGGCTGCGCGAGGCACGCGGCGGCGAGGACCCGAAGTACCCGCTCGTCGATCTCCTCGATCCCGCGGTCGTGTCCGCCCACCGCGACGCCACCCTCGCGAAGCTCGAGGAGCAGCAGACGACCTCGGGAGGGTTCCCGTGGTTCCCGGGAGGCCCCCCCTCCCCCTTCATCACCCTCTACCTCCTCGAGGGCATGGCGCGCGCGGCGGAGTTCGGCGTGGACGTGCCCGTACCGCTCGTCACCCGCGCCTGGCGGTACCTCGTCGGCCACTTCCGCGCGGACGTCTTCCCGCGGATCCGCAAGGGAGAGATGCCCCACGAGACGACGACCTTCGCGCTCTACGTCCTGTGCGCGTACGGCGACGCCTCCTCGACCGAGGGCGCCTTCACGGCGGCCGAGCGCGCCGAGCTCCTCGCGTACGCGTGGGCGGGCTGGCGAAAGCATTCGCCCATGCTCAAGTGCTACCTCACCCTCGTGCTCCACCGGGTCGGACGCGCCGACGACGCGCGGCTCGTCCTCGCGAGCGTGATGGACAGCGCGCGGACGGAGCCAGACCGCGGCACCTTCTGGGCACCGGAGGACCGCGCCTGGCTCTGGTACAACGACACCACGGAGAGCCACGCCTTCGCGCTCCGGGCGCTGTCGGAGGTCACGCCGGACGATCCGCGCAAGGACGGGATGGTGCTCTGGCTCCTGCTCGACAAGAAGCTCGGCCACTGGAAGTCCACGCGTGCGAGCGCCGCCGCGATCTACGCGCTCGTCCACCACATGGCGGCCGACGGGTCCCTCGGCGCGCGGGAGCGGGCGAGCGTGACGGTCGGCGCAAGGCGGCAGGCGTACGTCTTCGAGCCCGATCGCCACGCGGGAAACGTGGCGCTCGTCGTCCCTGGCGAGGAGATCGCGCGCGATCCGGCGGGGCACGCGACGGTCCTCGTCGAGAAGGACACGCCCGGGTACCTGTTCGCCTCCGCGACGTGGCACTTCTCGACCGAGCGCCTGCCCGGAGAGGCGCGCGGCGACCTCTTCCGCGTCGAGCGCCGCGCCTTCAAGCGCGTGACCGCCGGGAAGGAGACGGTGCTGCAGCCGCTGTCCGACGCCGGCGTCGCGATCGCCGTCGGCGACGAGGTCGAGATCCACCTGTCGATCCGGGCAGGCCACGCCGCGGAGTACGTGCACGTGAGGGATCCCCGCCCCGCGGGCTTCGAGCCCGAGTCCCAGCGATCGGGGCACAGGTGGCACCTCGGCCTGTCGTATTACGAGGAGATCCGCGACAGCGGCGCGAACTTCTTCATCGAGTGGATGCCCGCCGGCGAGTACACCCTGAAGCACCGCCTGCGCGCGAACATGGCCGGCGTGTTCCGGGCGCATCCGGCGACGCTCCAGAGCATGTACGCGCCGGAGTTCTCCGCCTACTCGGCCGGGAGCGTGGTGGAGATCGGCTCCGGCGGCTGACGGTCAGTTGCCGGACGCGTCGCGGAGCGCGTTGAACACGCTGCCGATGCCGTCGACGTACGTGTCGCTACCGCCGCGGCAGCCGTAGAAGCTGTCGGTGTAGCGCGCGTCGCCGGCCGGGGTCGACACCGTGAAGGTCTGGAAGGGCTTGTCGGCCCCGCACATGTTGCGGGTCGAGATCTCGAGCCCGTTCAGGACGCCGCCGATGCCGCGGATCTCGGCGGCGGTCAGCGTCGTGGTCCCCGTCTTGTAGTGGCGCGGGTTCGCTCCGTTCCAGTCGCAGAGCTTCCACGAGAGCTTCTTCGCAGCGGCGTCGAGCGTGTACTCCCCGCCGTTCGAGCACGTCGAGCCCGCGGGCGGCGGGGGCATGAAGCCGCCGCTCACCCTGGCGACGAGCTTCGTCGCGCTGGACGGCCAGATCACCGCGTCCCTCTCGAGCGACTGCGTGAACCCGCGCCGCGAGAGCGTGAACTTGGCGCCCTGGACGAGGTGGTTGTACCGGCCGAGCAGGTGCTGCGCGTGCGCCGAGGCCGTGTCCGAGTACAGCGTGATCGTCTTGGACCCCGCCGTGAACGTGCCCTCGATGTGCTCGGCCGAGGGGCAGGGCGCGACGATGCAGCGGATGCCGGTGTCGACGTCCGCGGTGAACACGTTGCGTTGGCCGACCTTCGTCGAGGTGAGGACGAGCCGCCGGAACGCACCCGAATCGTCGCGGTACGAGCCGATGAGCGCCTTGCCGGCGGCGGAGAGTTGCTCGCTCGACTCCTCCACGACCTCGTCGTCCGGGCTGGCCTCGACGGCGCACCCCGTGAGGGCCCCGGCGGAGAGGAAGGTGAGAGCGGCGAGACCGGCGAACATCCTGCGCGTGGACATCTGAGAAGCTCCTGCTGATGGGGCGCCGGACCGTCGGCGCGAGCAGGGTGTGACATCGTCACCAAAGGTGCGCAAGGTCGTTTTTCTCGATTTATTTTGTGATTTTCCGGGGGGAAGATTCCGGGAACGAGGGGCGTAGAACCCCGGTTTCGCCGTCCGCGGGATCGGCTGCCGCCGTGCGCTGATGTACGATCGCGCCATGCGGATCCTCTGCGGGCGCTGCGGGGCCGCGCTCTCGCAGACGCACCACGACGCCGGCGCGGGCACGCCGCTGTGCGGCGACTGCGTGTCGCTCGGGGCCATCGCGCCGGAGCGCACGGAGGGTCTCGGATGGACGGAGCGGCGCGACGGCGACGCGTGGGAGATCGTCCTCTCCCCTCCGCGCGCAAACGCGTTGACCGCGGTCGTGATGGGGGCCGGCCTCGCGGGGTTCATGGCCTTCTGGCAGCTGGCCGCCCACCGTACGAGTCTCCTGTGGGTGGCCGGGATCCCGCTCGACGTGATCGCCGCCCTCCTCTTGACGCGAGGCCTCCTCGGCGTGACCGAGAGCACGCATCTCCGGCTCGATGCGCGCGCGGTGACGGTCGCTTCGCGGCCGCTCGCGGTCTGGCGGCGGAGACGGGTGCCGACCGGCGACGTCGAGGGCTTCGTCCTCGCCGTCGAGAGGCCCCTGATCGGCCTGCCCACCCTGAACGGTGGCCCGTCGCACGTCGCTCCCCCCTCGAGCCTGCACCACCGGATCGATCTCGCCATCGCGACCGGGGAGCGCGTCCAGAGCGGCGTCGTGTTCACGGATCTCGAGGCGGCACGCCGCGTGATCGAAGCGCTCAACAGCAGGCTGGAGAGCTGCCGGGCGAACACGCCCACCGCACCGTTCCGCTGATCGACCCGCCGGAGAGCGACCACGGACCCAACCCGTCGACGCGGTGGTGCCATGAGATCCGTGCGTCGGCGCCGACCTTGTAGATCCCACCTGCGACGTGTAATTTCGGCGGGATCGATGAGGAAGCGCGCGCTCGTCACCGGGATCACCGGGCAGGATGGCTCCTACCTGGCCGAGCTGCTCCTCGAGAAGGGCTACGAGGTCCATGGCATCGTCCGCCGGTCGAGCACGCTGAACCGCGCGCGCATCGATCCCCTCTTCGCCTCGGACCGCAGCTACCTCCACTACGGTGACCTCACCGACGCATCCTCGATCAACCGCCTGCTCCGCCAGATCCGACCCGACGAGATCTACAACCTCGGCGCGCAGAGCCACGTCAAGGTGAGCTTCGAGGTGCCCGAGTACACGGCGGACACGGTGGGGATCGGGACCCTGCGCCTGCTGGAGGGGATCCGCGAGAGCGGCCTCTCGCCCCGGTTCTACCAGGCGGGATCGTCCGAGATGTTCGGCGCGTCGGACGAGATCCCGCAGCGCGAGACGACGCCGTTCCGCCCGCGCTCCCCGTACGCCGCGGCGAAGGTCTACGCGCACTGGATCGCCGTGAACTACCGC
>SXNL01000073.1 GCA_005777185.1 Myxococcales bacterium
GCTCGGGCTCGACGTGAGGAAAATGAGGGGATGCCTCAGCCCTCTCCCTTCAGGAGAGGGAGGCCTGGAGGGTGAGGTCTGCGCGGCTGGGTACGAACGCGGAGGGAGGCCCGGAGGCTGAGGTCTGCGCGAATCCTCGCTCGCCGACCGCTCGGCCTCGCCTCTACGGCTTGCCGCACACGCCGGGCTTGCCGCCCCCGCCGCACGTCTCCGGCGCCGTACACGCGCCGCACGCGATGGCGTTGCCGCAGCCGTCGCCGTTCGCGCCGCAGTTGAAGCCCTGCGAGACGCACGTCCGCGGCGTGCAGGTGCCCGCGTCGGAGGTGCCGCACTGGTAGTTCGTCGTGCCGCCGCACGTGGCGGGCGGCGTGCACGCGCCGCAGTTGATCGGCGAGCCGCAGCCGTCGCCCGCGGGGCCGCAGGAGATCCCCTGGTCGGCGCACGTGCGGGGCGTGCAGTTCTGCGGCACGTCGGGGATGCAGTTCGCGAGATCGAGGAGCATGAACTCGAGGTCCTTCTCCTGCGCCGTCATCGGCCCCGGGCGGCACGCGGCGGGGAAGGTCGTGCCGTTCGTGAGCGTCGCGCTCACCACGTGGAACGTACCGAACACGACGCGGCCACACTGGCTCGCGGGGGCGGCGCCGACCGGGGTCGGGAACGCGTACTGGAGCGGCTTGCCGTTCGCGCTGTCGGAGACGTACCTCTGCGACGAGGGCGCCACGGCGTCCAGGTTGTGGCGGGGCTCGGCGATCGGGAACCGGTCCGGCCCGGAGAGCGCGCCCACCGCGCCCATCCAGGCAGAGAGCGCCTGTCCTCCCAGGAACGACGTGTCGACGATGCCCGTGGTCGTCGCCGGCGAGCCCGTCGTGCTGCCGTTGAACGTCGCCGTCGAGCTGAAGGGCGCGATGTTGTGAAGCCACGTGTAGCTGTAGTGCGTGGTGAAGAGGCGCCCGCCCGCGCTCGTGTAGTCCACGAGGTTCTGCTGCTGCGTGGGGATCTTCGCGACGGGCGAGCCCTCGCAGGGGAGGAGCACCATGTCGTATCCGGCGAGCGCGGCGCTGCTGCCCGTCAGCTGGCTCGCAGGCGGCGTGCCCGGGCCCAGGTCCGCGCCGTTCCCGACGTACATGTGGACCCGCCCGGTCCCGGAGGGCTGCGTGAACTCGGCCAGATCGATCCCCATCTTCATGAGGACGCACTCGAGCCCGTCGGCGCGGCCCGTCGCGATGGCCATCTTCGGGATGTCGCCCTCGGCCTGGTTGCGGGGCATGCGCGTGAGCGCCGGCGGAAGGGCCGTGGTGCCGCACGCGGTCACGGTCGGGATCGTGACGACGCGCCTCCAGCGGCCGAGCTGGATGACGAGCGGGATGTTCGACCCCACCGGGACGTTCGTGAGCGTGAACGTGCCGTTGGCCGCCGTGTTCGTCGCGACGAGCGGCTCGCCCGAGACGTCGACGCCGCAGTGGTTGCAGCTCACGCCGGCCGGGAAGGGCGCGACCGGCGCGTTCGGCACGTACACGAGCGCGTTGTAGATCGGATCCGGCGCCCCGAACGCGGGCAGGGTCCCCGCGACGACCGTCCCGGTGATCGTGGTGGTCGCGCCCGGCCCGCACGGCACCTGCTGGAGGCAGAGGTTCGTGCACGGGCGCGAGTTGCCGCAGCTCCCGGGCACGCCCTTGCCGCCGCACGAGTCGGGCCACTGGCAGATCCCGCACTGGAGGACGCCACCGCACCCGTCTCCGGCGGGTCCGCAGCTGAAGCCGAGGTCCGTGCAGTTCCTCGGCTTGCACGGCGGGCCCTTGGCGCACCGGCTGTAGGCCTGCGCGCCGCACACCTCGCCGGGCGGGCACTTCCCGCAGTCGAGGAGGTTGCCGCAGCCGTCGCCGTTCGCGCCGCACTGGAAGCCCTGCTCGGCGCACGACCGGGGCCGGCAGGCGCCGGGAGCGTCGGCGCCCGCATCTCCGGCCTCGGCCCCGTCGGGCAGGTCGGCGTCCACCGTCGCGTCGCCGCCGTCGGCCGCGGCGTCCACGAGCGGATCGTCGACGAGGAGATCCGAGCGGCTGCCGCACGCGGCGAAGATCGCGACGACGACGGCAGCCAGGCCGGGGGGTGCGAACCGCCGCCAGCGGGAGAGGATCACGAGGAGGGTGGGACTTCGCGAGGGCACCGTACCCTTCGAGGTATAGCGCCTCTGGCGGGGCGGCGGTGGGGTATGTCGGGGGCTCTCTCGCTCACTCGATGAAGAACGACGCCTCGAGCGCCCCGTGATCGCTCCCCGCGTAGCCGTACACGGCGTCCAGGTGCACGCGCGCGCTCGCGGGGACGTACCGGCGAGCCTCCGCCGCGGTGACGTGGATGTGGTCGATCGCGACGCCCGCGCCCTGGAAGAAGTAGGTGGCCTGCGCCGCGGCCGGGAGATCCCGCGCGACCCGCACGAGCGCTCCCCCCTGCTCGAGCGCCTCGAGGGCCACCGACCCGGGTGTGTCGTTGAGATCCCCGCCCAGGAGCACGAGCGCACCCGGGAGCTCCGCGGCCACGGCGGACACGATCGTTCGCGCGCCGTTCGCCTCGGCCACGCGCCGGCCGGGATCGTCGTCCACCTTCGATCGGAAGTGCGCGGCGAACATCACGACGCGCCTCGCCCCGAACGTCGTGCGCACCTCGAGCAGCTCGCGCGAGAAGGAGGTCGGCGTGCCGTCGGGCCGTGTGAGCGGCAGGTCGCGGTGCGTGCGTACCTCCGGGAGGGCGCCCCGCGAGAGGATGGCCACGTCGACGCTCGCCGGTGCGCCGGTCTCGCCGAGGTGCGCGACGGGGAACGCGAGGCCCTTCGCGGCGAGCCGCGCGACCAGGGCGTCGAGGCACGCCTGGTTCTCGATCTCCTCGAGCGCGATGACGTCGGGGTGGATGCGCGCGATGCCGCTCGCCAGGCGCTCCGTCCTGGCGGCGAACTCGGCCTCCGTGGGCAGCGCCTCGAAGTCCGTCGCCGCGCACGCGCTGGAGTCGCACACCGTGTCGAAGTAGCGCCGCACGTTGAAGGTGGCGACGCGGATCAGGCCGGCGCGGCTCGCGTCCACCCCGGCGTCCGACGGCCCTGCGGTCGGGAGTGCCGCGTCGGATCCGACGAAGGAGGGGAGGGGAGCCCACACGTCGCCGCCGCAGGAGAGCACGCACGCGAGCGCGAGCGTGCGCGTGGCGGTCAGGCGAGGCCCCATGGCGCCACTACTTCTTGCAGGGCCCCGGCGTGTAACGCTTCAGGACCTTCTTCGCGACGAGATCCACGTGGACGATCGAACCACCGTGCGGGCCGCTGGACACGATCGCGATCTCGCCCGGCTTCTTGCGATCGGTGGCGACGCCGCGCTCGACGTCCCCCCCGAGCCCGACCGCCATCGTCCCTCTCGCGAGCCCTGTGTCCACGTCGTGGAACGCGATCGCGTCCCCGGTCGAGTCGACGAACGCCCACAGGCTCCCCGAGACGGGGTGGGCCGGGTTCTTCGACGCGTACACGTTCGCCGCGACGCGCGTGGCCTTCGACGACTCCGGCTCCCAGAGCTGAGGCGTGCACCCTGGCCCCGCGTCGACGCACCCGATCACCATGACGCGCTTGCCGAGCCAGGCCACGCCGTCGACGAAGCCGTCCACGTGGATGGAGCTCTTCTTCTCGCTCTTGCCGCCCGCGAGGTCGAACGTCTCCGTGCCCCCGGCTTGTGTGACCGTGACCACGCGCTTGCCGTCGGGACTCACGTCGGCGAGGAGCTTCGCGGGATCTCGCTTCCCGCCGATCCCCTTGGCAGGGAACGTCTTGCACGCCTTGCCCGTGACGTCGCACACGCTGACGCCGTCCGTCGCCCGCTCGAGCAGGTGGGTCCCACCGGAGGAACGCTTCGTGGCCGGCGGCGCCGGAAAGGTCGGGAGGTCCGTGTATTCCCCGGTCTCGAAGTCGAGCCCGTAGCAGGCCTTCGGCCTGGCGTTCTCGGCGACGAAGCAGAACGCGACGCCGCCCTTTCCTCCCGCCACGACCGTGACGTTCCCCTCCGCGACGAGCTTCGGAGGGATGCAGGCCGCCTTCCCCGTCACCTCGATCACGGACGGAGGCGGAGGCGGCTCGGCCCTCGGGTCGGCGCCCGCGCTCGCCGTCGCGGACGCGCTCGGCGCAGCCGACGGGCTCGACGCCACGGACGCGCTCGCGAGGGCGGCGCTGGCGCTGGGCGCGGGCGCCGGGTCCGCCTTCCTCGCGGGGCAGCCCGGGAGCGTGGCGAGGAAGAGGACGAGGAGTGCGCGCCTCATGCAGGCGCCCTTCTACCCCACCGGGCCGCGCGCCGGAAGACCCGTCTGAGGGACCGTCAGAGCGAGACCGGCGGATCCTCCGGCAGGCCGAGGAGGCGCGCCCTCGCTCGGCCCACCAGGTAGATCGATCCCGTCACCACGGCGTGCGCGCCGCCTCTCCGCGCGGCGTCGAGGGCCGTGCCGATGTCCGGAGCCGCTCGCCCCGCCCAGCGCCGCGCGAGGTCGGACGGGTCCCAGGGCGCGCGGCCCTCCGGCGCCACGAAGATGCTCTCCTCGAAGAGCGGCGCCAGGATCTCGAGCATCCCGTCCGCGTCCTTGTCCGCGAGCGCGCCGAAGACGAGCGTGCGCGGTCGCCGCCCCGGATGGACCGCGGCCAGGTGATCCGCGAGCGCCCGCGCGCCGTCCGGGTTGTGCGCGGCGTCGAGGAGGACACCCTCCACGTACTCGAGGCGACCGGGCCACGTCACGCGCGCGAGCCCGGCCGTGATCGCGTCCGCGCCGCAGCCGAGGAGGCGCGCGGTCGCGGCGGCGATGTGTGCGTTCTGCACTTGATGGGCGCCCGCGAGCCCGAGGGGTGCACCCCGGGCGAGCGCGCCCGCGGCGTGGTCGAGGACCGCCTCCACCACGCGCGCGCCGGTGAGGCGCGACACGTCGGCCACCGCGGCCCGCGCCTCCGGGCCGAGCGGGCCGACGATGAGCGGGGCGCCCGCCACCCCGATCGCGGCCGTCTCGCGCGCGATCGCGTCGAGCGTGGCACCGAGGCGGTCCTGGTGATCGAGCGCGACCCGCGTGAGGACGCTCGCCGCGACCCTCCCCGACGGGCGCGCCACGCTCGTGGCGTCGAGCCGCCCGCCGATCCCCACCTCCAGGACGGCCAGGTCCACGGCCGCGTCGCGGAGCACGAGCAGCGCCGCCAGCGTCATCGCCTCGAAGAAGCTCAGCTCCGGATCCGCCAGGGCCCGGTCGAGCGCCGCGACCAGCGTGCGGTTGTCGATCGGGGCACCGTCGACACGGACGCGCTCGCGCAGCTCGCAGAGGTGCGGAGACGTGTAGAGGCCGACCTTCACCCCAGCCTCGCGCCCGATCGACGCGAGCATCGCCGACACGGAGCCCTTCCCGTTGGTGCCCGCGACCTGGATGATCCTCGCGGGACTCTTCTCCGGGTGGCCGTGGCGCGCGCAGGCCGCCTCCATCCGCTCGAGTCCGAGCCGCATCCCCATCGGCACCCGCGCGTAGAGCCGCGCCAGCGCGCCGGCGATCTCGGTCACGAGGCGCCGAGGCGCGGCCCGAGGAGGTGCCCGAGGATCGTCGCGATCTCGGCCTTCATCGCGAGGCGACTCGTGATCCGGTCGAGCATCCCGTGCTCGAGCAGGAACTCGGCCCGCTGGAAGCCCTCGGGCAGCGTCTGACGGATCGTGCTCTCGATGACGCGCGCCCCGGCGAAGCCGATGAGCGCCCCGGGCTCCGCGATGTTCACGTCGCCGAGGAGAGCGAAGCTCGCCGCGACGCCGCCGGTGGTCGGGTGGAGGAGCACGCTCACGAAGGGGAGCCCCGCGTCGCGCAGCCGCTCCCGCGCGGCCACCGTCTTGGCCATCTGCATGAGGCTCAGGATCCCCTCCTGCATGCGCGCTCCGCCCGAGGCCTGGAGCAGCACCACCGGGAGCCTCGACGCGACGCCGCGCTCGAAGAGGCGCGCGATCTTCTCGCCGACGACGGACCCCATCGATCCGCCCATGAAGGCGAACACGAAGGCGCCATACGCGACGGGTATCCCCTTCATGGCGCCCTGGCCGATCTCGATCGCCTCCTTCGCCCGGGAGCTCTTCTGCGAGGCGGCGACGCGGTCGGGGTACGCCTTGCCGTCGCTGAAGCCGAGGGGATCGGCCGGCGCGAGGTGCGCGTCCCAGGCCTCGAGTGCCCCTCCGTCCAGGAAGAGCTCCCGGAAGCGGGCCGTGGACAGCTTGTGGTGCACGCCGCACTGCGGGCACACCTCGAAGCTGTCGTGGAACGCGTCGGCCGACAGCGTCTCGCCGCAGCCGTCGCACTTCTTGAAGACGCCCTTGCCGAAGCTCGCCTTCTCGCTCGCGTCGAGTCCGCCGGGTTTCTTCGTGGGCCAGCTCATGTTCGGGCGGAACGGTCCCTAGCACACGTCCGTCGCTGCCGCGAAGCCGGAGAGCGCCTGGCCGTCGAGCCTGCAGACGCGCCACTCCGGGAGCAGCCGCGCGCCGAGGCGCGCGTAGAAGGCGATCGCGGGCGCGTTCCAGTCGAGCACGTTCCACTGGAAGCGGGTCGCGCCCTCGGCGACGCAGATCCTGGCGAGCTCGCGCATGAAGGCCATGCCGACCCCGAGGCGACGCGCGGCGGGGACGACGAAGAGATCCTCGAGGTGGAGCGCCGGGCGACCCTCCCACGTGGAGTAGGCGAAGAAGTAGAACGCGAAGCCGACGGACGCCCCGCCGGCCTCCGCGAGCAGGACGTGGAAGCGCGGCGTCGGGCCGAACCCGTCCCGCACGAGATCGGCCTCGGTGGCGACGACGGCGTCGGGCTCCCGCTCGTAGTGGGCGAGCGCGCGGATGAGCTCGAGGATCGTGCCCGCGTCCTCCGCGGTGGCGGGCCGGAGCGTGAACGCCGTCACGACGCGGTCACGACACCTGGACGATCGCCAGATCCGACGGCACGAGGAGGGTCGGCTGCGTGCGCTCCTGCACGTCCCGCGCGGAGACGCCCGCCGCCACCTCGCGGAGGACGAGGCCCTCGGGCGTGACGTCGAGGACGGCCAGGTCGGTGATGATCCGGTGCACGACCCGACGCCCCGTGAGCGGCAGATCGCACTCGCGCAGGATCTTCGGCGTGCCGTCCTTCGCGGCGTGCTCCATGATCACGACGACGCGGCGCGCCGCGGCCACGAGGTCCATCGCGCC
>SXNL01000074.1 GCA_005777185.1 Myxococcales bacterium
GAGGAGTGGTCGTGGAGGGCGCGCGCGACGAGGTCCTTGCCGGTGCCGCTCTCGCCCGTGATGAGGACCGTCGTCGGGCTGTCGGCCACGCGCTCGAGGACGTCGTAGAGCTCGTTGAGCCCGGCGGAGGTGCCGATGATGCCGAAGCGCGCGCCCGGGACGGCCTTGTCGGTGGGGCTCGTCTCCTGACCCGCGAGGTCGCGGGTCTTGAGGGCCTTCGCGACGATCTGGCGGACCTCGTCCTTGTCGACGGGCTTGGTGAGGTAGTCGAACGCACCGAGCTTGAGGGCCTCGACGGCCGTGTCGACGGTGCCATGCGCGGTGATCATGACCACGGGGAGATCCGGATCCTCGGCGAGCGCCTCCTTGAGGAGGGTCATGCCGTCGACCTTGGGCATCTTGAGGTCGGTGACGACGAGATCGACGTGGTTCTCCTTCAGGAGCGCGAGGCCCTGGGCCCCGTCCTCCGCGAGGAGCACGTCGTACCCGTCGCGGGAGAGCTGCGCGGCGAGGATCTTGCGGAGATTCGGCTCGTCGTCGACGATCAGAACCTGTTTCTTCTCGGGCAACATCTCGACCTCACGTTACTACAGCTCGGGGCGCGCCACCTGAGTTACCGGAGGGAGCACCCGGGGTCGCTCTCGGCGGAGAAATGCCGGGGCGTTGGCCTGCGCTCAGGCCCGCCCGCCGCGACACGTCACAGCGACGCCTCGTAGAGCGTGGCCAGATCCTGCTCCGTGACCGGACGCGGGTTCGAGCGGTGGCAGGCGTCCTCGAAGGCCTTGGCGGCGAGCTTCGGGATGTCGGCCTTCTGGATCCCCTCGGGTCCGAGGCCGGCCGGGAGACCGACCCGGCGGCGCAGCTCCACGCAGGCGGCCGCGGCGGACGGCGCGGTCGCGTCGAGGATGCGACGTACACGGTCGAGCTTCTCGCGGGCGCCCTCCTCGTTGAAGGCGACCACCGCGGGGAGGCACAGCGCGTTCGCGAGGCCGTGGTGCATGTCCTTCTCGCTCGACAGCGGGTGCGCGAGCGAGTGGCACGCGCCGAGGCCCTTCTGGAAGGCGACCGCACCCATCATCGCGGCCTTCATCATCGCGCCACGCGCCTCGAGATCGGCGCCGTGCTCCACGGCGCGCGCGAGGTGCCTCGCGGCGAGCTCGAGACCGCCGAGGGCGATCGCGTCGGCCATCGGGTGATCGCCGAGCGCGATGTACGCCTCGAGGCAGTGCGTGAGTGCGTCGAAGCCGGTGGCCGCGGTGACGCGCGCGGGCATCGAGACGGTGAGCTCGGGGTCGAGGATGGCCACCCGCGCGAGGAGGTGCGGGCTGAAGATCACCGTCTTGCGACCCGTGGCTGGGAGCGTGACGACCCCGGAGCGCCCCACCTCGCTGCCGGTGCCTGCGGTCGTCGGGATCGTGATGATGGGCGGGACGCTCGACGTCACGTGCCGATCGCCGCCGGTGGCGTCGTCGTAGTCGACGAGGGGTCGATCGTGCGTGACCTTCAGGGCGATCAGCTTGCCCGCGTCGAGCGGAGAGCCGCCTCCGAGCGAGACGACGACGTTCGCCTCGTGGGCCCGGTACGCCTCGACGCCGGCGAACACGTTGGCCTCGACCGGATTCGGCGCGACGCCGTCGAAGACCCGCGTCGAGACGCCGGCACCCTCGAGCAGCGCCTGCACCCGCTCCGCGAGACCGATCCGGGAGACGCCGGCATCGCACACGAGGAGGGCGCGCGGCTGAGCCGCGGTCGTGACGCGCTTCGCGTGATCGGGGAGGGTGGCGACCGCACCCGGGCCGAAGACGATCGTCGTGGGGAAGCTCCAGGTGGTGAGGGACATGGTGAGGTCGGACGTAGCATGGAGGGTGACGGTCTGTCCTTCTCCATGGTCACCTGGAGGCGTGGGCACGCACCCGAGACGCAGGTTCCGCTGGGAGGACGCCTCGATCGAGGAGCTGTCCGCGGCGGCACGTGAGGAGCTCGCCGCGTTCTGGGTGAGGCGAGCGGTCGGGGAGTGGCAGGTGGGGCGGATCCTCGCCGAGCTCCGCGACCTGCTCGCGTCCGTCGGCGCCCCACCTGCGGTACGCGCGCTGACCCTCGGCGCGCCCGCCGAGGAGGGCCGGCACGGAGCGTGGTGCCTCCGTCTCGCGCGGCTGTACGCGGGGCGGCCCCTCGCGCGGCCTGTCGTTCCCGCCGCGGTATTGCCCGGGTTCTGGGGCGCCGAGGCCCGGCTGCGCGCCGTGTACGGGGTCACGGTGGTGTCGTGCATCCACGAGACGATCGCGACCGCGTGGCTCCTGCGTTGTTTCCAGCGATGTACAGCGCCGCTGCCACGTGGGATCCTGAGGGCGATGCTGCAGGACGAGACGGGGCACGCGCGGATCGGATGGGCGTACCTCGCGAGCCCTGGCGTCACACCCGAGGACCGCATGGCGCTGCGGCGACGCCTGCCGAAGCTGCTCGGGGACAACGTGGCCGCGTGGCGGCCACGCCCCTTCGTGCACGGTCCTCCCGACGGGCAGGGGGTGCTCTGCCCCGCCGAGCACGTCGACGTGGTTCGGACGGCGGTCGCCGAGATCGTGCTGCCCGGGTTCGCGGAGATCGGGATCGTGTCCGCGCGCGAGACCGCGCGGCTGTCCGCGGTCCTGACCGAGGTCGGCTGATGCGTGCATCTTGCAACAAGCTGTTCTGGGTCGTCGTGGTCGGTGGCGCCGCGATCGGTTGCGCGAAGGCCATGTCACCCGACGCCGACGCCGGCGACGACGCCTCCCTGCCCCTCGCCGACGCCGGGCGGGACGGGCCGGCGAGCGCCTTCGACGCCGCCGCGCAGCGCGACGCCGACGCGGACGAGGACGTCCAGACCCCCCACATCACCAAGTAGCTCCGTCGGGCCCCCGACCCGTCAGATCGACTCGAAGTACCGCCGGAGCTCCCACTCGGTCACGACGCGCTCGAACTGGCGGACCTCCCACTCGCGCGTGCGGACGTAGTGGTCCACGAAGGGCTCGCCGAGGATGGCGTGCGCCGTCGCGCTCCCCGCGAGGAGGGCGGTCGCCTCCTTCAGCGTGCGCGGGAGCGCGCGGTGGTGCTCGCTCGCCACGGACGCGTCGCCCTGCGCGGGGGGCGGCGGTTCGAGGCCGCTCGCGACACCGTGCATGCCAGCCGCCAGGCAGGTCGCGATGGCGATGTAGGGGTTGATGTCGGCCGCCGTCTGCCGGTACTCGAGGCGCGTGCTCTTGGCGCCGCCGGTGATCGCCCGGATCGCGCAGGTGCGGTTCTCGAGACCCCACGTGGCCGTGAGCGGGGCCCATACACCGGGCACGTAGCGCTTGTACGCGTTGACCGTCGGCGAGTAGAGCGCGGTGAGCTCGGGCATGAGCGCGAGCTGGCCCGCGAGGTACTGGCGTGCGAAGCGGCTCAGGTTGCCTGGCGCGCCGTCCTCGTGGAACAGGTTCACCTTCCCGTCGCGCGTCCACAGCGACTGGTGGAGGTGGCCGCTCGAGCCGGGAAGGTCGTGGCTCCACTTCGCCATGAACGTCGGCAGGAGGCCGAGCTGGCCGCACACCTCCTTGCACGCCGTCTTGAAGAGGGTCGCCTTGTCGGCCATCCGCAGCGCCTCGTCGTACTTCAGGGCCACTTCGTAGACGCCGGGCCCCGTCTCCGTATGGAGGCCCTCGATGGGGATGTCGTACGCTTCCATCGTGTCCCACAGCCGCTGGCAGAGCTGGCCGTTCTGGCCCTCGCGCAGCCACGAGTAGCCGAACATCCCGGGCGAGAGGGGCGTCATGCCGCGAAAGCCCTTGTTGTGAAGCGTGTCGGGCGTCTCCCGGAAGATGTAGAATTCGAACTCCGTGGCGAACGTCACCCGCCAGCCGCGGCTCGCGGCCTCGGCGAGCACCCTCTTCAGGAGCCCGCGCGGACAGGCGGGGTGGGGGAGCCCGTCCTCGGTCACGAAGTCGACGAGGAAGGCGGCGGTGTCCGGCTCGTAGGGGATCACGCGGAACGTGTCGGTGTCGATGCGGGCGTGCGTGTCGGGGTAGCCCGTGCTCCAGCCGGTGACCCGGGCGTTGTCGTAGAGGACGTCGGCGATGTCCCACCCGAAGATGACGTCGCAGAACCCCATGCCCCCGTCGACGGCGCTCCAGAACTTCTCGAGGTTGACGTACTTCCCGCGGATGACGCCGTCGATGTCGACCCCCCCGAGCTTCACCTTCTTGATGCCCTTCTCGCGGAACCGCTCGGCCAGATCGGGCAGCGTCGACGAATCCATGGGTGTCTCCTCCGTTGCCGGCCGACGATAACACGGTGCTTCCCGGCGGGGCCGTTCACATGCGACCATGGCGCGTCGCACCATGTTCATGACGATCCGGCCGAAGACCTTCGACATGCGCGCGCTCCGCCTCACGGCGGAGGAGGGCTTCGTCCTCTCGCGCGTGGACGGGCCGCTGTCGCTCTCCGACCTCATCGCGCTGAGCGGGCTCCAGGAGGCGCGCATCGTCGAAATCCTCGAGCGCCTCGCGCAGCAGGGCGCGATCGAGGTCGAGCCACCGTTCGGGGTGCTCGAGGAGGTCGCGCCCGACTTCGCGAGATCGCACGGGGTCGTGAAAGCGGCTTCACCGGCGGCGGCGACGGGCGAGGCGTCGGACGAGCTGATCCCTGTCCAGCTGGACGAGGAGCCGGTCGAGCTCATCCCGCTCGAGGCGGGCGACGAGAGCGAGCCCTTGGAGGAAGCCGGGCCTGAGTCGACCCCCACGGTCGAGATGGCGCCTCCCGCCGCCGGGGCGACCGTAGACGTGGACGACGTCCCCGAGGACGAACGGCCGACGACCCACCCGCCGCGGGACGCCGGCAGCCCGGCGGTGCCGCGGATCCCACAGCCGAAGACCGTCGAGTTCTCGCGGCCCGCGCTCGAGTTCCTGCAGGCCATCTCCGCGATCGAGCCCCCCGAGGGGTCCGACGTCTCGGGCACGGAGGCGGCCGCCGCGGCGCGCGCGACGGACGACGGTCCGGCGCCCGCGACGACCCCGCTCGTGGACGACTTCGCCCTGTTCGACGACGACGAGGCGCCGGCCACCACGCCGACATCGAGCGAGGACTTCGTCGCGCTCGAGCTCCCGAAGCCGCCGACGGTGAAGCCTCCGCCCGTCCCCGCCGAGCCAGATCGCGGTGCGCAGGTCGTACAGGCGGTGACGAACGGCGTCTCGTCGGTGGCACCGCAGCCGTCGCGGACGCCGTCCGGGGAGATCACGTCGTCTGCCCCCACGCCGCGCCTCGCCAGCGAGCCTCCACCGACGAGCCTCGAGCCCGAGACCCTCGAGCCCGCTACGATCGAGCTCGCCCGCCCGGTCCATGGCGTCTGCGGGGAGACGAACACGGGCATGGTGCGCACCAACAACGAGGACGCCTTCGCGGTGATCGACCTCTCCCGGGGCGAGCTCGTCGACGTGACGGAGCTCGCGACGGTGCCGGAGGGCCCGCGCGGGCTCCTGTTCGTGGTGTCCGACGGCATGGGCGGCGAGAACGCGGGCGAGGTCGCGAGCGCGCTCGTCCTCGAGGCGCTGCGCGAGAGCCTCGCGGGCGGGTCCGCAACGGAGGACCCGATCGAGGTGCTGCGCGTCGCGATCGAGCACGCGAACAAGCGGGTCATCTCCGCGGCGCGCGAGCGCACCCGGCAGGGGATGGGCGCGACGCTGGTCGCCGTCCTGATCAAGGGCGGCTTCGCCTTCACCGCCGAGGTCGGCGACTCCAGGGTGTATCTCCACCGCGGCTCGACCTGCCAGCTCATCTCCAAGGACCAGACGTACGTGCAGGTTCTCCTCGATCAGGGGTTGCTCACGCCCGAGACGGTCAAGAGCTCTCGCGCGAAGAACGTCGTGCTGCAGGCCATCGGCAAGGCGCCGCGCCTCGCCGTCGCGCAGCGGAGGCTGGCGCTGCGCAAGGGTGACAGGCTCCTCCTGTGCTCGGACGGCCTCACCGCCCACTTCGAGGGCGAGGAGATCGGCGACATCCTCGGCGGATCGCCCCTCGAGGAGGCCGTGCGCGACCTCGTCGTGAAGACGAACGAGCGCGGCGGCAAGGACAACATCACGGTGCTCGTGGTCGGGATCGGCAACAGTGCCCCTCCCGCGCCCCCCGACGAGACCATCGCGGACACGCTCGTGGCCGTCCGCGAGTTCGCCGTCAGCGACGGGGAAGACTGACGGATCGGACCGCCGGGCCGTGAGCTCGATTGGGCCTCTCGCGACCCTCTAGGCGCGAGGTCAGCTCCGCCAGCCGCCGCTCTTCTTCGCCTGCGCGAGGAGCTCGACGTCCTGCTCCTTCTTGAGGAGCACGCCGAGGAACGGCAGCTCTCGCACGAAGCGCGCCTCGCCAACGCCCGCGCGACGGAGGACGGCGATCCAGTCGACGAGCTCGCTCGTGGAGGGGCGCTTGCGGATCCGCGGCAACGCGCGCAGCTCGTAGAACGTGACCACCGCCTGGTCGACAAGGGCGCGATCGACGTGCGGGTGGTGCACCCGGACGATGCGGCCCATGAGCTCCTTGTCGGGGAAGTCGATGAAGTGGAACACGCAGCGCCTGAGGAACGCGTCCGGGAGCTCCTTCTCTGTGTTCGAAGTGATCACGACGATCGGGCGCTCGCGCGCCACGATCTCGTCCCCCGTCTCGCCCACGACGAAACGCATCCGGTCGAGCTCGTGGAGCAGGTCGTTCGGGAACTCGAGATCCGCCTTGTCGACCTCGTCGATGAGGAGCACGACGCGCGTGGGGCTCTTGAACGCCTCCCCGAGAGGTCCGAGCTTGATGTAGCGCCGGATGTCCTTGACGTCGCCGTCGTTGAAACGTGCATCGTACAACCTCTGTACGGTGTCGTAGACGTACAGGCCGTCCTGCGCGCGCGTCGTCGACTTGACCGGCCAGTGGATGATGGGCGCGCCGGTCGCCTCGGCGATGGCGTGCGCGAGGAGGGTCTTGCCCGTGCCGGGCTCCCCCTTCACGAGCAGCGGCCGTTCGAGTGCGAGCGCACAGTTGACGGCGGCCTCGAGGCCTTCGTTGGTGAGGTACGACGCGGTCCCGCCGAAGCGAACGAAGCCAGTGGAGTCGGTCACGCGACCACACTCTAGGGCAAGCCGGCGTTTCGCGCTATCCTGGCCACCTCATGCTGCGCTTCAGCGACGACCCCACCCGCGCCGAACAGGAGATGAACGCCATCATCTTCTACCTCACGACCTTCGGCTACATCGACGGCGACTTCGACGCGCAGGAACGCGCGTTCGTGAAGGAGTACATCCACAAGCTGATCGCGGCCCGCGCCGACGCCGCCATGGGCTCGTCCGACGACGCCCTCAAGGCCGAGATCGTGGGTAAGTACACGCGCCACTTCCACGAGGTGTTCGCCGGCATCGACGCGAACGTGCGCGATCTCTTCACGGAGTCGGTCACCGCGAGCGAGGACCCGACTCAGTTCGTCCACGCGAAGCTCAAGGTGCGCTGCTTCGAGATCTTCCAGAGCTTCGACGCGCCGGGGCAGGAACAGCTCATGGCCACGATCGACGAGCTGCTCATGGCGGACGGCGTGGCGCACCCCGCCGAGGTGCAGTTCCGCTCCGAGCTCGCCGCTCTGCTCGAGGCGGAGTACGGGCTCGAGGTCCTGTCGGACGCGGAGCCCGCGCGCGTGCGCGTCGATCGCCCGCAGGCCACGGTGCCGTCGTTCGCCGATCACCCGTTCTTCAAGCCCCAGGAGACCCACTTCTCCAGCGACGCGGGCAAGATCAAGACCCAGGTCGATCGGGACCTCGCCCTCATCCACAAAGCGACGCGGATGTTCGGGCACCAGAAGGAGCGGGGCGCGGGCAAGCTCACGGGCCACAAGCGCATCGACGAGCTACTCGGCGAGAGCTTCCTCGATGGGCACGTGTACATCCGCGTTCCTCGCCCGCAGGAGACGTTCGACCTCCTGGTCGTGGGCGACCTGCACGGGTGCTACAGCGTGCTGAAGGCGGCGCTCATGCAGTCGCGCTTCTTCGAGAAGGTCGATCGCTACCGGGTGGACCCGAAAAACACCCCGTACCCTCTCCTCGTGCTGCTCGGCGACTACATCGACCGCGGTCTCTTCAGCCTCAACGGCGTGCTCCGGACGGTGCTGCAGCTCTTCGTCACCGCGCCCGACCACGTCGTCGTGCTCCGCGGGAACCACGAGTACTACATCGAGCATAACGGGCACATGTACGGCGGCGTCAAGCCGGCCGAGGCGATCAACTCGCTCAAGCCGCACGTGTCGATCGACGTGCTGCGCCAGTACAAGGATCTGTTCGAGATCATGCCGAACATGTTCCTCTTCGACAAGATCTTCTTCGTGCACGGCGGCATCGCGAAGGACCGCCTGCTGAAGGAGCGCTACAAGGACCTCTCGAGCCTGAACGACGCGGACATCCGCTTCCAGATGATGTGGAGCGATCCCTCCACCGCCGACGTCATCCCCGCCGACCTCCAGGACAAGAGCGCCCGCTTCGCCTTCGGACGGATGCAGTTCCGGGCGTTCATGCAGAAGGTGGGGTGCACGACCATGATCCGGGGCCACGAGAAGGTCCTCCCGGGCTTCCAGCTGAGCTACGACGATCCAGAGGCGAAGCTCATCACGCTGTTCTCCTCCGGCGGGCAGAACAACGCGGACCTCCCCGAGACGAGCACGTACCGCGAGGTGACGCCGATGGTCCTCTCCATCGTGTGGGCGAACGGCGAGGCGGCCATCACGCCGTGGGCCCCCGAATACGCGTCGTACAACGACCCGGCGCGGAACGACTTCTTCAAGGTGCCGCCGGAGATCGAGCACAAGGCGTAGGCGGTGGGGCGCCCGCGCGACATTGAGGAGCCCGCGCAGACCTCACCCCCCGTCCCCCTCTCCCTGAAGGGGGAGGGGGCATGTGAACAGGAGAATCGCGTCTCGCAGGGTCTCCCGGTTCAGTCGTGCGTTCTCGAGGCGAACGACGCGGAGGCCACGGCGCGCGAGGATCGTCGTGCGCCTCGCATCCCGTTCGGCCCGCTCCGCGTCGTCGTGGACGGCGCCGTCGATCTCGACGACGAGCCTGA
>SXNL01000075.1 GCA_005777185.1 Myxococcales bacterium
CGGGTCGGATCGACGGCTCCGTCGAGGGCGTCGCCATCCATCCACGCCGCGAGCGCGCCCTCGTCCGCGACCACCATGAACGCCGGGTCCTCGGACCGCATGAGCGGCTCCGGCGTGGCAGCGAGATCCTTGAAGCGACGATCCAGCTCCGCGTCCGACGGAGTACGGCCCGACGTGAGAGGCAGGTAGGGATCGGTGAACGGCGATGGAAAGCAGTCCTCCGCGAGCTTCGTGAGGGGAAGCGGGAGACGCCGCGTGAGGGCACACATCTCTCCCAGCGAAGGGAACGCCAGGATCGCGCGGTCCACGAGGCGCTCGATCGGCTCTGCCTGTCGACCGGACTCGATCGCGCGCGCCTCGGCCGTCCGCAGCACCGCGCGAAAGTCGTCGAGCGTGAGGTACGCCCTGTCTTCCTCGTCCCCCACGGCCTCCAGGATCGACACGACCTCGTTCGCGACGGGCCCGAGGTCGACGCCTGCGCCGACGTGCCGGACGAGATCGGCGCGGATCCTGTCGGCGAGGCCGCTCCGGTCCCTCATCGTGCAGACGACACCCTGCTCACCCGTCTCGGCGTCCGCTGGCCGAAGGTCGAGCAGGGCGCGCATCTTCGCGTGGGAGAGGCCGTCTCGAAGGATCGCGGGCACGCCGAACACGCCGGGCAGAGCGTCGAGCGCGTCGCCCAGATCGTCCAGCCCGCGGTCGAAGGCGCCCGCCCGGAAGGGCTCGACGACGCTCTTCACGGCCTGGATCACACCGCGCGCGCGTCCCCGGCTCGCCCACCACGCGAAGTTCGCCTCGCCCCGCGAGAGCTCGAAGCTCGTCTGGATCGAGGCCACGTCGAGCGCAGGCACGGAGAGGTAGACGAGGCGTCCGCGATCGGCGTCGCCGACCGCGTGGTACGACTCGGGAGCGTACGCGAGGAGGAGCCGGAGGTCGGGGCCGCAGGCGTCGATGAGGGCCCGCATCGGCTGCCCGTCGTCCGCGGCGATCCGCTTGCGGAGCAGCTCGTGGGCCTGCTCCACCTCGTCCAGGATCAGGATCACGCGCCGGTGCCCGCGCTCGATCGCGGACGCGACGGCGAGCGCGACCTCGCGGTGACCTCGGCCCATGAGGTCGCTCAGGTAGCGAGCGCGTGCCGCTGCATCCGTGACGACGGCGCTCGTGAAGGCGAGGACGCGCGCCGCGAACGTCTGCGGCAAGACACGCTCGTTCCCTGCGAGGATTCGCTCGATGAACGGGGCGGCCTCGTCCCAGATGGCCACGGTGCCCGAGCCGGGTGCCTCGCGCAGGATCGTGAAGAGGAGGGTGCTCTTCCCGGAACCGTAGACGCCGACCACGGCGGCCGCGTAGGGCCCACCGTCACCGACGGCGATGCGGCGCGCGTGCTCGATCGCCTGCTCGTGGAGGGGCGTGAAGGAGCGCCACTCCGTAGCGAGGCGCGCCGAGAGGGTCGTCATGGGCGGAGCTTCGATAGCACAGGGTGGTAGCGAGAGGGGGTGATCGCGGGGCTCTCCCTCCCTCGTTGGTCGACCTCGGCGGGCGGAAATGCGGTACGTTCGCCGTGCATGTACGTGAGGGATCTGTGCGTCCGAGGCGTGAAGCTGCTCCAGGACTTCCACCTCTCGTTCCTCGAGGCAGATGGGAGCCCGCGGATGTGGACCGTCCTCCTCGGCGAGAACGGCCGCTGCAAGACGAGCATCCTGCGTGCGATCGCCATGGCCGCGAGCGGTGCGGCGAGGACGCACGAGCTGGCGGATCTGCCCTCGCTCCATGACCGGCGGGAGGCGCGCGACGTGTGGGTCCAGGCCACCTTCGCGCTTCCCGAGGAGCCGGGCCGCACCTACCCCGGGCTGCCCGCGGGGGCGCCGCCGCCCGGGTTGGGCTCGCCGTCGTCGTCGCCGATCGAGGAGAACTCCACCTTGACGCGGCGATCATGAGGGAACCCCCATCTGACCCCAGAGCCAGATCCCCCTGTCGAGGTACCTCCACAGCTCGGGCTCGTGCGTCTTGCACGTGTGGAGCATGTGCTGGACGGGCTCCACCGGAACCTGGGAGAGCGCCCCCGCCATCTCCGGGCTCAGGTGACAGGGATAGGAGATCCCGGGGGCGTCGTCCGCGCCGTCGTCAGCCAGAATGACACCTCGCAGGACCAGGTAGCGCTTGATCTGGTGCGGCGTGGCCTGCCAGATGAGGGCTCGCCAGATGCGACTCTGCCAGGCCGTGATGGCGTCGTAGACCGTCCTCGGGGCCGGACCTGCGAAGCGCGCGATGTGGCTCTCCAGGCTCGGCTCGGGCCACGCTTCCGGGTGGATGTCTCGCGTGCGGGACACCCACGCCTGCATGGCGTGGGTTCCGCCGGGGTCCGCGCCGAGCGTCAACTGGACGAGCCCGACGCTGCGGTTGGCGAGGAGCGCGGCCATGATCGCCGCGTGGGTGAGTTCCTCGGAGGACGCCTTGCCGCCGCCGACGACGGGCTCGGACCAGGGCTCGATGACGGCCTCCTTCGCGAACGATGTCCCCCGAAGCACGACGATCTCACTCGGGGTCAGTCTCATGCTCTACCGATGGTACGCGCCCAAGGCTCCGGGCGCGAGGAGGTGGAGCGCCTCCGCGTCCCATGTCTCCGTCTCGACGATCCGCCACTTCCCCGCGAACGTCGCGGGGGTCTTCTTCTTGGGATCGGCGCGGACCTGGGTGGACGGGTACGGCTTCCTCGGCTTCGGCACGGAGGAGATGGTACCCGGTCTTGGCGGGGCGGACACGGGCAGCGTCAACGGGAGGCGGATCCCGAACGGCTTCTTCGTGCCGGGACCCGTGTAACCTCGGTCACGAGGCGCGTCGCCACCGAACAGATCCACGAACAGGTGGTAGCGCTCGGTCGCCGCCCCCACCGTGCGTGTCCCCAGATCCAGTAGGCTCCCCTCCCGATGACCGAACCCGAGCCCGACCCCTCGAAGCCCAACCCCTACCAAAAGATCCTCTCCCTCGACGGCGGCGGGACGTGGGCCCTCATCCAGGTCCACGCGCTTATGAACCTCTTCGGCAAGGACGCGACCGGGCACGACGTGCTCAAGCACTTCGATCTCGTCGTCGCGAACTCGGGCGGGGCCGTCGTCGCCGGGGCGATGGCGTGCAACCTCCCCCTCAAGGAGATCGCGAACCTGTTCGAGAACGAGACCGCGAGGCGCACCATCTTCCAGGAGGAGTGGCCCACGACCGTCCGGCGCGGCTTGGCGCTCCCCCGGTACTCGATGCCCGCGAAGTGCGACGGCCTCCGGGCCGCGATCCGGGAGTTCACGACGGACGCCGAGATGACCCTCCCGAAGTGGCACGCGAAGTACCACAACCTCCCGCACCTGATGATCATCGGCTTCGACTACGACATGGAGCGGGCCGCGTTCTTCCGCTCGGACGTGAAGAGCCGGGCGGCGTCATCATCCTCGGCTGCGCCCTCGTCCGCCACGATCCTGGATGCGGTCCATGCGTCCTCGAACGCGCCGGTGATGTTCTTCGACGGCCCGACCCACGTTCCCGAGGGATCCACCGTGGGGAGGAGGTACTGGGACGGCGCGATCGGCGGCTACAACAACCCCGCGATGGCCGGTGTCGTGGAGGCCCTCGCAAACCTGCCGGACCCCGCCGACCGCGACAAGATCAAGGTCCTGTCGCTCGGGACCGGGACCGTCCGCCGCCCTCGAAGACCGGCGGACAAGTCCGCGAGCGACGGCCTCTACATGGGCGGCAAGACGCCCGGCATCATCAGGGACCTCAAGAAGCTCGCCATGTCGATCCTCGACGATCCGCCCGACGCCGCGAGCTTCGTCGCCCATGTCGCGCTCGGCGGCAGCCTCCCATCGCCCCGAGGAAAGTCCGTCACCGATAGCCCGATCGTGCGCATGAACCCGGTGATCCGCCCCATCAAGAACGGCGACGGGTGGGCCTGGAGCCAGACCTTCTCCGAGGAGACGTGGCTCAAGCTCGTGGACCTGGAGATGGACGCCCTGAGCGTGGACGACGTGAAGCTCGTGCAGGCCCTCTGCACGGCGTGGATCGCCGACGCGGTTCCCAACCAGCCCATCCGCGCCGACGATCGCCTTGAGGCCGAGATCGGCCACGACTTGTACGGTGAGGCGAGGGAGGCGGCGAGGAAGATGCTGGGGCTGGGGTGATCGGTGTCCTTCAAGGTGGTGACGGCGACGCGAGGCGCGTCAGCGGACGGCCGGGGACGAGCGGGAGAGGATCGATCTCCTCCAGGCGCCGGGTATCGAGATCGAACACGTGCGCCGTTGCCTTGACGGCTGCGGAACCCGCTGGGTCCGAGAGGACCACGAAGAACTGCGTGCGCATGAAGAGGGATACCTGGGCGACGATCAGGTCGTCGGTCCGCGCCAGGCTGATGTAGTGCCCGTTGCGGATCAGGAGGTGCCGGTTCTCGAAGGGGTACACGCGGACCCGCGCCCTCGACTTCCCGTGTCTGGCGAAGTTCCGCGCGTCGTCGAAAGCCGGATCGAGAGCCACGTCCCAGCCACACACGGCGGCAAGGTAGTTCAAGGCGATCTTCGTCACGACGCGGAACTCGGGCTCGTCGATCCGCGCAACGACCTCGACTCGAACGCCACCGGCGAGCGCGAGAAAGCGGTGAGGGCCATGCGACGCGAAGAACGTGATCAGATCATCGACCGCGCCCTCGGCGCCCTTCGAGACGTCGTCAGCGGGAGGGGCCTCTGCTTGCAGAGCAGCTTCTTGGCGGAGCGGATCCTGACGAAGGTCCTCCCCGGCCACGGGTTCACGATGCGGCTCGGCTCCCTTCGCATGACGCCCCTCGACGGAGTGAACGCGCCCATCCTCTACGATCCTCGGGAACCGGGCGGTATCGCCGACGGCTACCACGCCTGGCTCGAACGCGAGGACGGCGAGCTGCTCGATCCCTCGATCTTCCAGACGCTCGCCATGCGCGGTGTGCCGGTCCCGGAGGATGGCTACCTCACCTGGAGAGAGCGGGACTTCGAGCTGGATGGGCTCGCCCGAATGCTCTACGAGGAGCTGCCTGGGCTGGAACTCTTCGGCATCGAAGAGTCTGAGCCCCACCTCGCCCGCATGATGAAGATCGCGATGACGGGGATCCCGGACCGAACGCCAGGCACCGTCCACCTCGACCTCCGCTGGCGGCCTGGACACGGACCGAGTGCGGGGGGATGATCGGATCAATGGAGCGCATCAGCGACGCGGACGAGGCCCGGCGGAGATTCGACACGCTTCGCGTTGGCGAGGCGTTCCTCGCTTCGGCGCACATGCTGGTGTGGACGCCGTCGTACCCGTACCTCACGTTCACGCCGGTCGTGATCGAGAACGAGCAGCTTCTGCGCGTGAACGCCAAGACCGCACGCCAGATCGAGGTGGAGGCGGCACTCGACGCAGCACCGTGGGTCAACGACGAAGCCGAGATGCTGTAGGCGAGGATGCCGGTTGCGTTGTCGGCGGCACACGTGAGGGATTCTCGCGGGCGTGGGCGCCGCATCATCCTCGACACGAACTACGTTCGGGGGGCGGACCTGTGTCTGCTCCAAGAGCTACGCGACCAAGGGTTCCTGCTCTCCGAGGGCAACGCCGCGAGCACGCGCGGCGTCTTCGCCGAGGTCGAGAGCTACGATCCGATCGCCGATCGGTGGACCGCGCTCCGTCCCATGCGCACGCCGCGCCACGGCACCGGAGGAGCGGCCCTCGGGCGAGCGCTCTACGTCCCCGGGGGCGCCGATCGTCAGGCGTTCGGCGCGGTCGCTGTCGTCGAGGCGTACACGCCGTAGAAGACTCCTCTGTACGCCCCTGAAAGCCTGCCTGAACATGTAGCGGGGCAGATTTCCGATTCTCGACCTTCCCGCTCCCCCTACAAGCTGAGCCCTGGGCTCATCTTGTGCCCGGCGGTGTCTCGAAGACCTCGTCCGGACAGCGCTTGCGGATCGCGCGCGCGAGGGCGGTCCCCGTGATCGGGGCGCACCGTCTCGCCCTCTTCGGGAATCGACGCGAACGCGGGCCAGAGCTCCGGGCGGCCCGCGAGGAGCGCCCTCGCGTATCCCGCCGCGTGTCCTCGTCCGAGGCGCGCGACCAGGTACGGGACGAAGACGTCGGGATCGACGATGCCCGTGACGTGACGGACGGAGACCTCCTCGAGCGCGCGCGGCGCGTCGTCGAGGAGATCGAACAGAGCGAGCGCGCCGACGATGTGGCGGATGAGCGACGTCGCGCCGCGCGCCGTCGCGACCTGGAGGGACACGTCGGGGACGAGGTTCACGAGATGGTCGCCCGAGCCACGCCGGCTCGAGCGCCTTCACGTCCGCGTCCTCGTGGCGGAGCGCGACGAACGCCGTGACGTTCCCGGGCGTGTTGTAGTGGCTCGACCCGAGCACCACCCCGTGCGTTCGGGCACACCGCGTCCACGAGCCGCTGCCTGAACTCCGCCGTCACCTCCGCCGGTCGTCGTGTGTCGCGGGCGCCCACCGGCCGAGTCTACGCGAGTCCGGGACAGGCCGAAGCCGGTCTACCTTCGTTGCAGCGTGATGCGGGCCGTGGCGCCAGGGCCGAAGTTGAGTCCGTAGCGGTACTGGTTCGAGCAGCCGGCCTTCGGCAGCTCGTACGAGAACGTCTCCGGTAGGCCGCCCGCGTCGACCGGGCCCGTCACGTCCTGGTACGCGCACGTGAACGTGAAGCGGATCTGGCCGCCGACGATGGTGGCGCGCCCCGAGCGGTACGTCGGGTTGCCAGAGCCGAACGGAGTCTGGCGCGTGCGGAGGAAGTTGCCCGCGGCGTCGAAGACGATCGTCTCGCGCCACGTGCCACCGCCGCCGGGGCGCTCGGCGAACACCGCGTCGTAGATGCCGGGCGGAGGCAGGCCCGCGCCGCCGTCGAAGGTGCTTCCGCCGTCGGGGGTGGTGAACGTGACCGCCGCCTTGCCGAAGTCGAGCGCGCCGCACTGGCGACCTCCATCGGCGGGCGCCGCGTACACGCACCCGCTGTCGGCGCCGCTGTCGACGGCCACGCTGCCGTCGGTGCCGGTGCCGCCGTCGGTGCCGGTGCCGCCGTCGGTGCCGGTCCCGCTGTCGTCGCCGCTGACGCCCGTGTCGATGTCGGGCGTGACCGAGCTGTCGATCTCCTCGCCGCCGTCGGGCTGCGCGCTCGTTGCGTTGTCGTCGTCGCCGCACGCGAGCAGGAGACCGCCCGCGACGAGGACACCCGTGGAGATGAGGACCGTTGTCTTGCGGAAGTCGAGCATCGGACAAACATACGCGAATCGATTCACCATGCCAGTATGTCCCGCACGTGGGCCGCGAGCAGGCACGCCATCTCCTGGTACCTGGACCTCACGATGTCCAGGTACCAGACACGTTCACCCCGCTCTCCTCGCAGCTGTGCTCGCAAGATCACTCCCTGCACCCACTCGAAGTCCGCCACGAGGGCGGGCTCCCCCGGCTGCGGAATCACAGGAGTCCGCCCTCGCGGCGGACTTCGACCGGCTCTCACCACGGAGAGGTCGCTGCCCCGCGGCTTCAGCGCTTCAGCCCCGGGGTGCCCCGAAAGTGAACATGAGCCCAATGCTCGGCTTCCTCGCCGCGGAGGCCGCGGCGGGCGCCTGACCGGGGCGCTCACCCCGTGCTACAACTCCGCGCGGATGGTGCGCCGTGACGAAGCCGATCGCGAGCCGCGAGGCGAGCGGGCGACTTCTAGCTGCGCTTCTCCAACGGGTGCGAGTCCCGTCCCGGCAGACGTCGGAGCACCGGGTAGCAGGCCCCAGCCGAGCGCGAGAGATCCCGACGGCCGAGCGGGGCGTCGAAAGGGTCGACGGACCGAGCGAGCACGCGGGCCGCAACATGAAGTGAAACTTGCAGCCTCGACAGATGAACAATCCGGGAGCCGAGCCGCTCATTTCACGGCGAAGGCAGC
>SXNL01000076.1 GCA_005777185.1 Myxococcales bacterium
GCGCGCCGCTCGGCGACCGAGACCGCAGCCGTCCTTGACGTTCTGGCCGTGCTCGGGCTCGCCGATGCGCAACGCTTGGTGGCGGTGCGAGCCCTCCTCTTGCGGATCACGGCGATGCTCACCGCGATGGTGCTGAAGCTCATCTCGTCTTCGTCGGGCTCGGGCTCGGGCTCGGGCTCGACGTGAGGAAAATGAGGGGATGCCTCAGGTGGCGCGGGTGACGGTGTCCGCCCGCGTTCGAGCAACGCCGCGACCTCAGCAGGATCGACGGGCCGGGAGAGCACGCGTGCGCGCGCGGTCGAGGGCGGCGCGGCGTCCACCGCCGCGCGATCGGCCACGAGGACGACGCGGGCGGCCGCCTCTGGGCGCGACGCGAGCAGCATGCGCAGGAGCTTCGCCCCGGAGGGGCCCTCCATCACGACGGGACAGATCGCGAGATCGTAGGGTGTCTCCTCGGCGCCCGTGAGCGCTTCGACGACGGCCCAGCCGTCCTCCACCACCGTGATGTCGACGTTCCCGAGCCTCCGGAGCGCCGCCGCCGTGGTGGGATCGGGATCGGCGAGGACCACGCGGTACCGGGGCGGCCTCGGCGAGGGGAGCGGGGTTGGCACCGCCCGAGGATACGCCGGGTCCAGGCGATTCCAACCCTCGCCGTCGCACGGCGTGGGTGGTAGCTCTCCGGTCCGATGCGGATCGCCACCTGGAACGTGAACTCCCTCAAGGCGCGGATCGAGAAGGTCACCTGGTGGCTCGAGCGCACGCGTCCGGACGTTCTCCTCATGCAGGAGACGAAGCTCGGCGACGGCGCGGCGCCGCACGACGTCTTTCGCAACTTCGGCTACGAGCTCGCCCACCACGGGGAGGGTCGATGGAACGGCGTGGCGATCGCGAGCCGGATCGGCATCTCCGACGTCGTCGTGCGCTTCGGCGATCCCGAGCCGGTGTTCTTCCCCGATCCGGCGAGCCTCGACGCGCCGCTCGTCGAGGCGCGGATGATAAGCGCCGTGTGCGGCGGCGTTCGGGTGGTGAACGTGTACGCGCCCAACGGCCGCACGGTGGGCTCCCCCTTCTACGCGTCGAAGCTCGGGTGGTTCGCGCGCCTCTCTCGCTGGCTCGAGGAGACGCGAAGCCCATCCGAGCCCATCGCCCTCGGCGGCGACCTCAACGTCGCACCCGAGGACCGCGACGTCTTCGATCCGTCCGCTTGCCACGGAGGCACCCACGTCTCCGCCGACGAGCGAGCCGCCTTCGCCCGCCTGCTCGACTGGGGACTCGTGGATGCCTACCGGAAACACCACCCCGAGCCCGATCGCTATAGCTGGTGGGACTATCGCGCCGGCGAGTTCTACAAGAACCGTGGAATGCGGATCGACCACCTGCTCGTGACGGCTCCCCTCGCCGCCCGCACGGTCGGCGCGGAGATCGATCGCGAGGCCCGGAAGGGAAAGCCGATCCCGTCGGACCACGCGCCGATGACGCTCGACATCGACGCGTCGGGCGAACCCTACGATGCCGGATGGGCGGGGGCCGAGAGCCGCATCGCAGCGCGCCGTGCCGCAAAACCCTCCTCGGGTCCGTAGCGCGACGACCCCGATTCGCACGACCCCGGGTTGGTGCTAGGAGGGGCAGGCCGTGCAGCCTCTCACCTTGCTCAGGAACGCCGATCTGCACGATCCGGAACCTCGCGGTCTCGCCGACGTGCTCGTCGGCGGCGGCGCGATCCTCGCGGTGGGCGTGGGTCGGCCGGAGTTGCCCGAGGACATCTGCTCCGTCGTCGACCTCGCCGGGCAGCGCGTGATCCCCGGGTTCATCGACGCCCACGTCCACGTCACGGGCGGTGGCGGCGAGGCGGGTCCGCGCTCGCGCGTGGGCCGTGTCGCGGCGGAGGCGCTCGCGGCGGCGGGCGTCACGAGCGTCGTGGGCGTCCTCGGGACGGACGGCACGACCCGCACGCTCGCCGACCTCGTCGCCTCGACGCTCGGGCTGCGCGAGGAGGGTCTCTCGGCCTGGTGTTGGACGGGAAGCTACGAGGTCCCTCCCATCACGCTCACGGGCTCCGTACGATCGGACGTCGTCTTCGTGGACCCCATCCTCGGCGTGGGCGAGATCGCCATCAGCGACCATCGCTCGTCGCAGCCCACCGCGGACGAGCTCGCGCGGATCGCGGCCGACTGCCACGTGGCGGGCCTCATGAGCGGGAAGGCCGGGATACTCCACCTGCACGTCGGGGACGGTCCGCGTGGGCTCGAGCTGGTCCGGCGCGTCCTCGATCGCACCGAGCTACCCGCCCGGGTCTTCCACCCCACGCACGTCAACCGGCGGAAGGCGCTGTTCGAGGAAGCCGTCCTCCTGGCGCGGCGCGGCTGCACGGTGGACGTCACCGCGTTCCCGGTGGACGACGGCGACGACGCCTGGTCGGCGCCAGAGGCCATCGAGCGGTACCTCGCGAGCGGCGCGCCTCCGGATCGGATCACGTGCAGCTCGGATGGTGGCGGGTGCCTCCCCACGTTCGACGGCGACGGGCACCTCGTCCGCATGGAGGTGGGCGATCCCGCCGCCGTCGCTCGCGCCCTCGCGGCGCTCGTCGAGCACGGCCTCCCGCTCGGCGCCGTTCTGCCGATCTTCACGCGCAACGTCGCGGCGCTACTCAGGCTCCCCCGGAAGGGCCGGCTGCAGGTCGGCTGCGACGCGGATCTGGTGGTCCTGGACGGCGCCCACCGGCCGAGGCACGTGATGGCGGGCGGACGGTTCCTGGTGATCGAGGGGCGGAACGTCACACCCACAGGAGATCCTCGACCCAGATGAGCCCGGCGAGAACGGAAGGCGACAGGAAGCGCGGCTACATCGTCCCCATCGGCGGCGCCGAGGACAAGGACGGCACGGCGGACATCCTGCGCCGCTTCATCGACGTGTGCGGCGCCGGGCGGTCGCGCATCGTCATCCTACCGACGGCGTCGACCGTCGAGGATACGGGCAGGAAGTACGAGAAGCTCTTCCGCAAGCTCGGCGCCGACGAGGCGAAGGCCCTGCCCATCGGCTCCCGCGAGGACGCCGAGAAGCGCGAGTGGCTCGAGTACATCGAGAAGGCGACCGGCATCTTCATCACCGGCGGCAACCAGCTCCGCCTCTCGACGATCCTGGGCGGCACGCCCGTCGCGAAGGCCGTGCGGCGCGCGAACGCGCACGGCGTGACCGTCGGCGGAACGAGCGCAGGGGCCGCGATTCTCAGCGAGCACATGATCGCCTACGGCGCGGAGGGCAGCACGCCCCACGCCGCCGCCGTGACGCTCGTCCCGGGCTTCGGGCTGACGAACCGCATCATGATCGACCAGCACTTCCGGCAGCGGGACCGCCTCGGGAGGTTGCTCACCGCGATCGCCTACAACCCGTTCGCCGTGGGGGTGGGTCTCGACGAGGACACGGCGGCGTTCATCGACCACGCCCGTATGGTGACGGTCGTGGGCACCGGGGCCATCACGGTCCTCGACGCGTCGGAGCTCTCGCACTCCTCCATCGCCGAGGCGAAGGAGGGGGCCCCCGTGACCATGACCAACGTGCGCCTCCACGTGCTCGCGGCCGGCGCGACCTTCGATCTCGAGACCCGACGGGCGGGCGCCCGGCCGGAATGACCCCAAGAACCCACGAAGTCCCAGGAACGACGATGGAACTCCTCGAGCGACGCATCTACCGCGGACCCAGCCTGTACGCGCACTTCCCGGTGATGCGCCTCACCGTCGACCTCGGTGCGCTCGAGGCGTGGCCAAGCGCGCGGATCCCCGGCTTCAACGCGGGCCTCCTCGCGGCGATCCCCAGCCTCCAGAGCCACACGTGCTCGTACGGGGCTGCGGGCGGCTTCGTTCGGCGTCTCTCCGAGGACGGGGGCACGTGGCTCGGGCACGTGCTCGAGCACGTGGCCATCGAGCTGCAGCAGCTCACTGGCGCGAAGGTGGTCTTCGGGAAGACCCGGGGAGAGGGGACGCCGGGGCGTTACCACGTCGTCTTCGAGTTCGAGGAGGAGCGCGTGGGGGAGGCTGCTGGCGAGCTTGCGGTCAAGCTCATCCACAGCCTCCTGCCGCCGGAATTGCGACCCGCGGTCCCTCCCGAGAGCGCGCCGCCGCCCTTCGACTTCGCCGCGGAGCTCGTCGAGCTGATCGAGTACGCGCAGCGCCGCCAGCTCGGCCCCTCCACCGGTGCGCTCGTGCGCGCGGCCGACGCGAGGGACATCCCCTGGATGCGGCTCAACGACTACAGCCTCATCCAGTTCGGCCACGGCAAGCACCAGCGGCGGATCCAGGCGACGGTGACGTCCGAGACGCGGCACATCGCGGTGTCGATCGCCTCCGACAAGGAGGAGACGAACCGCATCCTCGGAGATCTCGGCCTGCCCGTGCCGCGCCAGCGCCTCGTGCGGTCGCCGGAGGGAGCGGTCACGGCCGCCGATCGGCTCGGCTACCCCGTCGTGGTGAAGCCACTCGACGCCAACCACGGTCGCGGCGTGTCCCTCGATCTGAAGACGGCGGCCGAGGTCCGAGCCGCCTTCGACAAGGCACGCGAGCACGCGCGCAGCGTCGTCGTGGAGAACTTCCTTCCGGGCTTCGATCACCGGATGCTTGTCGTAGGCGGCGCCCTCGTCGCGGTGGCGAAGCGCGTCCCCGGCCACGTCGTCGGGGACGGCCAGCACACGATCGCCGAGCTGGTCGACATCGTGAACGCCGATCCCCGTCGCGGCATCGGCCACGAGAAGGTGCTCACGCGGATCGAGCTCGACGCGCAGGCCGAGCGACTGATGCGTGCGAAGGGGGTCACGAAGGACACGGTGCTCCCCGCGGGCGAGCTCTTCTTCCTCCGCGGCACGGGCAACCTCTCGACCGGCGGGACGGCGATCGACCTCACCGACGTCGTGCACCCCGACAACCGGGAGATGGCGATCCGCGCCGCGAGCGCCATCGGGCTGGACGTCTGCGGGGTCGACTTCATCACCTCCGATATCACCCAGAGTCACCGCGAGGTCGGCGGGGGGATCTGCGAGGTCAACGCCGCGCCGGGTTTCCGCATGCACGTGGCGCCGACCGAGGGAAAGCCGCGCGACGTGGCGGGCCCCGTCATGGACATGCTGTTCCCTCCGGGCTCGCTCGCCAAGATCCCCATCGCCGCCGTCACGGGCACCAATGGCAAGACGACGACGGCGCGGATGCTGGCCCACATCCAGAAGATGAACGGGCACACCGTCGGCCTGGCGACGACGGACGGCGTGTACGTCGACGGAGAGCGCACCGTCGCGGGCGACATGACGGGCCCGCAGTCGGCGCAGATGGTCCTGCGCGATCCCGCCGTCGACCTCGCGGTCCTCGAGACCGCTCGCGGTGGCCTCCTTCGCGCGGGGATGGGCTACCGCAACTGCAACGTCGGCGCGGTCCTGAACATCTCGTCGGACCACCTGGGCCAGCGCGGCATCGACACGCTGGAACAACTCGCCGAGGTCAAGCGGATCGTCGTGGAGGTCGCGCGCGACTGCGCCGTGCTCAACGCCGACGACATCCACTGCCTCCGGATGGCGGATCACACCAACGCCTCGCGCATCGCCTACGTGACGATGAACACGCGGCACGACCTCGTGCGCAAGCACCTCCGCGCCGGCGGCCTCGCCGGCGTCCTCGAGGAGGGGATCAACGGGCACATGATCACGCTCTACGACAAGGGTGTGCACCTCCCCCTTCTGTGGACGCACCTCATCCCTGCGACGATCGAGGGCAAGGCCATGCACAACGTGCAGAACGCCATGTTCGCGGCCGTGATGGCCCATGCGATGGGGGTCAAGGTGGAGAACATCCGGCAGGGCCTGCGCACGTTCGACACGTCGTACTTCCAGGTTCCCGGGCGGACGAACGTCTTCGACAAGCTCCCCTTCAAGGTGATCCTCGACTACGGGCACAACCCGGCGGCCGTGCACGCGATGGCCGACCTGGCGCTCCGCCTCGAGTGCTCCGGCCGGCGCGTGTGCGTCCTCTCTGCCCCCGGCGATCGGCGCGACGAGGACATCCGGGCCATCGCGCGTACGGCAGCCAAGGCCTTCGACCAGATCATCGTGCGGCGCGATGACGACACGCGCGGGCGCGCCCCGGACGAGGTGCCGCGCATGCTCGCGGAGGAGCTCATCGCGAGCGGGTTCGCGCGCGACCGGCTCCAGGTCATACCGGACGAGCAGGAGGCCATCGACGCCGCGCTCCGCGGCGGCAAGCCCGGAGACCTGCTCCTCCTGTTCGCAGACAAGGTGTCGCGGAGCTGGAAGCAGGTCATCTACTTCAAGCCGGAATGGGACGAGAAGGCCCCGCCCTCGACCGAGGCAAGCGCCGTCGAAACGCCCGCGATGATCTCCGACACGGACGTGGTCGCGCATGCGGGCAGCCTCGATGGACTCGCCGTGGTGCAGGACGAGCGCGGCGTGCGGCTCGCGCGCGACCTGGAGAACTGAGGCTGGCGTGCGCCTCGTCGACGCGCGCCGCCTGACCGGAGCGAACCTGCTGTCCAGGAGGCCGCTCGTCGTCGTGGAGATCGCCCTCGACGAGGGGGAGCACGTGGCGCGGGCGCTCGAGGTCTACCGCGAGGAGCTCGCGCGGATCCGCTCGGCGGTGGGGCTCCCTCCGGAGGTCGAACCGTGCGTCCGCGAGCACCTCGGGGGTGCCGTCTTCGGCTACCAGACGCCGATCGACACGATGCTCGCCTCTGCGGAGATGAGCGAGTGGGCGGCGACCAGCGCGGCGGCCATGCTGGCCGGGGGGGCGCGGCTCGATCCAGCCGGGAAGGTCGTGGAGATCGAGGCCATCTTGGTCCGCGACCGAAACCCGCACATTCTCGGGCTCCAGCGAGCATCCGCGGAGCGGAGCGTTCCGTTCCTGTGGGACGACGCCGCGACGAGCGTGGGGCTCGGGCGGCGCTCCCTCACCTGGACGAACGACCGCGTCCCCGATCCCACCGACGTCCCCTGGGCGGCGGTGGGGCGCGTCCCGGTCGCGATGGTCACGGGGACGAACGGGAAGACCACCACCACACGCCTCCTCGCGCAAATGGCGCGGGAGGGAGGCGGCGTCGTCGGCAGCACGTCGAGCGACGGGGTCGTCGTGGGCGCGGAGCTCGTCGAGGAGGGCGATTTCACGGGGCCGGCGGGAGCGCGCATGGTGCTCCGGCGGCCGGACGTCGACGTCGCCGTGCTCGAGACGGCGCGTGGGGGAATCCTGAGGCGCGGCCTCGCGATCGACCACGTCGACGTGGCGCTCCTGACCAACGTGAGCGCGGATCACGTCGGGGGCTACGGCGTCGACGACGTCGCCGCGATGGCGGAGGTCAAGGCGGTCGTCGCGCATGCCGTCCTCGCCTCGGGCGTCGTCGTGCTCAACGCCCGGGATCCGAACCTCCTCGCGCTCGCCCCGCGCGTTGCGGGTCGGGTCGTCCTCTTCGCCGACCTCGACGCTCCAGGTCCGGCGACGCACACGGGGGTCGCGGCCCACCTTGCGCGCGGGGGCGAGGTGGTCATGGCGCGCGATGGCGCGATCCTCCGCGCGCGCGGAGGGGAGGGCGAGACGCCCTTGCTGACCGTGGCGGACGTGCCCATCACCTTCACGGGCCTCGCCCGGTACAACGTGGAGAACGTCCTCGGTGCCGTCGCGGCCGCGCCTGCGCTGGGCCTCGACGATGACGCGATCGTCCGCGCCGCGCGGAGGTTCGATGCCCGTGACAACCCCGGTCGGGGCGAGCTCTTCTCGGCCGCCGGCGTGAACATCCTCGTCGACTTCGCCCACAACCCCGAGGGCGTGCGCGCCGCGATGCAGCTCGTGTGCGCGCTCCGGGCCCGCACGCCGGGCGCGTCGCTGACGGTGATCACGGGCAGCGCGGGGGATCGGCGCGACGAGGACATCCGGGACATCGTGCGCGAGCTCCTCGCGGCGCGCCCCGACCGCGTCCTCGTGCGCGAACTCGAGAAGTACCTGCGCGGACGGGCTCCGGGCGAGGTCCCGGAGACCTTCCGGCGTACCCTGGTCCAGCAGGGCCTCCCGGAGGAGAGGTTCGCGCGGGTGGCGTCGGAGGTCGAGGGGCTCGAGAGGGCGCTGGCGTACGCGGTCCCCGGCGACGTGATCGCGCTCCTCGTCCATGTCGATCACTCGCCCGTCCGCGCGTTCCTCGAGGGGGTCACCGGCGGCACGGGCGGGTGATTGCCCGCCGACGACGCGCGGATCGCGTACGATCCGCGGTGTGCCGGCACGATCCCTCGCAGCGAGCCGCGACGGACGTGACGGCCCCGACGAGGTTGCATGGCCCCGAACTTCGACCTCAGCGAACCGGTGTCCGTGCCGCGGATCCGGACGGAACGCCTGTGGCTACGTGAGTACCGCGTGAGCGATTTCGACGCCTTCGCAGCGAACCTCGCCGACCCTGAAGCGCGGGCTCACGCGGGAGGTGTGCTCGGGCGACGCGACGCCTGGCGCCAATTCTCGTCGGCGACGGGGGCCTGGATGCTCCACGGGACGGGCTGGTGGGCGGTCGAGCGCCTGGCCGAACCGGGCCTGGTGGGTACCGTCGGCGTGTTCCATCGTGACGGCTTCCCCGACCACCACGAGATCGGTTGGGTGACCTTGCGCCCGTTCTGGGGCCAGGGCTTCGCGAAGGAGGCGGCGCGGGCGGCCGTCGACTTCGCGTTCGGCGTCTGGGGGGCCGAGCGGGTGGTCGCGCACATCGACGCAGACAACAAGCCGTCGCTGCGTGTGGCCCGTGCGATCGGCCTCACCTTCCAGGGCGACGTGGACTTCTACGACACGCACCTCACCCGACACGTCGTCGACCGTCCGTCCCGCGCCGGTTGAAGCGCGGTCAATCGGAGATCGGTCGAGCCTCGGCCTCTTCGATCTGGGCGAGGACGACCGCGAGCGCGTCCTTGGCGCGGTCGAGCGCGGCGCGATCCGCGTCCCACTTCGCGAGGGCCTTCTCCTTCCGGGCGGTCTCGCGCTCGAGCGCGCGCTGGGTGGCGTCCCTTTCGGTGCGCAGCGCCACCAGGTCCGCGTCGAGCGCGCCGATGCGTTCGCGCGCCTGGGAGAGCGTGCGGTCGACGTCCTCCTTGGCCTTCGCCACGGCGGCGAGCTTCTCGCCGAGGTCGCGTTCGCTCCTGTGGACGACCTCGAGGCGCTCCTTCATGTCCGCCAGGTAGCCCTCGAGCGCGGCGATCTTCTGCTTGGTCTCCTCGGCGACCCGAGCGGCCTTCTCGTCGAGCGCCTCGATGGCGCGCTTGTGGTCCGCCTCGCGCTGTGCGGCGCGCGCCTCGAGCGCGGCGACCTGCGCCGCGCGGTCGTTCTCGAGCGCCGCGACCTTCTCTGCGTGCTGAGCCTCGAGCGTCCGGGTCCGCTCCTCGTGCCCCGATTCGAGGCCCGCGACCTTGGCAGCGTGGTCGCGCTCCAGCGCGCCGACTCGCTCGGCGTGTGCCGTCTCGAGGCCCGTGACCTTGTCGGCGTGCGCGGTCTCGAGGGCCGAGATCCTGTCGGCGTGCGCGGTCTCGAGGGCCGAGACCCTGTCGGCGTGTGCCGTCTCGAGGCCCGTGACCTTGTCGGCGTGTGCGGCCAGGAGATCGTGAACCTCCTTCGCATGGTGGGTCTCGAGCTCGGCGATGCGCTTGTCTCGCGCCTCGTCCAGCTCCGCGATCTTGGCCGCGAGCGCCGCCGCGTGCTCGACGACCCTGGCGGACATCGCCGCCTCGTGCTCGGCCGCGCGGCCGTCCCGCTCCTCCGTGTGCCTCCTCAGGAGAGCGGCCCGCTCGTCCTCCGCTTCTCGCTTGAGCCGCGCCGCGAGCGCCGTCAGCGCTGCCTCGGAGGCCGTCTCGACGGCGAGCAGCGCGGCCTCGTGGTCCGCCTTCCTGTCGGCGAGCTCCATCGAGTGCTTCAGCTCCGCCTCCTCGATCGCACGGGCACGCTCCGCCGCGTCCCGTGCCGCTGCGGCTCTCGCCGCCTCCTCGAGCTCCCGTGTCGCGTCCGCGAGCTCCTTTGCGTGCCGCTCGACCTCCGCGGTCTGGGCCTCCGTGAACTCCCGGGTTCGCCTCTCGAGCTCGCTCGCGTGGGCGGCCTGCGCGGCAGCCATGGCCGTGCCGTGCTCGGCGCCGAGCTTCTGGAGCTCGTTCGCGTGAGCCGCCGTGGCGGTCTCCGTCGCCTGGCGGTGGGCCGCGTCGCGCTTCTGGATCTCCGCCGCGTGCGCCTCGGCGGCGGCGCGCGCGTCGCGATCGTACTTGGCACGCGCATCCTCGCCCTCGGTCTGGGCCCTCTGGAGGCGGTGGCGGAAGTCCTCGCTGGCCTTCTTGGCCTGCTCCTTGTCCGCCTGCAGCGAATCGATGCGGTCGCGCGCGTCGGCGAGCGCGCGCTCCGACGCGAGGAACTTGTCGTCCAGGTCGGCGCTGCGCCGCTCGAGCTCGAGCGATCGGTCGCGCACCTCGACGATCTCGCGGTCCTTGCGGGAGAGGCCCTCCTTGAGCGACAGGAGCTCCTTGTCCTTCTTGTTGAGCGCCTCGCGCAGGTCGAGGAAGTCGCGGCTCGAGACGCCGCCCGCCTTCCCGCTCGCGGCCCGGCGCTGCAGCTCCTCGTTCTCCCGCTGCAGGCGCTCGAGCTCGCCCTTCGTCTCTCGCGCGGCCGTTGCCTCGGCCTCGAGGTCGGCGATCCGCGCGTGGAGGAGCTCGGCGTCGGCGGCCTTCGCCTCGAGACCCGCGCTCTCGCGCTCCAGGCCCTCCACCCGCTCTCGGAGGCGAGCGGCCACGCGCTCCAGCTCGCTCGCGCGGGCGCGCTCGCGCTCGAGCTCCTCGACGAGCTCGCTCGGCGGCGCGGCGACCTCCCCCGTGGGCGAGGGCGCGGTCGTCGGCGCGGAGGTCGGCGTCGTCCTCGGGCGCGCAGGGATCGGCGGCGGGATCGGCGGCGGCGTCTGGACGCGGACGTGCGCGGACGGGGACCGCTGGGGAGGCTCGGCGCCCACGTCCGCCCGGCCGTTCTCGGGTTCCGCAGGGTTGTCCTGGATGAGCTCGTTCTCCTCTATGATGATGGATCCGGACCCGGTCTCCTCCGCGTCGAACGGACGCGCTCCCCCGATGTCGACGAACTGCCGGATGCGCCACAGCAGGTCGGCAAACGCGATGGGCTTGTGGATGTAGTCCTCGGCGCGCGTCCGCAGCTTGCGATGCTGCTCGAACGTCTCCTCCGTGGACTCGCTCGAGAGGATCATGAGCGGGATCGACTTGAGCGTCGCGTCCTTCTTCAGCTTGTTGCAGACCGAGAAGCCATTCATCCTCGGCAGCTCGATCGACAGGAGGATGAGGTCCGGTCGCTCCGCCACGGCCTGCGCGAGGCCGGAGTTGCCGTCGTCGACGATCGTGGTGATGCAGCCCAGCTTCGAAAGCTCGGCCTGGAGCTCGCTTGCGAAGGCAGCGTCGCTCTCGAAAACGAGAACCCTCTGGCCCATGGGAACGACGAGACTATCGCTATTGCTTTCGCCGGGCACGAATTTCGTCGTGCCCGCTCGTCCCCGCGCGCCGATCGAGCTCCACCAGCACGGATCGCCACGAAATGCCGCGAGAAGCCAGCCCGACGAGGGCATGGAACACGAGATCGGCGGCCTCGCTGACCACGCGCCCGTCGCTCTCCCCGTCGACGGCGCGCGCCAGTTCGTCGGCCTCCTCGCGGATCTTCGAGCCGATCGCACCGGGGCGATCGAGCAGGCTCCGCGTGTAGCTCACCTCCGCCGTCGCGGCCTTGCGGCGCGCGATGACCTGTTCGAGGCGGCCGATCCCCGTCTGCGCCGCGAGCGTCGCGGCGTCTCCGGTCCCGGCGTCACGAAAAAAGCACGACGGCTCCCCCGTGTGGCAGCTCGGGCCCCGGGGATCGCCCTGGTAGACGAACGCGTCCCCATCGCAGTCGACGAGGATCCTGTCGACCGCGATCGTGTTGCCGCTCGTCTCCCCCTTCACCCAGAGCGCGCCGCGTGAACGGCTGTGGAACGTCGCGAGACCGCTCTCGGCCGTTCGCGCTCGCGCCGTCCCCGTCGCGTACGCGAGCATCCGGATCTCGCCGGTGAGGCGGTCCTGGACGACGACGGGCTGGAGGTCCTCGATCTCTGTGGCCATGGCCCTTCTTACCCCTGACGGGCGCGTCGGGCTATGCTGCGCGCCGTGAAGCAGCCCGCGCTCGCGTTTGCCACCCCGCGGAAGCTGCCGAAGGCCGCCTCGCTCGCCGGCCGTGTCGTCGTCCTCGACATCGCGTTCGCCTCGGAGGTCTCGGGGGGGGGCTTCGAGAAGGTGACGCTCCCCCTCATCCACGGCCTCGGCGAGCGGCTAGCGATGTGGATCGATCACCACGACCACGTGCGCCACGCCGACTACGCCGGCGATCCGAGGTTCCTCCTCTCGACGAAGGCCGAGCACGGGGCGTGCCCGGAGATGGTCACGCCGGAGTGCGTGGTCCGCGCGGGACCGGTCGACACGATCGTGTGCCACACGGACTTCGATGGCCTCGCGAGCGCCGCCAAGTGGATACGGGGGGGGGTGGAGCCGTACCCCGGCGCCGACGACGACGCCCGCGCCATCGACACGCGCGTCGGGAAGCCGAGTCCCGTCGGCCTCCGCTTCGATCGCGCGATCCGGGCGCGCTGGCGTGACCACGGCCTCCTCGGCCTCGTCGTGCGCCACCTCGCGGCCGGCCTCGAGGATCCCGCCCTGTGGGTCCCGATCGATGAGGCGGCCCGCGAGCTCGCCGTCGTCGAGGAGCGTACGCGAAGGATCGCCGAGCGATACCGCGTCGTGGACGTCGGCCCGGGCCGCCTCCCGCTGGACAGCGTCGCCTTCCTCGACGCCACCCGGGATCATGGTCGCTACGACAAGACCGCCCTCCTCCTCGCGGGGCAGTCGCGTGCGACCGTCGCGGTCCTCGTCGATGGCGACAACGTCACCTTGGCCGCGCCCTTCGACAGCGGCCTGGACTTCTTGGCGCTCCTCGGGCTCTCCGGCGGCATGCCGACGCTCGTCTCCGTGCCGGTCCGTCGCACGGCCGAGGCCCTCTCCGGGCTGGGCGTGGCGCCCGGGGACGCGGCGCTCCTGCTCGGCTGATCAGCGCTCCGGGATGAGGCGTTCACCCGCGCGCCGCGTCCCGTTGACGCGCCCATTTCGGCCGTAGTAGAGGGCCTCGTGCAGATCTGAAATGCCTTTGAGGCCTGTTTCTCGCTGTGAAGGGTGGGTTCGTTCATGGTTGCAAGAGCTACGGAACCACAGACCGGGGCAGGCGGCGACGAGCTGCTGTTCTCGAACGATGCCGTCTCCCTCTGCCTGCTGACGCACCGTCACCAGAAGACGATGCGCGTCATCGACTTCCGCGCCGGACCGTCGCCACGCAAGCGCGCGAGCGTGCTCCAGCTGGCCCAGCGGCAGGGGATCGACAAGGTCTTCACCCTCGTCGAGCGCGATGAGGTCTCCACGTGGACGAAGCTCGGGTTCACGAAGGAGGGGAACATCCCCGGCTTCTACAAGCGCAGCGACGCGTTCCTGCTGGGGTGCGACGCACACGAGCCGGCGCAGAGCGAGCTCAGGCTCCCCACGGACGACGACGACGACGACGACGACGCGCGTTCGCTCGCGAGGACGCCGGCCCACCTGCGTGCGGAGAAGACGGTGACGCACGCCCGCCGGATCGCCAGGCAGCTCACCGAGCGCGCCGCCGTGCCGACGAAGATCGTCCCGATCGACGTAGCCGACGCGCGCAAGGCCGCCGACCGCATGGCGAAGGCAGGCCGCGCGCTCACGAGGTTCGAGCGCTTCGGGCGGGACGTCACGCGTCGATACTTCCTCGTCACCGCTCGCGGGGGCTTCGAGCTCGTCGCCTCGGTCGAGTCGCAGCCGTGCTTCGGGAACGCGTTCCTCGAGCTCCTCACCGCACCCCGTTCCGACGCGGACGCCGCGGCGACGGCGTCCGCCGTTCGCACCTTGTGCGACAAGTTGATGGTGGAGGACTGCGTGAGCTGCTTCTCGCTCGCCCCGAGCGACGACGTCGCCTTGTGCGTGGCGTTCGTCCACGCCGGCTTCCGGCGCACCGGCCTCCTCGCGCAGCACCTGCTCGTCGGCAACCGCCGGCGCGACGCGATACTCTGGTCGCGGAAGCTCGCGAACCCGATGGGGGACTGACCCGGTCGTCGATGGCGGAATGCCCCGGCGAGGAGACGCTCGATCGCTTCATCACGGGCGCTCTCGACGCTGCGGCCGAACGCGACGTCAAGGATCACCTCGACCTCTGCGACGCGTGTCGCGAGGTCGTGGCGGTCGTCGGACGGGAGGTCCAGCCGTCGCAGCGGAGATCCCTTCCGGACGATCTCCTCGGTGGACGCTACCGGCTCCTGCGGCTCCTCGGGCAAGGCGGCATGGGCACCGTCTACGAGGCGCTCGACCTGACGCTCGACCGGCCCGTCGCCGTGAAGATCCTCCGCGAGGACACCGCCCTCGACGCGCTCGCGCGGTTTCGCCGGGAAGCGGCGGCGGTCGCGGCGCTTCGCCACCCGCACATCGTGCAGGTCACCGACGTGTGCCTCGTCTCGCCGCGGGGCGCGTACCTGGTGATGGAAAAGCTCGAGGGCGAGTCCCTGAGGAGCATCGTGAGCCGCGACGCGCCGCTCGCGGAGGACAGGGTCGTCTCGCTCGGGCTCCAGATCCTCTCCGCGCTCGGCGAGGCCCACGCGCGGGGCCTCGTGCACCGTGACGTGAAACCCGAGAACGTGTTCGTCACGCCGACGGTCGCGCTGCCGGACTGGGCGCGCCTGCTCGACTTCGGCCTCGTCAAGGAGCTCCCGGCAGCGGGCGAGCAGCCGACGCTGACGAGTGGCCACGCCCTCGTGGGCACGCCGGCGTACATGGCCCCGGAGCAGGCCCGCGGCCTCCCCCTCGACCCGCGCGTCGATGTCTTCGCCGTCGGCGTCTGCATGTACGAGATGCTCACCGGTCGACGACCCTTCTCCGGCACCGGCACGGCGCTCGTCGCGAGCATCTGCGCGGACACGCCGCCGCCCGTCGGTGTCCTCCGCCCCGACGTGTCGCCTGGTCTCGCCCGTATCGTCGAGCGATTCCTCGCCAAGGCGCCCGGGGAGCGGCCGGACGCGCTCGAGGCCGCGCGGATGCTCGCGCAGGTCACCCGCGAGGTGCCTCCTACGATCGACGACGCACACCGCCCCTCGTCGCAACCCTCGCGCGAGGTGCGCCGCCGCCGGACGGGCCAGCGAAGAAGGAGCCTCCTCGCGCTGTTCGGCGCGGTCCTCCTCTTCACGCTCCTCGTCGGCGGCGCGGCCCTCGTGGTCGCCTTCTGGCTGGCGGGCCGCGCGCCCGTCAGTCCATGAAGTCGCGCCGCGTGTAGATGGCGCGAAACGGGTACCGTGCCCCGATCGCCTCGCTCCCGCCCTCGAGGCGATCGACGAGCGCGACGACGCCCGCGACCACGTGTCGCTCGGCCTCCAGCTTCGCTGCGGCCCGCAGCGTCGAACCGCCGGTCGTGACGACGTCCTCGAGCAGCACCACGCGGGCACCCGGCGCGAGGCACGTGTTGCCCTCGAGCGCCCGGCGGGAGCCGTGGTCCTTGGCGTCCTTCCGGACGTAGATCGCGTCCAGCGGTGCGCCGCGCTGGAAGCTGATCAGCGCGACGGCGCTCGCGAGCGGGCAGCCGCCGAGCTCGACGCCGGCCACCGCGTCCGCGTGCCCGAGGTGGGCGAGCTCCTCGAAGAGGACGACTCCGGCGAGGGCGTGCCCCTCCGCGCCGAGCACGGCCTGCTTGCAGTCGATGAAGAAGTCGCTCTCCTTGCCCGAGGCGAGCACCACGCGACGCCGCGCGAACGAGCGCTCACGGAGCAGATCGAGGAGGCGTGTCCTCTGCTCCCCGCCCACTCAGCGCTTCTTCTGGACGGCCTTGGCGCCCTTCTTCCGCGTGGGCACGACCGGCAGCGGCGGCACACGTGATCCCGACATCGACGCTCGCGCCTTCGCCGGCGTGCTCGCCTCGGGCGCGCGAGCGGGCGTCGACCGCGGGGGTGCCGCCGGGGCCGCCGTGCTCGTGCTGCCCGCCGCGGGGCGGTGCGCCGCCGCGAACGTCGGCGCAGGCGCCGACGCGGCAACGCGCGACGTCTTCTTGGACGACGCGTCCTCGCGTGGACCCGTCGTCACGAAACCGCGGACGAGCGCCCCCGGCGCGATCGAGATCCTGGGCGCACGCACGTCGCCGACGACGCGGGCGCCTGTCTCCATCTCGATGGCCTCGGTCGCCGTGAGGTCGCCCTTCACCGCGCCCCGCACGACGATGCGCCGCCCCGCCACGTTCGCGGCGACGAGCCCCGAGCTCTGGATCGACACGTCGCCCGAGAGGTCGATGTCACCCTCGAGGCGCCCGTGCACCTCGAGGCTGGAGGTACCGGTCAGCCGACCACGGACGAAGGCGGCCGGCCCGATGACGGAGTGGTCTACCATGACGCCCTCGCCCCTCACACGTCCATGTCGACGTTGCCCTTGAACTGGGCGCCGTCGGCGATGGTGATCCGCGTGGCCTTCACGTTGCCGACGACCTTCGCGCCGTTCTGCAAGTCCACACGGTCCGTCGAGTGGATGTTCCCGGTGACGGCCCCGGCGATCTGCGTTGGCCCCGCGTTCACGTCGGCCTCGACGACGCCGCCGTGCTCGACGACCAGGCCGTCCTTCGCGGACAGCTTCCCGCGCAAGGTGCCCTGGACGACGACGTCCTCGTCCGTCACGAGCTCCCCCTCGATGGTGATGTTCGCGCCGATGACCGTGCTCGCCATGTTCCGTCCTTGCTCCCTTCCTCAGCGGCGTTGTGCGCTCTTCGCGTTGGCCCGGCCCCCGACGAGCGACGCGCCCCCGAGCTCGGGCGGCAGGTCGAACGCACAGTCCAGCCGGCCGGCGAACTCCGCGCCCTCGTCGATGGCGACCGACTCTCCCTTGACGTTACCCTTCAGGCGCGCCCCCGCGCGCACGTGGACGGCTCCCGACGCCACGATGTCGCCCTCGAGCACGCCCGCGACGGTGACCTCATGCGCCTCGACGTTCGAGGCGAGCACGCCGCTCTCGGCGACCCGGAGATCGCCGCGCAGGACGACGTCCCCCTCGACGCGACCCTCGACGAGCAGATCGCCCTCGCCGGCGATCCGGCCCCGGACGCGCGCCGCGCTGCCGATGACCGCCTCTTGTCTGCCGCTTCGCGTGATCTCCCTTGCCATCGCTGCCACCGCTCCTAGTACAGTTCTCTCCCGTTCGTCCATGGATCGTTTGGCCTGCCTCCTGTCACCCAGGAAGCCCGGGATTGTGTAAGCTCCCCCTGCTTTGGCCGACCGGAACGGAGTCGTGGCCGTGATCCGCAAGTGGTGGTTCGTGGTGGTGCCGCTCGTGGGGCTCGCCGAGGTCGGGCTCCACGCGAAGCAACTTCACGATGTGGTGCCGGAGTCCGACTGGGCGGCCGCGCGCGCCTCCGTCGAGAAGAGCATCCGGCCGGACGACCAGATCCTCTTCGCGCCCATGTGGGCCGACCCCGTCGGGCGCCAGGCGTTCGGCCCCGCCCTCCTCACGATGGCGCGGGCCGCTCGCGCGGACGACAGTCGCTTCGCCCGCGTCTTCGTGGTCTCCATCCGCGGCTCCAGCCGCGAGGAGGTCGCTGGATGGCGTGCCGCGTCGCACGAGCGCCAGGGCGCCGTGGCCATCACGGTCTTCGAGAACCCCTCGTACCGGAAGATCGTCGACGACCTCGTGGGGAGGGTCCGCCCGGAGACCCTCTCGGTGACCCGGCTCGACGCCGGCGACGCAGAGAGCCCGTGCCCGTGGGCTCCCGGCCGCACGCAGAGCGGGGGCACGTACTACCCCGCCGGGATGGCGATCCCCGGCGAGAAGTTCCAGTGCCCGACCACCGTGGTCGGCGTGAGTGTCATCCAGGCGCTCGACCACTCCGCGCGCCGCTGCATCCTCGCCGCGCCGCCCGGCGCCGGCGGTACGCTGCGCCTTCGCTTCTCCGACGTGGCGTTCGGCACGTCGCTCCGCGGACACCACGGGATCCACTACGAGGCCGAACGGCACCTCGGCGGCGCCCCCGTCACGCTCGTCTTCAAGCACGGCGACCGCACCATCGGCCAGTCGACGCACCGAGACGGCCAGGGCTGGAGCGGCTTCGAGTTCGAGACGGCCGAGCTCGCGGGCCAGCGTGGGCCCCTCGTCGTGGAGATCTCCGCCGCCAACAACACCAACCGCAAGTACTGCTTCGAGGCGGACACACGATGAGCGACAGCCGCGATCGCGCGAAGCCCGACGACCTTCCACGGGCCGATCGCCTGATGGGCGCCGGCATCGCCGCGCTGTACGTCGGGTGGCTCCTCTCGACGGCGCGCAACCTCGGCTTCGCGCGCGACGAGGGCTTCTACTTCCACGCATCCACCGCCTACGCCGGCTGGTTCAGGAACCTCCTCGACGACCCGAGGCGCGCCGTCTCGCGGGGGTTCGTGGACGCCGCGTGGCAGGCCAACCACGAGCACCCCTCGCTGATGAAGAGCCTCTTCGCGCTCTCCTACGAGTGGCTCCACACGCGCTGGCACATCCTCGCGGACGCGAGCACCGCGTTCCGGCTCCCGGGGATGCTGATGATGGGCCTCGCCCTCTGGGTGACGTACCTGTTCGCAGCCCGCGCGTACGGGCGCCGGGCGGGACTCCTCGCGGCGGGGCTCCTCGGTCTCGCCCCGAACGTCTTCTACAACGCGCACCTCGCGTGCTTCGACGTGCCGATCATGGCCATGTGGGTCTCGTGCATCTACGTGTACTGGCGATCGGAGGCGAACGGGGGTCGGTGGGCCATCCTCGCGGGGATCGTCTTCGGGCTCACGCTCGAGACGAAGCACAACGCGTGGATGCTGCCCGCGGTCTTCCTCCCGCACGCGCTCGTCGTCCATCACGCGACCCTCGCGCGCCATCTCCGCGTCGGGCGCGTGCCGATCCCCGCGTCGCTCGTGTCGATGGCGCTCCTTGGTCCCCTCGTGTTCGTGGGCCTCTGGCCGTGGCTATGGAACGACACCCTCCCGCGCGTGCAGGAGTACGTGAACTTCCACCTGAACCACGAGTACTACAACATCGAGTTCCTCGGCCGGAACTACTTCGGGCCGCCGTCCCCGCGTGCCTACGCGCCGGTGATGATCGCGGCGACGATCCCGACGGTGACGCTCCTCCTCTTCGTCATCGGCGCCGCCGATCGCGTCCGTGTGCTCGCGCTCCGCGCACGGTCGTGGCTGTCGAGGACGCTCCGCCGCGCGTCGCTCGTCGTGGCCCCCCCAAGGGACCGACTCGAGACGGATCTCCTCGTCCTCCTTGGCTTCGCTGTGCCGCTCGCCGTGTTCTTCCTCCCGCGTACGCCCATCTTCGGAGGCACGAAGCACTGGTTCCCTGCGTACCCCTTCCTCGCGATCCTCGCGGGGCGCGGGTTCGACGTCGTCGCATCCCGCCTCGAAGCCGCCCTCGAAGGGCGTCTCGAGCCGCGGCTCCGGCGCGCCGCCCACGCCGCGCTCGCCGGGCTCGTGCTCCTCGGCCCGATCCTCGTCACCCGGCACTCGCACCCCTTCGGACTCTCCACGTACGTCCCGTTCGTCGGCGGGACCTCGGGGGGCGCGGACCTCGGCCTGAATCGGCAGTTCTGGGGCTTCACCACGCAGAGCCTCGCACCCTGGCTCGATCGCAACGCGGCGAAGGGCGCGAGCGTCTTCATCCACGACACGGCGTGGGACTCCTGGGCGCGCCTCATCGACGAGAAGAGGCTACGGCCAGACCTGCGAGGCGTCGGCACGCCCTCCGAGGCCGACTTCTCGATCGTTCACCACGAGCTCCACATGGCCGAGATCGACTACAACATCTGGGTCGAGTACGCGAAGGCGACGCCCGACTACGTCCTCACGCACGACGGCGTCCCGATCGTGAGCGTCTACCGCAAGTGACGGATCACTTCTCGACGTCCCACCGAAGCTCGCGGTTGCCCTCGGCGCCAGCGAACCGGAGCCCGAACCAGCGCGCCCCGTCCGGGATGGTCGGCTTGCCGTCCGCGCCGACGCGGGGAAAGCTGATGCGGTAGAGCTGGCGCCAGACGCTCGAGTACGGGAAGTACGTGCGCTCCAGCGACCCCGGCTTCCGGATCGGATCGATCATCGTCGGCGCCGTCTCTCCGCCCTGGTCGTCGATGAGGCGGACGATCCACGCGCTCGTGGGGCTGCCCAGGTCGGTTTGCCGGCGGTTCGAGCTGCCGTAAAGGGCGACATAGAAGCGGTGCGTCTCCCGTGTCTCGGCCAGCGTGCGATCCAGGATCTCGCGCCGCTGCTCCACCGACAGGCGGTAGTCCTGTGCGTACCGGACCACATACGCCCACCGGAAGTCCCACGACTCGAAGGTCGAGTGGACAGTGAGCAGATCGTCCAGCTCGGCAAGCGCGAGCAGCTGACCCGTGCGGGTCCAACGCTTGAGCACCGCGTTGTAGTCCTGCGCTGTGTACTCTCGCGGTCCGGTCGCCAGCGAGACGCGCGGCTCGGCGCAGGCCCCCGTCGAGAGGGCCCCGATCACGGCCCAGAGCACGAGCGATCTCCGCATTCCCCGGGGAACATCCCGCCGTTCCTCGAAACTTGCAAGCTGTCTCCGTGATCCGCGTGTCCGGGCGTCGCAGTCCGTGCGGAGCGTGTTGCTCGGATCTCGGCGGGCGGTCGCCGTCACAGGCGAACCGGACGCCCGTCAGGCCAGATCCAATTCGCTCGTCGTCCGTGAAACGAACGGCACGCCGGGTGCACCCAACGTGGAGCTGGCACCTGTGTTCCTGCAGGAGGTCTGTCCCCTTGCTACCCAAACTGGATTTCCTCGTACGCTTCTGGGAGCTCAGAGCACGGCACGCCGCGCTCGGGGAGCCCCTCGCCCCGGCGGAGCAGATCGAGCTGCTGAGCCTCATGCAGCTCGTGACGGGCGCGGAGGTACCGACGCCGCATCGCTCGTCGCGCCGCGGCCCCTCGCTCTCCGCTCGGCTCATCGGCGAAGGCGAGATCCTCGCCGCCGACATTCACGCGGTGTCCGCGAACGCGATCCTCGTCGTCGCCAACGCGCGCGTCGCCGCAGGTTCGCGCACGTGCCTGCACGCGGCCGACGCGGTCGCCGGCGTCGAGTACGTCCTGCCGTGCGTGGTGACCTGGGCGTTTGGCGTGTCCCCCTCGACCCTGGCGCTCCTCGTCGACGGCGTCCCGTCGCGCACCGTGTTCTGTGAGCCCGCGCGGTCGCCGCGGCTCGACGCCGACGCGGAAGCGGAGCCGCAGCCGCGTGCCCGCGCCTCGCGCCTGTCGCACGTGACCCTCCGCATCGGCCGGCGCGAACGGCTGCTGGGGTAGTACGCCCAGCGGCCTGGTGGGCCCCGTCCTCTTCCGGGGCGCGCTCGTCGCCGCCGGCGAAGTGAACCGTCGCGCGGCCTCTTCGGGCTCGCCCTGACCAAGCCTTCCGTGTATGGTCGCGACGAAAGGGCTCGCCCTGCGCTCGCCCGGCCACACATTTCCGAAGGCCCCACCCATGCCGAAGATCCTCGTCCGCAGCGCGCAGCCCGTCAAGGAGACGGCCGACGTCATCGCCCTCGCGACCTTCCAGGGCGCGGCGCAGGGCGGCAAGAAGAAGCCGGGGCGCACGCCGCTCGACGGCTTCGATCGCGCCTTGGGCGGCGCCCTGTCCAAGCTCACGAAGAAGGAGGACTTCCGTGGGAAGAAGGACCAGACGCTCTCGCTCCAGACGCTCGGCAAGGTCAAGGCCGACAGGCTGATCGTCTACGGCCTGGGGGACGCCGCGAACGTCACCGAGGGTGACGTCCGAGCGTTCGCGGCGAAGGCGGCGCGCGCGGCCAACGCCGAGAAGGCGAAGCGGCTCGTGATCGGACTGCCCGCGGGCCTCGAAGACCACCTCCGCGCCGTCGTCGAGGGCATCGAGCTCGGCGCGTACCGCTTCACCAAGTACCTGACCGGTGACCGAAAGCCGAAGGCCGAGCTCGCGCAGGTGACCATCACGCTGACCGGCGACGTGCCCCGCGAGGCGAAGAGGACCGTGGACGCCGGACAGGCGATCGCCGCGGGCGTCATCCTCGCCCGCGATCTCTCCAACGAGCCGCCGAACGAGCTCTACCCGGAGGCGCTCGCGGCCGCCGCGAAGGCCATGGCCGCGGAGAAGGGCCTCAAGTGCCAGGTCTTCGACTTCAAGGAAGTGCAGAAGCGTGGCATGAAGCTCCTCGAGGCGGTCGGCCAGGGGAGCCTCCGCAAGCCTCACTTCGTGCACCTGTCTCACGTCCCCGCCTCCGCCGGCTCGGGTACCCGGAAGCGGCTCGTCTTCGTCGGCAAGGGCATCACCTTCGACAGCGGCGGCATCTCGATCAAGCCCGCTGCGGGCATGGGCGAGATGAAGCACGACATGTCAGGCGCCGCGAACGTGGTCGGCCTCATGGCCATCGTCGGCGCCCTGAAGCCCGACGTCGAGGTCCACGGGATCTTCGCGGCGGCCGAGAACATGCCCGACGGCGCCGCCTACCGCCCGCGCGACATCTTCGGCACCCTCGACGGGAAGACGGTCGCGATCAACAACACCGACGCCCAGGGCCGCCGCATCCTCGCCGACGCACTCGCCTACGCGCGCACGCTGCAGCCCGATCTCCTCGTCGACAACGCGACGCTCACGGGCGCCTGCGTCGTCGCGCTCGGCAACACGTGCACCGGTTGGTACGCGAACAGCGAGTCCGCCGCGGCCGACTTCGCGGCGGCCGCGAAGGGCACGGGCGAAACCATGTGGCGCATGCCCCTGCTCGAGGAGCTGAAGGATCAGCTCAAGAGCGACTGCGCGGACCTCAAGCACACGGGCGATCGCTGGGGTGGATCCATCAGCGCCGCGCTCTTCCTGCGCGAGTTCATCGGCGACACGAAGAACTGGGTCCACGCCGACATCGCCGGCCCCGCCATGGCCGACCGTGCGAGCGGCTGGGCGTCGAAGGGCGGCACCGGGCACGCGGTCCTGACGTTCTTCAGGCTGGTCGAGAACAGCCTCGGCTAGCGCCTCCCGGCGTGTCGAATCCCGCCCGCGGGGTCGAGGAGCCTAGCCGAGCGGTCTCTTGAAGATGAAGAACACTTCCTTCGAGTTGCCCCCGCGCTCGCGGTCGAAGGACGCGACGAGCTCCCAGCCTTCCCGCCCGAAGGTGTTGAGCTTGGCCTCCAGGCTGTCGTCCGCGACCTCGAGCACGTCCGAGATGTACCGCTTGTACTCCCACGTCTTCATAGGGGGCTCCTCCGGCCGAGTATACCCACCGACCCGGGGCACCTGCCAACAACGTTGAGGGCGCGCCGGCCGGATGGACTAGGATCCGGCCGATGGAAATCGAGCGGCGGCTCGCGCGGGAAATGGCGAAGGGCATCACGGGCTTCGGCATGCTCGAGGACGGCGATCGCGTCATGGTCTGCGTCAGCGGAGGCAAGGACAGCTACACGCTGCTCGAGCTCCTCCGCGACCTCGCGTCGCGCGCGCCGGTTCGCTTCGACCTGAAGGTCGTCAACGTCGACCAGGGCCACCCCGGCTATCCCGGGCACGTCCTCGAGGCCTACATGGCGCGCGAGGGCCACGACTTCAAGATGGTCCGCGAGGACACGTACAGCATCGTCCGCGAGAAGGTCCCGGAGGGAAAGACGACGTGCTCCCTCTGCTCGCGCCTCCGCCGGGGGATCCTCTACCGGGTCGCGACGGAGCTCGGATGCAACAAGATCGCGCTCGGCCACCATCGCGACGACGTCCTGCAGACGTTGCTGCTCAACCTCTTCTTCTCCGGACGCCTCGCCGCGATGCCCCCGATCCTCCGCGCCGCGACCGGGCACGTCGTCATCCGACCGCTGATACACTGCGCCGAGGAGGACATCCGGGCCTACGCCTCCGCCAGGGGCTTCCCCATCCTGCCGTGCGATCTCTGCGGCGCCCAGGAGGATCTCCAGCGCAAGGTCGTGGGCCGCATGCTCGACGATCTCGAGGCCAAGCGGCCCGGCACCAAGCAGGTCATGCTCGCCGCGCTCCGCAACGTGAGGCCGACCCAGCTCCTCGACACGGGACTGTGGACCCGGCTGGGGATCTCCTTCGCCGAGGAGGACGAGTACACCCTCTCCGGCCGTCCCGACGTCGTCCCGGCCCGTCGCCTCGTCGACCGCAGGGCGACCTAGTGCGTGACGGCCCGCCGCCTCCTCCGCGCCCGCGCCCCCGTGTCGCGGATCTCGGGGCCTCCGCCCAGGCCGCAATCCCCGCGTTCTACGCCTGGGGCGTGACGGTCGCTCCGGCGGCGTGGGGCAAGGGCGTGTCGCCGTTCGCCAAGGGCTTCGCGATCCTGGGCGTCGTCCTCGTGGGCGCAGCGACCCTCGTCGAGCGCGATCGGCCGCGCCTCGCCCGGCCGCTCTCCGTGTGGGGTCTCGCCGTGACCAGCGTCATCGTGTGGCTCCTCGCCGGACCCACCTCGGTGGCCGGACGGGGCGACGTCCTCATCGGCCTTCTCGGCGCGCTCGGCTGGCTCCTCTTCGCGTTCGCTTCGTCCGCCCCACCCCTCCGGAGGCAGGTGCTCGCGCCTGCCCGCATCTCCGCCGGTCCACGGCTCCGCCCGCGGGTCGAGATCCCGCGCTTCGACGCCCTGTACGTGCTCTTCGGCGTGAGCGCCGCGATCGGGCTCCAGGCCGTCGGATGGCGGGTCTCGTCGCCCGAGCGTGCGATGCTGGTGCGCCTGGTGATGCTCGCAGCCGGGCTCGCCGTCCTGGGCGCCGCCACCGATCTCGCGGTGTCCCGCCACGCACCGCGACCGCTTGCGCGCTCGTCCCGGCGGATCAGGCGCGCCCTGCCCCTCGTGCTGTTCCTCGCTGCCGTGACGGTCACGGGCGCCGTCTTCGCGTTCGTTCGCTGATCCCCCTGCGCCTGACGGATGCTATCCTGCCGGCGTGCAGCTCGCGGACGTGCTCGCCATCGTGATGCTCCTCGTCGGCGTGGCCGCCTTCGTGATGGGCGGTCTCGCGCTCTCTCGCGCGAGCGATCTCGAGGCCTTCTACTGGCTGGTCGTCGGGCTCGCAGGCGTGCGATCCTCCGTTCAGACCATGCGACCGTCGAACACGTGACCATGCTCCGCCACACCCGAGGGCCTTGGAGCTCGGCCTGGATCGTTCCCCTCGCGTGCACCCTGGGGCTCGGGTGCACCTCGTCCGCCCCACCGCCCGACACGCGCGTGGCGCTCGGTGGGGAGGTGGTCGCGCGCGTGGGTGACGCTCGCATCCCGAAGGCGCTCGTCGAGCAGGTCGCGCGGGCCAAGGGCGTCACGCCCCGCGCCGCGCTCGATCTCCTGATCGAGGACGCCCTCCTGGCCCAGCACGCCAAGGCCGAGGGCGCGCCGGCACGCCCGGACGTGAAGTGGAAGACGCGGACCGTCCTCGCACGCGCCACGACGCGCCGAGTCCGCGAGGCTGCCGCTCCGGATGCTGCGCCCACGGATGCCGAGGTCGAGCGGCTGACGGCGCTCCATTACTGGGAGCTGGGGCGAGGGCCCGCCCGGCAGGTCGTCCACGCGCTCGTGATGCGCCGGGAGAAGAAGCCCTTCGACGAGGAGGGTGCTCTGCAGCTGGCGCAGACGATCCTCGCAGCCACCACATCGGTCTCGAACGAGGGCTTCGAGAAGGCTGCGGCGGCTGTGCCCGCCGGCACCTGGACGGTGAAGGTCGAGCACCTCCCCCCCATCCTAGACGACGGCCGTACGCCGATACCCGGCCAGAACATGGTCCCGGAGTTCGCGGCGGGCACCTTCGCGATCCCGGCGAAGGGCGACACGCGCGTCGTGGAGACCTCCTTCGGCTGGCACGTCGTGCGCCTCGTCGAAGTGCTCCCGCCCGTCTCCGTGCCCCTGGAGGATCGTCGCGAGGCCCTCGCTTCCGAGGCTTACCGCGACCGCGGCAAGGAGCTCCTGGACGCCGCCCTCGAGCGGCTCAGGCGCGCGACCCCCCCACGCATCGAAGGCTCGGCGGCCTCGCTCATGGCCTCCGTCGTCGCCGAGGGCGCGCCCCGCTAGGGTCATGGGCGCGAGGGTGCGTCTCGCGGGCAGGCGCGACACCCGGCCACGCGGCCGCGGGCGGTGCGCGCCTTGAGGCGCCCGAGGCCGTCCCGCATCCCCGCACGGGACATGGAGGCGAGCGCGTTCTCGAGCATCCTGGAGGCCCTCGTGCTCCGGGTCCCGGGCGCGCACGCCGCCGCGCTGGTCGATCGCGGGGGCGAGACCGTGGACTACGCGGGCGCGGTCGATCCGTTCGAGATCAAGGTCGCCGCGGCCGAGCTCCGCCTCCTCCTCGATCACGAAGGCTTCGCCTTGGACGCGCGGCCCATCCAGGTGACCCTCCGATTCGCCCGCCGGAGCATGATCATCCGGCGTCTCCCGGAGGGCTACGCGGTCGCCATGGTGCTCACCCGCCGCGCGGGCTTCACGCGGTCGACCCGCGCCTTCGACGCCTGCGCCCACGCCCTCTCGCACGAGGCCGCCTGGACGATCGCCCCCCTGACCTGGCTGCCCGTCGAGGTCGAGTGCGACCCCGCGGGCCGCCCCCGCGCCCTGGCCGATACGCCGGAGGTCCGGCCCGTCGAGGTCATCGGCGCCGTGATGGGGCTCCACGCCGGCGAGCGAGGCTACCGGGTGCGAACCCAGGCCGGGGCGGAGATGACGCTCGTCCGCGAGCCGGGCAACTGGTGGTACGCGGACGAGCCGCGCCACGCATGGGACCATTAGTCCTCACGAGCCCGAGCCCGAGCCCGCTTCCCCACGCGCCCGAGGCGCCGCCAGCCGAGCCTCCCCGAGCGACGACGCCCGTCGGCCCCGATCTACGGGTATCTCACACACAAAATTTCTATACAATATCGCCAACATACCGCCAAAAGCACCGGCCCGCTGTTTCGGGTTTGACTCGTCGCCCCGGGCGACTATGTTCCGCGTCCCCGCCCGCCGAGATCCCTCGGAGGACGGGCTGAGCAACGGCACGCCGCCCATCCGGACGCGTCACGACGGTTCTCCCCAGCTTCTCCCACCCACGGCCGCCCACAACCCCGCGAAAGCACACGCTTTCAAGGCCAAGGGCGCCCCGACCGGGTGACCCTGTGGAGAACCTTCCCCCGGCGCCAGAGCCGGAGCCCGGAAAAAAAAGAGCGGCCCAGAAAAAACAGTTATTGACCAGCACCCGCGAAGTCCCTAAGCTTCGCGACCCCAACGCAGAAACCACCGCCCGGTGGCCCCTGCCTCGGTCCTTGAAAACTGAATCGTACGCTCACTGAAGGTGAACACACCTGAAGTGGGCTCCCAAGGGGCGCGAGGCGCACCGGCTGCGAGAGCAGCGGGTGGCCTGCCGAAGCGACCCCTCCCCGGACGACGCCCTGCTTGCAGTGGCCGAGGCCGGGGGTGTTCGGAATTCGAGAGCCGACCACCTCTTTGAGGGTGGTCAATCAGCTCTCTCCAGATTCAACTGGAGAGTTTGATCCTGGCTCAGA
>SXNL01000077.1 GCA_005777185.1 Myxococcales bacterium
CGCCCGCCCCGAGCGGGAGGGCGGGCCGCGCGACGGCAGCGCCGCGCTCGTCGAAGGGGACCGGCGCGACGCCCCCCGCCCCGAGCGGAGCGACGACGGCGCTGCCCGCGCGTCTCGAGTAGCGTCGACGGGTGGTGCGCCGTCCTCCTCCTCACGGTGGGGGGTAGCTCGCGAGCTTCACAGCGAACACCACCCGCTCCCCCGCGCCCTCCGTGAGGCCCCAGAGCCTACCGTTGCTCGCGTCCACCATCAGATCCTCCGGCGCATCGGCGAACGTCGACGTCGCGCTCTTCCCCACCTTCACGCGGTACAGCGCGCCGCCGCCCGCCGCGGGCGCGCTCGACGAGAGGAGGTACGCGCCGCCGCGTGACGCCGCGCCTTGCACCTGCGTCTCACCCATCAGGAAGCCCTCGTCGGGCCAGGTGGTCCGCGCCGCGTCCTGGCGCGTGAGGAGATCCGTCGCGGGGTCGAGCGGCCAGCGCAGGACCTTGCCCGAGAACCGCCCGCTGCAGGCCGTCGTGCTGCAGTACTCGCCCGAGAGGAGCGAAGGCGGATCCGTCGAGCGATCCAGCGACACGAAGGAGAAGATCGGAGCGCACGCGCCGCCGCGCGCGTACACCCCGATCTGCGGGATGACGTACTTGTAGAGGCCCGCGCGGCAGGTGGTCGCCGTGCACCCGACCGTGTCCTGGTCGACGGCGACCTGGAGGATGCGCGCCATGTCGAACACGCGGAACCCCGTTCCCGTCTGCGCGACGTAGAGCTTGCCCCCGAACCAGACGATGCCCCCGGCGTGGGAGTCGACAGGCGCGAAGCTCGGCGCGGCCGCCGAGCCCGAGGGCTCCACGAGGAGCGCGAAGCGGTAGCGCGGTGCGGCCGGCGTGGTGACGTCGAGGAACGCGATCCGCACGCCCTTGCCGAGCGTGGTGTCCTCGTAGAAGCTGACGAGCACCACGCGCTTGCCACCCACCGCGCCGCTCGGGTCCGCGTCGAACGTCCCCGTGATCCCCTGCGGGATCCACGTGGTCGACGCGTCGTCCTCGGCGTTCCAGCGGACCGCGTAGTCGACCCCCGCGGGGCTCCCCGGCACGGAGGTGACGACGGCGGCCACCCGGTTGCCGTCCGCGGCGACCGCCGCGGGGGAGACCTTGGTCGTGATCTTCTCGAGCGCGTCCAGGAGCGCGCCGTTCGTCGCGAATGCGGCCGTGGGCGCGAGCGAGAACGCGCAGCGATCGATCCCGATCAGGCCGCCGCCCCCCGCGAGACCCGGCGGCACGATCGGGCAGGCCGCCTTGGATCCGACGCACGGGTGCGGTGAGGACGCGTCGCCGCCATCGATCGGCACGACCCCGCCGTCGATCGGCACGACCCCGCCGTCGACCGGAACGACGCCGGCGTCGAGGGGCGCGGCTCCGTCCTCGACCTTCCCTCCGTCGCCGCCGCCGAGGTCACCGGGGGAAAGGCTCGGCGGATCCGTGCCGCACGCGGCGAGCACGGCCGCGAGGAGCGCAGGGTGACCACGACGGCGCATCCATGCTAGGATGCCATGCTCGGCGGAAGAGCGGCCGACGGAGAGTGGACCGGTCGGCCGCCCTGGATCTTCACCCACCCAGGCTCTGTCTTTTTCGGCGCGGATACCCCAAGATCACCGACAAACGGCCATGTAGCATACTGGCACACAAGTAGCAGGTACCCCTCCCATGACGCTCCTCGCACCCCGCTGGCTCACCCTCTCGGCACTCCTCGCGCTCGGCGCCACCACCTCGATCGGCTGCGCTCCCCCGACCGACGAAGAGGCGGGCGAGGAGGGCTCATCGACCGACGACATCACCCAGATCGACCACACGAAGGTCAAGCGGCAGTCGATCGGCAACTGCTGGATCTACGCGTCCGCGAGCTGGGTCGAGGCGCTCAACAAGCGCTCGACGGGCGTGGAGGCAAACGTCTCGGAGTCGTACTGGACGTACTGGCACTGGTTCGAGCAGCTCGCGAACGGCCGATCCATGACGGAGATCTCCACGGGCGGCAGCTACGGCACCATCGCTGGCCTCATCGATCGCTACGGCCTCATGCTCGAGGCCGACTTCGTCGCGGCGGAGTCCGAGGCGGAGATGTCCAATCGCCAGTCCGCGGCCCTCGCCGCCATCAACGAGTCCCTCAAGACGGGCGCACTGAAGGACCCCGCGGTTCGCCGCAATCGCGCGAAGGTGCGCGCCGAGCTGGACAAGGCGTGGGGCCTCGACCGCACGGTGGTCGGCCGCCTCGACGCGGTCTTCGGGACGGGGGTCACGAAGACGCTCGACCGGAGCTACGTCCGGAATCGCCCGAACAACAGCATCATCCGCGCACGCGACTTCGACGCGGCCATCTACGACTTCACGACGAACACGGTGAAGAAGGTCAAGCTCCAGGACGCGCTCGGCACGGGGAGCTACTGGAGCCGCTCGGGCCCGCTCGCGTTCCAGGAGGTGAACTACCCGTCCTCGGCAGCCGCACGACGGAAGTTCCAGATCGCGGTGCAGAAGTCGCTCCACGCCAGCGTCCCCGTCATCATCTCGTGGAAGGTCGACTTCAACGCCCTCTCGCAGAGCTCGCAGTTCTCGAAGGAGGAGCTCGACCGCCGCGGCCCGGGTCGCCAGGGCGGCCACATGACCGTGATGGACGACTACCAGGTGAAGCTCTCCGACGGACGCGTGCTCAAGGCGGGCGAGCCCGCCACCGCGGACCTCCTCACCCGCGCGCTCGATACGCGCGCGACGGTCGAGTTCTTCCGCGTGAAGAACTCGTGGGGCGCCATCCGCCCCGATCGCTGGAGCGACGCGGCGAAGCCCGGCTACCACGACCTCCTGATGTCGTACCTGAACGGTCCGATCAAGGAGTGCGTCGAGCGCGACGGGCACTCCGATCCGACGAACTGCCCCGGCTCGGTCACGCCGTGGTGGGACGCGGTCCTCCCCGCCGGGCTCGGGAACGACATCGGGTTCTGATCGTCACGGAGAGGCCGCGAGCCGGTCGAGCATCTCGGCCATCGCCGCCTCCTGACCGTCCGCGGCCACGCGCATCCGCTCCTCGAGGCCAGGCTCGGCGCACGCGCGCGCGATCGCGGCGATGCGCGTGCGGGTCCCGTCGCCGGCCAGCTCGCCCGCGCGGAGCGCAACCGCCGCCGCGATCCTCACGTCCGCCGGCGCGCGCGACCCCTCGACCACATCCCACAGTCGCTCTCGCCCGATCGGCCCGAGGCGCGGGCCGCCGTCGGCGTCCTCGCCGATCCGCCGGAGGGCCTCCATCCACTCCGCCGTCGAGCGCCCGCCGCGTACGAGCGCGGGCAGCGCCGACACGTCCCCCGACATCGCGGCGTGCACGCCCCTCGCCTCGCCGATCCTGCGCTTCATCGCCTCGGCCATGCCCTCGGCCGTGTCCTCCTCCGCGCCGCCCCCCGCGAAGCCCATCGCGCACCGCAAGGTCTGTCCGTCACGCAGCGTAACGACGACCGTCGAGCCGTCGCGGCCCACGTCCCGGATCTCGCCGTGTCCGATGAACCGCGCGCGCTTCATGCCCTCGTTCACGACCAGGCCGTCGGCGCCAACCTTCACGCGAAGGAGCCGCGAGGCGGTCACCACCGCGCTGAGCGTGAAGAGTCCCGCGAGCGCCCCGGCCACCAGGGTCGGCGGTGCGTGCAGGGGCCAGAGCGAGCACGCCAAGAGGGGGAGCGCGAGCGGCGCGAAGAGCCCCACCTTGGAGTACGCGCGCCGCGTCGTCACGAACTTCGCGGTCGCCAGGCTCGCGTCGAGCTGGAGGGCCCGGGCAAGCGCGCTCCCGTCTTCCCGGTCGTCGACGCCGATCGTGACGACACCGCCGCGTCGCACGTGGATGTGCACGAACCAGAGCCCGTCGTCGTCGCGTTCGACCTGCACCGCGTCGATGCGGCCCCTTGGCACGACGAGCTCCCTGCCGAGGAAGAGGCCGCGACGGTCCGCCTCCACGCGCTCCGTCACGACGCCGCGGTGCCGCCGCGCCGCGACGCTGACGGCGAGGTACGCCGCGAGGCACAGCGCCACCGCGCCGAGGGCGAGTGGGCCGCGGAGCGCCACCGCCGAGGCGATCGCCAGGATCGACGCCAGGACCGCGGCGATCTGCGTGGCGCGGTAGCGCGGGACCCAGACCACACCCGCGTACGGACTCGGGGTCGCGCGCTCCGCGGTCCCGCTCACCGTGTCGTCGCCCATCCGGTCATCGTAACCCCGAACACCCACACGGGCCCTACAGCCCAGGCAGGGACACGTCTTCGCCGCGGAGCACGTCCGTCGCATCGGGGCCGCCGTCGACGAGCGCGACCCGCACCGGCGCGACCGATCGACGGCGGCCGACGGGCACCGGATGGCGCTCCCGCGCCGGCGCGATCGTGTACCTTCGACCCCCGTGTCTCTGCGAGGTCCCCTCCGCCGCGCGGGCGCCGTGCTGGTCGCGCTCGCGCTGGCCTCCTCGACGCCGCGCGCGCGCGCCGACGACGCGCGCCCGGAGCCCTACTTCTACAAGGGCCTCGACTACGGCTCGCAGGCCCTCTACGGGCCCCTCTACGTCTACCTGAACCGCGGCTTCGACGTTCTGCAGCTCCGCCCGGAGGGGCGCGACATCCGAAGGATCGCGTACCGCCAGGACTTCGCGAACGTCACGTACAACCTGGCCCACCCGGTGTGGGCGGTCGAGCAGACGGGCGGCTGGTGGCGGCTGATCCGGCAGGAGATCCTCCCGCTCAGCTACACCCTGGAGACCGCGCGCTGGGGCCCCAACTACTTCCTCCACCTCATCGGAGGGGGCCAGACGTTTCGCGCCCTCTGGGAGTGGTACGCGGCCAACGACGTGCCCGCGCCCGCGCTCTTCTCGATGCTCACGACGGTCGCGGCGCAGCTCACGAACGAGACGCTCGAGAACAAGGGGGTGGACGGCCCGAACACGGACGCCCTCGCAGACTTCTACGTGTTCGACATCGGCGGCATCGCCCTCTTCAGCTTGCCCGCGGTCGCCCGCTTCTTCAGCCGGACGGTGGTCGTCGCGGACTGGTCGCTCCAGCCCACGTTCCGGCTGCCCGAGGGCGAGATCCACAACCAGGGCAACTACTACGCGATGCGCTGGGCGCTGCCCTTCTACGAGCGCCTGCGCCTCTTCGGGTACTTCGGGTTCTCGAACATGGGCGGTCTGTCGTTCCGCGTCCGCGACGGCTACTCGGTGACGCTCGCGGGCGGCGGCAAGATCGACGCCTTCTACAACGCCGGCATCAACAAGGTGGAGAACGTGATCAGGAACGCGCCGGCAGGGGCGATCTTCGTCGATCGGAACGAGTCCTTGCTCGCGTCGCTCGAGGTCGCGGACGTGGCGGAGTACTTCCTGCACCTCAACGTGTACCCGGGCGCCCTCGAGAAGGTGAACCCCGGCGTGGGAGGGTTCCTCGTGGTGTCGCGGGACGGGAGGTTCATCGGCGGGCTGTGCCTCCGGAGGCCGTTCGGGGTCGGGATATCGGGCGGGAATCTCTGATGCCGCCGCCGCTGACGACGGCTACGCTCATCGTGGAGCACCCGATGCGCAAGGCTCTCTCCCTCCTCCTCGTCCCCGTGCTGGCTCTCGCGTGCAGCGCGTCGTCGACGAGCACTCCCGCGCAGCAGGGCCCCCTCCCCGGCACCCCCGTCCGGAAGGGCCCGCCACCCTTCTCGGTCGGCAGTTTCAAGGCGACGCCGCCGGCGGTCACGCTCGCGCCCGGCGAGGAGCAGTCGCCCTGCTTCATCGTGCCGCTCGAGCTGCCCGCCGCGTCGAAGATCGTCGGCGGCGCGAGGCTCGTCGTCGGCAAGGGCATGCACCACGGCAACATCACGACGCGTCCCCGGACCGCCGGCGACGGACCGCGGCCGTGCGTGAAGGACGACAACGCGTTCGGGGGCGAGGCCGTCGACGTCGCGGCCGGCGGCGCCGTCCTCTTCGGGTCGTCGACGCAGTTCTCGGGCGAGGAGTGGCAGGGTTTCCCGGAGGGCATGGGCTACCGCCTGAAGGACGGCTTCGAGATCGTCCTGCGCATGCATTACCTGAACACCACGCCGGCGCCCGTCACTGTCCAGCCGACCTACGAGTGGTTCGTGATCGACGAGAAGAAGATGAAGCAGGAGGTCGCGCCCTTCACGTGGATCTACACGTCCTTCCGCATCCCGCCGAAGGCGCAGAACTACGAGATCAGGGGCCAGTGCAAGATCCCCCGTCCGATGCACATCATCCAGGTGCTCCCCCACATGCACCGGATGGGCCGATCCATCACGAGCGGCTACGTCGGCGGGCCGAAGGACGGGCAGCTCTGGCTCAGCTCCAGGGGCTATGATCCCGACAACGGCGTCATGGTCGCCTACGATCCCGCGATCGACACCTCCGTGTCCGAGGAGCTCTTCTTCACCTGCGCGTGGAACAACAGCACGAACAAGGAGCTCGTCTGGGGTATCGGCGACGACGAGATGTGCCAGATCTTCGGCTACGCCTGGCCCCCCGAGGCCGCCTACTCGCTCATCGCCTCCGCCCACAGCTGCGCCGCCATCGTGAACAGCAGGTAGGCCCCTCTCGAGCCTGCCGCCTCGTTCAAGGGAGCGGCGTCACCCGGACGTTGTCGAAGCACACCTTCACGGCCCAGTCGTTGAATCCGAAGTGGTCGTGGCCGGGCCCCGCGAGCGGCTCCTTGTCGACCCACGACAGGTACTCGATGCCGTCCACCGACCACTTCACCGTCTTGCCGTCCGCGCGTTCGACCTTGAAGCGGTAGATCTGCCCGCGGTTCACGGGCTTCTGACGTGGATCGTCGCTCGTCTTGTCGATGACGATCTCCTTGCGATCGGGGGCGTGCTCGTTCATGCGCGCGAGCACGTGGTAGGTGTTCTTCCAGCCGCCCAGGATCGCGAGGTAGCTGGTCGCGTTCGTGTACGAGATCGTGGTGGCCGCCGACTGGCCGTCACCCCAGAACTCCGCCTTGAGGTCGCCCTCGGGCGAGTCGCTGATCGCGTCGAACTCGATGCGCGCGTTGGTGGGGATCGACTTGTTGAGCCAGACGCCGTGGTTCTGCGCTCCCTGGCCGCAGAGGCGCCCGTTCTCGATGCGCCACGCCGTCGTCCTCGCCTGCGTCCAGTTCGGGCCGAGGGTCGAGGGCGGGGAGAGGTCGATGGGCTTCTTGCGCCCGCCGTCGCGCTCGAAGACGAGCGGCGCGTTCGGCGCGGCGAGGGCGTCGGCGAGGCCCGCCTCGGTGGGGCCTGCCTTCGGGGGCGCGCCGTCGCCGACGAGCGCCGCGTCCGGCGCACGCGCATCCGGCGGGGACAGGAGCCCGGCGTCCTCGAGCGTCCCTGCGGCCAGCGGCGCCTGGACCATCGCCCGCTCGAAGTCGTCCTCGAACACCGTGGTGAGGAGGTTCTCCGGCGGCTTGGGGGGCGGGGCCGTCGGGACGGGCGCGCCGGAGTCCGTGGGCGTGCTGTTGCCCGGCGGCACGCACGCGAGGAGGACGAGCGAGAGCGCGAAGGTGGCCTTTCCATGCCGCGTCATGTCGATCACGCGACGGATCTAGCACCAAACCCCGCGCCGCCGGAACCCCGCAGCGCGCGCCCAGACGATCGTTTACGCCGGATCGTTCGCGTGCAAGGATTCGTGACCCGACAGATGGCTGGCCCCACCCAGAAGGAACTGGAGGTTCTGGTCTCCGAGCTCGAGGTTCGGACGGAGCGCCTGCGGAAGCTGTACGACCAGTACTTCCTGGGTTTCGAGAAGCTCGAGCCCACGGTGGCGCGCAAGGACGTCGACCGCCGCCTCGAGGTGATCCGCAAGGAGCAGCTCCGCAACACCGCGCTTCGCTTCCGCTTCCAGATGATCACGCAGAAGTACAGCACGTACCAGACGCTCTGGGCGCGCACGTGCCGGGCCATCGAGGAGGGCACCTTCAAGCGGCACCTCGCGAAGGCCCGCGCGCGGTTCGGCAAGCCGGGCGAGCAGCCGGAGGCAGACATCGCCATCGACGTGGACCTCGAGGACTTCGACGATCTCGAGGCGCAGGTCGCCGCCGATATGAGCGCGCTCGAGTCCGGCGAGGCGAGCGAGGCGGCCGCCGACGACGTGACGTCGGCGGGCGCCGCCCCCGTCGCTGCGATGCTCGACGGCGCGGACGGGCCGCCGACAGGATCGTCGTGGCGCCCGGCGATCGACGGCCCCGCGCCGGTCGTGAACATCCCCGCGCCCGCGCCCCGCGCCTTCAACCCCGCTGTCCAGCGCGCGGACGCATCGCCGGCGAGCCGCCGGATCGTGCGCCGCCCGCCGCCCGTCGACCCGCGCCCGGCGGAGCCGCCGGGGGAGGATCCACCGCAGCCCGCGGCCCCGCTGGATCTGTCCGATCCGTTCGAGAGCACGCATCCGCGCGAGCGAACGCCAGCGCCGGTGCCGAGCCCGGCCCGGGGCACGCAGGCGGCGCGGCCGATGATCCGCCCGCGCGCTCCGGGTCCCGCGCCCGAGCCGACCCC
>SXNL01000078.1 GCA_005777185.1 Myxococcales bacterium
GCCGATCCGCCCTTCAAGCGCTGAACCAGCTCGGCAAGCGAGGTCGTGGCAGCCAGGCGAGCGACGACGTGCACGTGATCGTCGGCGCAACCCACGCAGAGGAGCACCGAGCCCACCTGCTCTGCCTGGTCGCCCAGGATCCCTGCGCGCGCGTCGTCGAACAACGCGGGCAAGCTCCGTTGCGGACCGCACGTTGCCACACGACGTGCGCGACCAAGAACGCTGGAGAGCGTCGAGGCATGAGCCACCCACCGGCCGTGCACGTACGGCGTTGCGTGAGGCGTTCCGCCGCGCCGACGTGGCGCTTCGCGAAAGCCGCGGACGACGTCTCCGGCGAATGGAAGCCCGCCCTCGGGCGGGCTTCACCACACGTGCATCCGCGGAGGTTGCTGCCCCCGGCTTCAGCCGGGGGTGCCCTGTTGGCCGGTCGGCCCGGAAAAGGGCGAAACCCGAGCCTGACGAAGCTCGGGCCGCCCGAGCGATCCATCACCGGCCCCCGTTTGACGCCCTCTCGGTCGCGTGTAAAACTACGTGCGGGGTCCGTGGCCACGCGAGAGAACAGGATGGCCGGACCGGGCCCGCCGCATTCCGTGGCGTTGCAACTCGTCGAACGCTGCGAGGCGCGGCTCGGGCCCGCGTCCGCGGCGTTCGCGCGGAGAGTGTTCTCGATGGACGTGGAGACGTACGCGGCGCGCCTCGCGCAGTACGGCTTCGTGGACCGTGGCGCGGTGCTGGACGCGGGGTGCGGCTTCGGGCAATGGTCGCTCGCGCTCGCGACGACGAACGCCACCGTGGAAGCGTGCGACATCCGCGAGGATCGCGTCGACTTCCTGCGGGAGCTCGCCGGGCTGGCGAAGGCCCCGAACCTGCGTGCCACCCGCGCCGACCTCGCCGCTCTGCCGCATCCCGACGCGAGCTTCGACGCGGTGTTCTGCTACGGCGCGTTGTTCCTCACGCCGTGGCGCGCGTCACTCGGTGAGCTCGTGCGTGTCCTCAGGCCGGGCGGGATCCTGTACGTGAACGCGAACGGGCTCGGGTGGTACAAGCACCTCTGGACGACCCAGCACAACCGGAGCGTCGGCTACGAGCCGCGGCTCCAGGTCGCGCGCGCCTTCCTCAACACGTGGCGATACGATCAAGGGGAGCCCACCGAGCCGGGCGTGGATGTGCTGATCGATCCGAAGGACCTCCACGTGGCCCTCGCGCGGGGCGGGCTCGAAAACGTCACCCAGGCCGACGAGGGTTGCCTGGGGGCGACGGACCTCCCCGCGGCGCGATCCAGGGCCTTCTTCGAGGGCACGTACGGCGGCGATCTCGGCGTGTACGAGGTGATCGCCAGCAAGAGGTCCTCGTCCTGGTCATCCCTTGAACCTTAGGAGCTCATGTCCCACGTCCGTCCCAGGCCGCTTTTCGAGAAGCTCCGCACGACCCGCTCCCTCAAGGGCCTGGCGCAGAACTTCCTCCTGGGGACCATGGCCGGGCAGAAGCTGTTCCTGCGCGCCGACGATCTCCCACGGGTCGTCAACATCTCGTTCCACGAGAAGACCTGCTTCTACTCCTGCACGATGTGCCCCTACGCCGAGCAGGCTGTCCGCGACATGTACCGGACGAGGAGCGAGATGTCCTTCGCCACCCTCGAGAACATCGTCGCGAGCATGCCGAACGACCCGTACTACAGCTTCGACATATCCGCGATCGGCGAGACGCTGCAGTTCGAGAACCTCGCACCGTTCGTCGCCTACATGAAGGCGGAGCGCCCCCGCGTCAACACCATCCTCTCGACCAACGGTGTGCTCCTGACGGAGCGACTCTTCCTCTCGCTCGCGGAGAGCGGGCTCGACAGCATCCAGATCAGCCTGTTCGCCGAGAACGCGGCGGACCACGAGGCGATCACGAAGACGAAGACGTTCGAGAAGGTCGCCGAGAACATCCGGCGGATCTCGCGCCTGAAGAAGGCGCGGGGCCTCGAGCGTCCCTACGTGCAGACGTTCATGATGGAGGCGAAGGAGACGGAGGCCCGCGTCGCTCCTTTCGTCGCGTACTGGTCCCGCTTCGTCGACAAAGCGTTCGGCCGCCCCATCTACAAGATCGGCCGACCGATCGAGGGGTTGACCCCCGCCCTGGCTGGCCCGCCGTCGCCGAGGCGCTACCCGTGCATCGTGCCGTGGTACTCCACGGCGATCCGGGCGAACGGCGACGTCCTGCATTGCTACATGTTCCACTGGCATCCAGGGACGAAGGACGCCCGGATTGGCAACATCAACGAGAAGCCGCTGCGCGAGATCTGGGGCGATCCCGAGTTTCGCAGGTTCCGCGCCGCTCACCGGTCCCTCGAGCTCGGGGACTATCCCGTCTGCGACTCCTGCGAGCACTGGTCCGCGTACACCGACGTGTGGGATCGCACGCCGGGGGGCTTCTCGTTCGCCCCCGTGCGCCTCCGCGATCTCTTCACGCGAGCCCCCGAGCACCGGGGAGGCTGACGGTCCATGGGCAACGTCCTGGTGATCGGTGGGGGCTTCTCGGGGTGCGCGGCCGCGCTCCTCCTCGCGGAGCGGGGGCATCGCGTGACGCTGGTCGAGCGGGCCGCGTTCCTCGGAGCGGGCGGAAGGACGCAGCGCTACGGGGGTCATCCGTACACCTTCGGACCGCGCTACCTCGAGACGGCGGACGAGGACGTCTTCGCGCTCGTTCATCGCCACGCGCCTCTCCGGCTCATCCCGGACCACGAGACCCTGACCTTCGCCGAGGCGGATCCCGGGTTCTACTCGTTTCCGCTTCACGAGGACGACGTGGAGCGGATGCCGGAGCGCGACCGGATCCGCTCCGAGATCGGCGCGCGCGATCCGGCGGGACGTGTCGATGCCCCCGCCGATCTGGAGGCGTACTGGGTGAACATCCTCGGCCCGACGCTCTACGCGAAGTTCATCGAGACCTACACGTTGAAGATGTGGAACATCGGCTCGAACAAGGAGCTCCCTGCGGGCAGTACCTGGTCGCCGAACACCCCGCCGCTCAGGTCGGGACCCCGGGCCGCCGCGACCGTGTATGCGTTCCCGAGCGGCGGGAACGGATACGACGACTTCTTCGAGAAGGCGACCTCGGATGCGGAGGTGTTGCTCGGCACTGCCATCGACGCGTTCGACGTGGAGCGTCGCCGCGTCCACCTTCGCGGCGCGTGGCGGAGCTTCGATGTCATCATCAGCACGATTTCCCCCGAGATCGTGCTCGACGGCGCGTTCGGTCCCCTGCGCTGGATGGGCCGCGAGCTCTGGAAGCTCGTGCTCCCCGTGGCGGAGGCGCTTCCGGCAGGCGTTCACGCCGTGTACTACGCGGGTCGCGAGCCCTTCACCCGCGTGGTCGAGTACAAGAAGATCTTCCGGAACGAGGGCCCGTCGACGCTTCTCGGTATCGAGATCCCGTCGACGAAGAACAAGCTCTTCCCGTACCCGATCGAGAAGGAGAGGGCCCTGGCGAGGAGGTACCTGGACGCCCTGCCCGAAAACGTCTTCTCGATCGGGCGCGCCGGCCAGTACGATTGGTCGCTGGGCATCTCGGCGTCGATTCGCCAGGCCATGGAGGTCGCACGTGTTCTATGAGTCGAGGTGATCCACGTGCCCATCCTGGACATGCCGCTGGACAAGCTGCGGACCTACGAGGGTCGCAACCCCTGTCCGCCCGACATCGACGTCTTCTGGGACGAATCTCTCGTCGAGATGCGTGCCCTCGATCCCGAGGTCGAGCTCGCGCCCGCCCGGTTCGAGGCGCCGCGTGCCGAGTGCTTCGACCTCTACTTCACCGGGGTGGGTGGCGCCCGGGTGCACGCCAAGTTCCTGCGCCCGCGCGAGGCGCCGGTTGGCCGCGGCCATCCGGCGCTCCTCCAGTTCCACGGGTACGGCGTCAGCTCCGGTGACTGGCTGGAGAAGCTCGCGTGGGTGGGGCAGGGATTCTGCGTGGCGGCGCTCGACTGTCGAGGACAGAATGGGTTGTCGGAGGACACCGGCGGGATCAAGGGCCCGACGCACTCCGGGCACATCATCCGCGGCCTGAGGGACGAGTCGCCCACCAAGCTGCTCTATCGCAGCATCTTCCTCGACGCGGCGCAGCTCGCACGGATCGTCATGGGTCTGCCGGAGGTCGACGACGCTCGCGTGGGGGCGACCGGCGCGTCGCAGGGCGGAGGCCTCACCCTGGCGTGCGCGGCGCTCGAACCGCGCGTCTGCCGGGCCGCGCCCGTGTTGCCGTTCCTGTGCGACTACAAGCGCGTCTGGGAGATGGATCAGGCGAAGGACGCCTACCTCGAGCTCAAGACCTACTTCAAGCACTTCGATCCGCGCCATGAGCGCGAGGAGGCCATCTTCACGCGGCTCGGCTACATCGACTGCCAGCACCTCGCGAGGCGCATCCGCGCGAGGGTGCTCATGGGCGTGGGGTTGATGGACAGCATCTGCCCGCCGTCCACGCAGTTCGCCGCGTTCAACAGGATCACCTCACCGAAGGATGTCCTGGTCTATCCGGACTTCGGTCATGAGACCCTGCCGGAGATGGGCGATCGGATCTTCCGGTTCATGCTCGGCATGTAGCTCGAGCGCTCACCGAAACCGCGACGATCCTGTCGCTCGCAAACGGATGGCGGGCATGAGACGGCATGTTCCCGGTGTACGCCTGAGGAATCCCCTCATTTTCGAGCCCGAGCCCGAGCCCGAGCCCGATTCCTGCGCAACGAACCCGCGGTTCGTGCCGACTGGCGGGCATGGACGGGTTCGAACATGAGCGACTCGACGTCTACCGTGCGAGCATCGAGCTGGTGGCGGGGGCGGACCAGCTCGCGGACC
>SXNL01000009.1 GCA_005777185.1 Myxococcales bacterium
ACGACCACGACCACGACCACGACCACGCGCAGCACCGGCCCGCGGATGCGCTCCTCCGTGACGCGGGGACGGGAAAGCTCCTCTTCCTCGACGCGCCGAGCGGCATCGCCGGCGACATGACCATCGCGGCTCTCCTCGACCTCGGGGTGCCGCACGACGCCGTGCTCGAGGCGCTGTCGGCGCTGCCGGTGAAGGGGTACCACCTCCACGTCGGGACGCGCGTGGACAGCGGCATCGTGGCGACGAAGCTCGACGTCCACGTCGAGAAGAAGCAGCCGGAGCGCACGTTCGGGAGCATCCGCGCGATGCTGGAGCGCGCCAAGCTGCGGCCCTCCGTGCGTGCGCGCGCGCTGCGTACGTTCGAGGTGCTCGCCCGGGCGGAGGCTCGCGTGCACCGGTCGTCCATCGACGACGTGCACTTTCACGAGGTGGGGGCCGTGGACGCGATCGTCGACGTCGTGGGGAGCGCGGCGGCGATCGACTACCTCGGAGCCGAGGTGTGGGTGTCGCCGCTGCCCATGGGGCGTGGGTTCGTGAAGGCGCGGCACGGTGTGCTCCCGCTGCCCGCGCCCGCGACGGTCGAGTGCCTGCGCGGGTTCGTGACGTACGACGCGCGGCTCGACTTCGAGCTCGTGACGCCCACCGGCGCGGCGATCTGCGCCGCGAACGCGGCCGGATCGACTCGCTGGCCGACCATGACGATCGACCGCACGGGGTGGGGGGCGGGGACCGCGAGGCTGCCCGATCGCGCGAACCTCCTCCGCGCTGTGCTCGGCGCGGCACCGGCAGCCGATCCCACGGGGCCCGGCACGCACGTCGTGCTCGAGGCCAACCTCGACGATGCGACGGGCGAGCTCGTCGGCGCGTGCATCGACGTCGCGCTCGCTGCGGGCGCGCTCGACGCGTGGGCAGTGCCCGTCACGATGAAGAAGGGGCGGCCCGGGCTCGTGCTCTCCGCGCTCGCGTCGCGCGAGGCGTCGGCGGTCGTCGCGAAGGCGATCCTCGCGGCGTCCACATCGATCGGCCTGCGGACGACGCCGGTCACGCGTACGGAGCGCCCGCGCCGCATGTTCACGGTCGCGACGCGCTACGGCGACGTGCCCGTCAAGGTCGCCGAGGGGGACTTCGGTCCGCCCCAGATGAAGCCCGAGTTCGAGGCGTGCCTCGCCGCTGCGAAGGTCCACGGCGTGCCTGTCCGCGAGGTGCTGCGCGCGGCCCTCGTCGTGGCCAGTAAGGCACTGATTCACGAATAATCCCGAATGGTTGATGGTGTGGCTCGGAGGCGCCCCGGGGGGCCTCCTTCGGGCGCACAAGTTTCGTCTTTTTCCCATGAAGTCCGATATGCTCCGGCGTGCGTGCCCATCTACGCGCGTGGAGATCCCATGAATCCCTGTCCCAAGTGCGGTGCCTTCCCTGAGGTCTCGGACCAGCTCTGCCCTGCGTGCGACCTGCCGGTCGTCGAGCGAGGGGTTGCCTTCGCAGGGGGCGGCTTCGGCCAGCCTCCGGGCTACGGCGGTCCGCCCGGCTACGGAGGAGGAGGCGGCGCGCCGATGCGTTGCCAGATGGGGCACGACATCGCGCCGGGCGCGAGCTACTGCCCGCACGGCCACCCCCTGGCGCTCGATCAGATGCCCTTCGCGAACGATCCGTACGGCGCCCCTCAGCCGCAGTACGGAGCGCCCCAGCAAGGCGGCTTCGGTGCGCCGCCCCCGCAGTACGGTGGCCAGCCCGGCTTCGGGGGCTATCCGGGTCAGCAGCAGGGCGGATTCGGTGCGCCGCCTCCGCAGTATGGCGCGCCCCAGGGCTACCCGGATCCGAACGCCGGCTTCGGGCAGGCTCCTCAGCCCCAGTACGGCGGCTTCGATCCGAGCGGGCAGACCCCCTACGGAACGCCGGCGCAGCAGCCTTTCGGCGCGCCGCAGGCCCCCGCCGTCGTCGCCCCTCCGGAGCAGCCGCTGCCGCCGCACGCGCTCCGTGGATTCCTCGTCTCTTACCAGTCGAACGCGACGGGGGACTTCTGGCCCCTCCACGGTGGCCGCAAGACGGTCGGTCGCGCGAACTCGGGAGAGAACGTCGACATCTCGCTCTCCGACGCGACGATCTCGTCCCGTCACGCGGCGGTCACCATCGACGGTGTCACCGGATCCGTCGCGGTCGAGGACACAGGCTCGACGAACGGCACCTACGTCAACGAGGAGCACATCGGCTTCAACGGCCGCCGCGAGCTGCGCGACGGCGACAAGGTGCGCTTCGGAGGGTACTCGACCGTCGTGAAGATCGTGAACCGCTGACCTTCGCACATGCGCACGCACCTCCGAAGCGCCGCCTCGCGACGTAACCAGATCGCCCATGGCCTCTCGCGCCCCGGTGCCGCCAGGAGGGTCCTGGCCCTCGCCGTCGCCGCGCTGTGCTCGCTCCTCACGGCCGGCGCGTCTGCCGCGCCCGAGGCGCACATCCTCCGGATCGATCCGCGGGCCGGCCTGAACGAGGGCTCGCCCACCCTCACCACGGTGATCGAGATCGTCCAGTTCAACTCGCTCAACGACACCATGCAGGCGGGCGGCTGCGGCCAGGCCCGCGGGGACGCGCTCCTCGATTGCATGTCACGTGCCGTCGAGACGCCTGGCGCCGTGTGGAGCCCGTTTCCGTTCCCCGAGGGCAACGCCCGGCTCGCGGTACGCGTGGACGGCCGCGACACGCCCGCGAAGTTCGTGTCCAAGACGCCGTGGGGGCAGGCGGCGGCCAAGGATCCCGCGGTCGGCACCGCGTGGCTCATCGCGCTCGACTCCTCGAGCGGCATGGGCAAGCGGTACGGCGACGCGCGCGAGGTCGCCAACCAGTTCATCGGTGCGATGGGGCCGAACGACCTCGTCGACCTCGTCATCTTCGACGATCGCCTCAACGTCTACGTCGCCGATTCCAAGTGGAAGACCAAGAAGGAAGCTGCTGCGGCGCAGAAGCTCCTCGTCGACTACACGAGCACGTCACCGTCGTCCGGGAAGGACCGCCCGCTCTTCGAGCAGCTCAAGGGCATCACCAAGACGGCGTTCGGCAACCTCGGTAACACCTCGGGCCCGCGGGAGATCCCGCTCCACCAGGCCATGGTGCTGCTCTCGAACGGCGCCGGTCGCAACGACGCGGGGTCGAACCCGGTCACGGCCGAGGCGATGAAGCAGTACTTCACCCGGGGTCGCTTCCCGGACGACAACAAGGCCTCCCCGAAGACGCCGCTGCCGGTCATCTCGATCTACTTCCCCACCGCGGGCGGCTTCGCGAACGACCTCTACAGGTCGAACGACGTGCAGTTCATGCAGTCGATCGCCAACCCCGAGATCGGCGGCTTCTTCGACGTCGTGCGCGAGGGCGAGGGCGTGGCGAAGGGGCGCGCCATCCTCGGGATCGTGCGCGGTCGCTTCGACAAGATGTGGGTCGTGAAGTGGCGCCTGTCGTGCCTCGCGCCCACCGTCGAGCAGTCGTTCACGCTCGGGTTCGTCAACATCAAGAACACGGTCGTCAAGCCGGACGCCACGTTCGAGAACGTCCCCATTGGCGTCGATCCGACGCAGTGGCCGCTCGACGTGAACATGGCGCAGACGAAGGCCGAGGCCGACGCCAACCCCGTGCACCCAGGTGGCACCTTCCGCGTCTACGGCGACTTCTGCTGGGGCGGCGACAAACAGCGCGCGGAGGCGTACTTCGTCCCCGCGGGCACGAAGCCCGATCCCAACGTCAACAAGAGCGATCCCGACGTGGCCAAGCGCGCGATCCAGTCGCTCATCGCCCAGAACATGCGCGGCGGCGCCGTCGAGGCGAGCGACACGTTCGTCGCGTTCCACGTACCGGACGAGGAGAAGATCCTCGAAGGCAGCGGGGACGCGATGGTCGCGCGCGTCGTGATCTACGACAACAAGGCGGCGAGGGCGTCGGGCTACGACGAGAAGACCGTCATCACGCTCAAGGCCAGCAAGAAGCCCCTCAACCTGCCGCTCGTCCTCGGCATCGCGGGCGGGGTGATCGTGATCATCCTGCTGCTCATCGTCCTCCTCCGGGGTGGCGGGGGGAAGAAGAAGGGTCGAGGCAACCCGCCGCCGCAGCCGATGATGCCGGGCGGCTACCCGCCGCAGGGCGGTGGTGGTCCGTACGGCGGCGGTGGTGGCCAGTACGGTGGGGGTGGCGGGCAGTACGGCGGCGGCCAGCAAGGTGGTGGTGGCTACCCGCCCACGGGTGGGTACGGAGGTCCGCCGGGCGGGGGAGGCTATGGAGGCCCGCCCGGCCAGGGATACGCGCCGAACCAGGACGCCCAGGGAGGGGCGGCCCGCCCTTTATAGCCGGTCCTCCCGGTGTGGGCGATCCAGCGGCGCTCGCCCCGGTGTCGTCACTTCCTGCTCTGGCCCCCCCGATGCAAGCCCAGCCCGCGATGCGCCAGCCCATCATGCAGCCGCCCGCGCCGCAGGTGCTGGCCGCCCAGCGCCTTCTGCCCGTCGGGGGCGCGGGGGTCGTGGAGGTACGTTGCCCCTCCTGCAGCCGGATGACCGTCGCGACGCCCGGCCAGGCGGCCGTCTGCTTCTCATGCGGGCAGCCCGTCCCCGCGGGCGCGCCCGCGTCGGTCGGCCAGTACCCGCTCACCAACCAGATGGGCCAGGAGGCGTTGCGGCCGCCGTCCAGCCCCTACGGAGCGCCCGCGGCGGCGGTGCTCTCGGGCGGGCCCGGTCAGTTCCTCGTCGACCGTGAGATCAAGGTCGGGCGGGATCCCGCGATCTGCGCGATCGTGCTCCACGAGCCGCGCGTGAGCGGCGTTCACGCGACCTTGAAATTCGAGTCCGCCCAGCTCTGGGTGAAGGACGAGGCCAGCAACAACGGGACCTTCATCGATGGCGCACGGCTCGCCCCCAACGTCTGGACCCCGGTGCGCGCCGGGGCACTCCTCAAGTTCGGGCCATCCGAGCTCAACGTGCGGCTGGAGTGATCATGCCCGCCGTCGAGCACGCCCAGAAGACACACCCGGGTCGCGATCCGGACAAGCAGGTGAACGAGGACTCGAGCGCCTTCGAGGCGACGCCCCTCGGTTTCCTCGCCGTCGTGTGCGACGGCATGGGCGGCCACGCGAGCGGGCAAGAGGCGTCGCGCCTCGCGGTGCAGACGATCGTGGAGGAGGTGCGCGACGCGGGCGCGACCGCCTCCCCGCCGGCGGTGCTGGAGCGAGCGGTCACGCTCGCGAACGCGCGCGTGCACGAGGTCAAGGGGCCCGAGGGTACGATCCTCCGCCCGGGATCGACCTGCGTGGCCGTGCTCGTGCACCCCGCGGGCACGTTCGTCGCCCACGTCGGGGACAGCCGCGCGTACCTGGTGCACGCCGGGGCCATTCACCAGATCACCAGGGATCACTCGAAGGTCCAGCTCCTCGTCGACGCGGGCTACATCACGCCCGAGGAGGCGAAGACCCACCCCGACGCGAACCAGATCACGCGTGCGCTCGGTATCTCGGCGCTCGTCGACGTGGACGTGCGGCGCGAGCCGATCGCCCATGCGGCGGGGGACGTGCTCGTGCTCTGCTCCGATGGGCTCTCCGATCTGGTGATGCCCGACGACATCCTGCGGGTCATCGACGGGCCCGCACAGCAGGCCGCGGGGCAGCTCGTGGACCTCGCGAACGCCCGGGGCGGGCACGACAACATCACGGTCCAGATCGTGCGGGTCAAGGAGGCGGCCACGCGCGCGAGCACGCTGGTGTCCCCCGTGGACGGGACGCAGCCGGACACGGCGCTCGGCTCGACCGCGCCCGGCGAGCCCATGTGGCACGTGGGGCCCACGGCCATCGATCCGGACGCGACGGCTCCGGTGCAGGTGCCGCTCCGGAGGCAGCCCGACATGAGCGCCGACTCGACCCTCCGCACGGAGGTGCCCCACATCCGCGGCGTGGCGAGCGCCGACTCCACGGCGCGCACGCTGGTGCCGATGATGCGGCCCGAGCAGGTGGAGCTGCCCCATGAACCGGGCGCGCCGCCCGCCGCGCTCCCGGCGCCGCGGGCCGAGATCCCGACCGTGCCGCCCCCGCCGCGTCCTCGATCGCCGCTCCTCTTCGTGGGTGCGGCGCTCGGCGTCGTGGCGTTCGCCGCCTTGATCGCGCTCCTCTACCTGGAGAACAAGCGCCACCGCGACAACGCTCTTGTCGTCGCGCCCCCCGAGTCGACCGCACCGAGCGCGAGCGTCGAGGCCGAGGACGCAGCGGCGCCGGTCCCGTCGCTCGACCGCGCGCCACCCCTTCCGTCGGCCGAGCCGCCGCGGCCCGATCAGCGACGTCGTCGACAGACGTCACCCTCCCGGCTTCCCTGAAGCTGCCTGCAGGGAGAGGGAGGAGCACCGCCTTCACTGCACCGTGTTAGAGTGGGCGCCCCCATGATTCCTGGCTTCGGCAAGAGCGAGATCACGCTCGGCAGCGCACCCGACAACGACGTGGTCCTCCAGGCGCCGGGCGTGGCGTCCCGCCACGCGCGCATCGTGAAGCAAGGCGGCGCGCTCGTCTTCGTCGACGGGGGTGTCGGGCCCAGCTTCGCGAACGGGGCGCCCATCGCGCCGAACCAGCCGGTGCCGTTCGACTTCCGCACGCAGTTCGCGGTCGCGGGAACGCCGGTGCCCCTCTCCCACAGGGCCATCGCGCTCATGATGATGTCGCCCGGTCAGGTGACGGTGCCGCGCGGGCACTTCGTGATCGGTCGCGAAGCGCAGGCGGCGTCGCTCGTGGTCGGCAACCCCGCGGTGAGCGCGAACCACGCGACGATCATGCTCGACCGCATGACGGTGCAGGACAACGGCTCGACGAGCGGCACGTACGTCGCGAACCAGCGCATCCCGCCGAACCAGCCGGTGCCCATCGATCCGAACGGCATTCTCGGGTTCGGACCGGTGCCGATCCCCGTCGCGATCTTCATGGAGCTCGCGGGCGGTGCCCCGGCCAACCACGGGGCGGTGCCCCACGTGGCGCCTCCCGTCGCGCCCGTGGTCGCGCAGGGTGCGCCGGCCGGCGGCCACCCGCAGGGCGCCGCGGGCCCGACGCCCGATCCGGGCTCGCCGCGCAAGCACCGCACGGTCATCGGCGAGCTCTCCATCGAGCAGGGCGCGGCCGTCACCATCGGCCGGACGCCCGACAACCAGATCGTCGTGCCCCACCCGCAGGCGAGCTCGCGCCACGCGGTGATCCACCGCGTCGGCGGGCAGCTCTTCCTCGAGGACATGCGCTCCGCGAACGGCACGTACGTCCGCGGCCAGCGCATCGCGCCCGGCCAGCGCGTCCCCGTGCAGAGCGGCGAGAAGGTCTACATCGGCCCGATGCCGCTCCTGATCCACCTCGCGGATCAGAAGGTCAACGTCGTCATCGAGGACCAGCAGCAGGACTGGGCGGGCCGCCCCCTGTACGAGATCGAGGCCTGGGATCTCTTCCTCGAGGTCCCCGACCGCGACAACAAGGGGTCGATGAAGACCCTCCTCGACCACGTGTCGTTCAAGGCCCTCCCCGGCGACATGATCGCGCTCATGGGGCCCTCGGGGGCGGGCAAGACGACCCTCCTCATGACGCTGAACGGGTACCTCCCGCCGACGAGCGGCCAGGTGCGCATCAACGGCGAGGATCTCTACCTCATCTACGACGCCCTCCGCGGATCCATCGGGTACGTCCCTCAGGACGACATCGTCCACCCCGAGCTCACGGTTTTCGAGGCGGTGCGGTACTCCGCGAAGTTCCGCCTCCCCCCCGACTACTCCGACCAGGAGATCGACCAGCGCGTCGAGCAGACGCTGAAGGATCTCGGCCTGGAGGCCGTGAAGAACCTCCAGATCGGCAAGCCGGAGAAGAAGGTCCTCTCGGGAGGGCAGCGCAAGCGCGTGAACATCGCGCTCGAGCTGGTGACCGATCCGGTCATTCTCTTCCTCGACGAGCCCACGAGCGGCCTCGCGGCAGACGACACGACCGCGCTCATCAAGCTCCTCGCCGAGCTCACGAAGCGCACCGGCAAGACGATCATCATGACGATCCACCAGCCGGCGAAGGACGAGTACGAGAAGTTCAACCTCGCCTTCATCATGGGATACGGCGGCATCCCGACGTACTTCGGCCCCACGGGCGACCCCTCCTACCGCTTCTTCGGCGGCCTCGTCGAGCGCGAAGGCAGCCCCTTCCGGCAGCTCGCGCCGGGCCACGCCGGCAAGCGGATCGACAACCCGCGCGACATGTTCGACATGCTCAACGTCCGCGAGCGCGGCGTCCACGAGGACATGAAGCGGCAGAACCCGCAGACGCCACGCAACACGGCGCGCCTCGAGGCCGCGCGCCACTGGGGCAAGGAGTTCTTCAACCCGCAGAACCCCGTGTTCCAGCGCATGTTCTCCGGCCGACGCGCGGTGGGGCAGGAGCCAGCGAAGAAGGGCGTGCCGCACCGGCCGGGCGTCGCCATCGTGCGCCAGTTCTTCCTCCTGATGTCGCGGTACTGGAAGGTGAAGGTCCGCGACCGCGCGGGCGCGGCGATCATGTTCCTCCAGGCCCCGATCATCGGTCTCATGCTCGCCGTGGTCTTCGCGCCGCAGAAGGAGGCGGTCCCGTTCTGGTGCCTCGGCGCCCTGCAGGAGCTCGCGAAGCGCAACCCGAGCACCCAGAGCGGCACGACCGACCTCCTCGGTCGGATGGTCCCGACGCAGGACCACACGGCCGCCTTGTTCTTCGTCGTCGTGAGCTGCGTCTGGTTCGGAACCAGCAACGCCGCCCGCGAGATCGTGACCGAGCGGGCGATCTACCTGCGCGAGCGCATGGTCAACCTCTCGCTCTTCAACTACGTGCTGTCGAAGTACGTGATGCTCTCGCTCGTCTGCGTGCTGCAGTGCGGGATGCTCCTCGGCATCGTCTTCTTCACGCTCGGCTTCAACGGCGGAGCGCAGGCGTTCTTCCTCGAGTGGATGTGCATGGTCGCGGTCTCGATGAACGCGACGGCGCTCGGCCTCTTGCTCTCCACCATCGTGTCGAGCGCCGAGGCCGCGATGGCGCTCACGCCGATCGCGCTCATCCCGCAGGTCGTCCTCGGTGGCCTCATGGTCCCGATGACCACGAACCGCTGGCTCGAGTACCTGATGTACGTGATGCCCGCGCGGTGGGGCTTCCAGGGGTCGGTGGCCTACGAGCGGGAGGCCGTGATGAACGCCGCGCCCTGGCTCATCGATCTCCACGACCCCAAGCTGAACAGCGCCCCGGACTTCATCGCGGGCGGCAAGTTCAAGTGCGCCATCGCCCAGATGGCGAGCGACCGCATCATCGGCGCGTGGGGCTTCACGCAGTGGGACGACAAGTGGGTGCCGTTCGTGGTGCTCTACGGGGGGACGTTCGCTATCCTCGCGATCTTGCTCATCATCCTGAAGCGCCGCGATCCCGTGTGATACCCTCGCTCGCTTGACCGAGCGATCCACGCGCCTCGTCGCCATCGACGCACTCCGGGGTGTCGCCGTGCTCGCGGTGCTCCTCTCTCACCTGCCGTTCGTCATGCGGAGCGGTGAGGGGTACCCGCGGTGGGTCCAGATGTCGCTCGAGTACGGGGCGCACGGCGTGAACCTGTTCCTGGTGCTGTCCGGGTTCTGCATCCACATGGCGTGGGCCCGTGCCGCGACGACGAGCTCGCGGCCGCCGGCGTTCACGGCGTTCTGGAAGCGCCGGCTGCGGCGGCTCTACCCGCCGTACTTCGTGGCGCTCCTGCTCACGGTGGCTGGACTGTACGTGTTCCACGGGGTCCTGCGGCACGAGGGGCCGGGGCTCGTGCAGAGGTTCGGCTACGCGTCGGGCGCGCAGCTCGCGATCGATCTCGTGTTCCTCGTGCTGCTGCTACAGAACCTCAACGAGGCCAGCGATCGCATCGGCAACGGCCCGTTCTGGTCGCTCGCCCTCGAGGAGCAGCTCTACCTCCTGTACTTCCCGCTCCTCTGGATGCGGCGGACGATCGGCTGGCCGCGCACCCTCGTCCTCGTCCTCGTGGTCACGCTCGGGTTCCGCCTCGGCGCGGTGCTGTGGGCGCCCGACCACCTCGGGGTGTTCCTCCGGGTGGGCCCTGCGCGGTGGTTCGAGTGGGCGCTGGGGGCGCTGGCCGTGGAGATACACATGAAGCGCGTTCAGGTGCCGCGCGTGTTCTCGTCGGGTCTCCTCGGGCTCCTCGTCCTGGGCGCGACCATCGCGATCGATCACCACATGCGCTGGACCGGCCCCAACGTCGTGGCGGCGCACGGGCTGTCGTGGGGCGGAGCGCCCTACCTCGTGGGTGACGTCGCGAACGACTCGTTGTTCGGCATCGGCTTCTTCCTCGTCATGAACGCGGCGTGCGCGCACGACTGGGGGAACAAGACACGGCCGGCACTCGCGCTCGCGTGGGTGGGGATCTTCTCGTACAGCCTGTACCTCACGCACCAGCTCGCGCTCGTTCCCGCGAAGGAGATCGCGTTCAGGCTGGGCCTCGGCATGGTGCCCGTGAGCGTGGCGCGTCTCGTCGTGCCGATCGCGGTCGGGTGGGTGTTCTTCAAGCTGGTCGAGCGGCACTTCCTCACGGCGTCGAGGGCGTCGAGGTCTACTTCGGCGTGAGCTCCTTCACGCCCCTGTCCCCCTGACGGAGCTCGATGAAGCGCCTTGCCGCCACCGCCGTCCACGTCTCCTCCGTGAGCGCCTGGTTCGGCCACCGCACCGTGACCGCGTCCACGGTCGTGCACGCGCCGAGGCCGAAGAAGAGCACCGTGTCGTTCTGCATCCCCATGTGCCCGTAGCTCCCGCCGAGCTCCTTCACGATCGTCTGGCCGCCCGCCTTCACGGTGACCCGCGCACCGAACGCGCTCCGGCTCGTGCCGGCGCCGTCCCCCACGAGCTTGATCGTGAGGTAGCTCGCCTTGGTGCCCTTGTTCTCGTAGAAGTGGACCTCGTTCCTCTTCCACGTCTTCGAGCAGTCACGCGCCGTGCCCGACCCGACGATCACGTCGAGGTCCCCGTCGCGGTCGAAGTCGGCCACGGTGAGGCCGCTCGTGCACGCGTGGTGGAGGCCCCACTTCTGGCCGACCTCCTCGAACGTGTGGTCGGGCTTCTGATGGAAGAGCAGCGAGAACTGGTCCGGGTAGTCGCTCGCGCCCACGACGAGATCCTCGAGCCCGTCGCCGTCGAAGTCGGCGCCCGCGACCATGAGGCCGCCCTCGTTCCAGTCCGTCGTCGGGTGCGGCCAGACCATCCCGGTCCGCTGGTTTCCGGGCCGCTCGAAGCGGATGTCCCCCACGTCGCCCACGTTGCGGACGAGCTCCGAGCTCTCGGAGCTCTGGCCGATGTGCCAGTGGCGGATCTCCGCGGAGTAGAGGTCGAGCTTGCCGTCGCCGTCGAGATCGCCGCAGTACGTCGAGAACGTGTTCCCGCCGAGGCGCCACGGCTGGTCGTCCGAGCCCTTGCGCCAGTACGCGTCGGCGGGGGTCGGGCAGCTCGCGGTCGGCGCGCCCACGCCGGCGCAGTCGGCCTGCGTCGCGTGCAGCGTGCAGTAGCAGGCGAAGAACTGGTTGTCCTTGTAGTTCAGGTTGTCGTCCGCGGCGAAGCCGCTCGCGCGTCCCACGTCCGTGAACTTCCCCGCGCCGTCGTTCCTCCAGAGGGCGTTCCACTGGCGGCCGTAGGCGCTCACGAGCAGGTCCGCGTTGCCGTCGCCGTCGACGTCGCAGGAGGTGACGCCGTACGCTGGCTTGTGGTTGGTCCCCTGGGCCATGCCGCTCGAGAGCGTCTTCAGGCCCGCCGCGTCGGTCACGGCCGTGAACGCGCCCGTGCCCGCGCCCCTGTAGAGCTGCGCCTGCACTCCCCAGCTGGTGCCGCCGTAGCGCTCGTACCAGAAGCCGACGAACACATCGAGCTTGCCGTCTCGGTCGTAGTCCATCATCGTCGCGCCGGTCGTGGGCCAGAGCGCGCTCGCGGGCGGGGACGTCGCGGAGGGAGGGGCGAGCGCGAACACCCCCTTGCCGTCGTTGAGGAGGATCTCGCTCCGGTCGCCGGGGTCGGTCGTCGGGTTGGTGGGATCGACGTAGGTGCCGCTGAACGCGTCGAGATCGCCGTCGTTGTCGATGTCGCCGAACGAGGCCACGTGCGCGCTCCGGTAGAGTGAGCCGTCACCGCCGCGGACCTGGAAGAAGCCGCTCGGCTTCGTGGCGTCGACGAAGGTGCGGCCCGCGCCGCCGGGGCGGGGCCGGTTCATGAGGACGCGTATCGGGAGCGGCGCGGCGTCGACGGGTGTGCGCTTGTTGGCCGCGCCCGCGCTGATGACGACGTCGGGGAAGCCGTCCCCGTCGAGATCCGCGCTCACGATTCGGTTCCCGACCACGTCGCCGAGGCCCCAGCCGGTCGTCTCGTCGGTGAAGCTCGCGGCCTGCGTGGCGCGCACGTCGCACGTGGGCCCGGGAGGAGCGCCGTCCGCCGCGCCGCCGTCGGTCGTCGCGCTCGTCGGAGCGGAGGGGGCGGTCGAGGCGCAGGCCTGAAAGAGGAGGGCGGCGGTGATCGAGGTGACCGCGAAGCCGCGGACGACGAAGGCGCGCATGTCTTGCAAGGTAGCACGCCATCGGCGCGCCTCGGCGTCTCAGGGGACGCGCTCCGGCTCCGGCAGCACCACTCCGCCCCGGATCTCGGCGATCACGGCCGCCGACAGGGCGCGGTCGGCCTCCTCGCACGCGCGGGTGACCTCGCCGGAGAAGGCGCCCTTGCACTCCTTTCCGCGCTTCTGGTACGCGGCCAGGACGTTCGGCCTGTCCAGGAGCACGTCGCGCGTCCGCTCGGAGAGCGAGCGCCATGCGAGGGTGGCGTACTTCGGCGACGGTGGACGCGACGTCGTGACCTCGCCGTCCTGGAGCGTGTAGCAGTTGCCGTCCCAGCGCATGACGAGGTAACCCGCGCTCGCGCCGACGATGATGGTGCTCGAGCCCTGCGTCCTCCTGCGAAGCACGAGGAGCTCCTCGTCGAAGCGGAGCCGCGCGCGCGCGCTGCCCCCGCCGTCGGCGTTCCAGCCGTCGACGTCCCCGCGCATGTAGACCCGGGTGAAAGGTGTGTCCTTCGCAAAAAGCGCGAGCGCGACCTCGGGGAACGAGCCTGCGCAGAGGCGCTTTGCATAATCGGCGTCCGGTACGCAGAGCGCGGGCGTTCCTCCGTCCGGTTGCGGGGGCCCCGCGCACGTCCTCGGGAGCGCGGGCGGCGGCGGCGGCGGCGCCTCGATCACCGCCGCGTCCTGCGCGCCGTCCGGCGCCGTCCTCGCGGGCTCGGCCTCCGCAGGCGCCGCT
>SXNL01000079.1 GCA_005777185.1 Myxococcales bacterium
CCGCGCGCGGCGAGCGCGGCGAGCGCGCGCGCCACGCGATCGTCGGCGGCGGCGCCGTGCCCGGTGCCCACGACGAGGACGCGCTGCGCGAGCGACGCCTCGCGGAGCGAGTCGCCCGCAACGGAGAGGGCCCGCGGGAGGTCCGGCTTCTTCGGGCGCGCCGACAGGCGCTTCTCGACGGCCGCCGTGACGAGGGAGCGGTTCGACGCGGGCAACAGCGGCACGATCCGATCGCCCGCGTCGTCGATCACGACGACCCGATCGCGACCCGCGAGCTGGCGCAGGATCCGGTCGGTGACGGCGACGGTCTCCTCACCGGAGCCCTGGATCACGATCGCGACGTTCTCGCCGACGCGCGCCACGCCCGCGGGGGCCGGCGAGATCAGGTCGACGCGGACGAGCACCTCCCCGCCCCACGACGGCACGCGCGTGTCGCTCGGTCGCAGCACCACGGCGAGGTAGGGCGTCGCGATCACCGTCGCCTGGCTCGTCTCTGTGAAGCGCCCGTTCGCCGGCAGGATGAACCCGATGGGTGCGCGCCACGGCTCGAAGGGATCGCGCGCGTTCACGGGCGCTGGGCGATCGGTGACATCGTGGATCTCGACGCCGTTCGCGGTGACGATGGCGGCGCCGCGGCCGCCCTCCTGGAAGACGAAGGTGCCGTCACGGGCGAGGCGGGGGGCGGCGCACGCGGAGAGCGCGAGGGCGAGGACGGGCGCGAGGGCGCGGCGCATCCCAGGATCGTAGCGGAACCAGCGAGGAGCGCGAGCGGCCGAGGCGCGCTGTTCTCCCGTCGTGAGGGCGTCGGCAGGCCCCTTGCGGCCGCTCTCGGTATGGTGTCGTCTCGCGGGCATGCTCCCGTCGACCGACTGGAAGGAAGACGTCCGCCCGGACGAAGAACAGCGCTTCGGCGCGTATGCCGCGTTCCTGCGCGACGCCCAGCGCGCCCGCGCCAGCAAGCGTGGAGGCAAGGCCGACCGTGCCCTGCACGCGAAGGCGAACCTCGGCGTCACGGCAGAGCTCGAGGTGCTCGCTGATCTGCCCGAGGAGGCGCGGGCGGGCCTCTTCGCGACGCCGGCGAGGTACCCGGTGTACCTGCGCTACTCCAACGGCGGCCCGAGCCGGCTCTCCGACCTTCGCCCCGACGTGCGCGGCGTCGCCGTCAAGGTGATCGGCGCGCCCGGCAAGAAGGTCATCCCCGGCATGGAAGACGCGCGGACCCAGGACTTCCTCCTGATCCGCACCCCGACCACGCCCGTGAGGAACGCCGCCGAGTTCATGGCCCTCGTGCGCGCGGCGCGCTCGCCGGCGCTCGCGCCGATCCGGCTCGCCTCCGCGCTCGGTGTCGGGCGCACGTTCTCGATCCTGGGCGGCGCCCTCGCGGGCGCGAAGCTCCCGCGCACGCCGCTCGCGTCGACGCGGTACTTCAGCGCGGCGCCGATCGCGTGCGGGCGGCACGCCGTCAAGGTCGCGATGTTCCCACACGACGCCGATCCGCCGGTGTCCGGCGGAAGCGACGACTTCCTGGGCGACGGCCTATGCGAGCGCCTCCGGCGCGGGCCCGTCGTCTACGATCTCCGCATGCAGTTCTTCGTCGACGCGGCCACGACGCCCATCGAGGACGCCTCGGTCGAGTGGCCCGAGGCCGTGTCCCCGTGGGTGATCGTCGCGCGCCTCACGATCCCCGAGCAGGACGCCGCCTCGCCGCGCGGCCAGCGCGTGCGCGCGCGCGTGGAGCAGCTCTCGTTCGACCCCTGGCACGCGTGCGCCGAGCATCGCCGGCTCGGCGACATGATGCGCGCGCGCAACCACGCCTACCGCCTCAGCACCGAGGAGCGCGCCGCAGCGAAGGAGCCCGACACCATGGAAACGTTCGACTGAAGCTGTCGAGCGTCGCGGGCCAGCGTCTCCGGTGACGTTTCCGTTCGATCCCGACCGCTACTCCCGCGCCAGCCTCGCCAGCATCGCGACGCAGTCCGCCGACACTTGCTCCTGCCCCGCGGCGAGCGCCAGCTTCTTCAGGTTCTCGTACTCCGAACGCGCGTACATCCGCTCGCCCCGCCGCTCGAACAGCTGCGCCAGGAGCCACCGCCCGCTCACCACGTCGCCCGTGTACTCGTGCGCCTCCGCGTGCCTCAGGGCCGCCTCGAGGTGGCGCGGGGCGTCGTCGTGGCCGCGCATCCCATCGAGGTAGGCGAGGAACATCCGGTTGTGGTTCGCGAGGCGCTCGTACGCGAGCTCCTCCGCGAGCGCGAGCGACTGCTGGATCGCGCCGTAGGCCCGCGCGAAGTCGCCCATACGCACGAGGAGGTCGCCCAGGTTGTGCAGGTTCACGGCCACCTCGAACGACAGGCCGAGGCTCCGCGCGAGATCGATCGCCTGCTCCGACAGGGCCGCCGCCGCGCGGAAGTCGCGGGCGTAGTACTCGAGCACGCTCCGCGTCTTCAGGCGCTCGCACACGTGGATGCCGTCGGCGAGCCCGAGGCGCTCCGCGCGCTCGAGGAACGCGAGGGCCTGCTTCCGCTCGCCGCGCGCGGCGTGGCCGTGCGCGAGGCCGACGAGGACCCGGTGCTCGTCGAGCTTGTCACCTCGCCAGGGAGACAGCTTGTCCTTCGCGCCACCGTCCACCATACGCTCGAGGATCTCCATCTGCCGCTTGAGCTCGCCCTGCCGGGACGCCAGCTCGGCGGATGCCACGAGCACGGCCCGGAGGAGCTTCGCGTCGCCCGCCGCGACGTGCTCGGCCTGGAAGAGCTGCGCCCGCGCGGCATCGAACAGGTTCAACGACGACAGGATGCGCCCCGCGTCGAGGCGCGCTCGCACGCGATCCTTCATCGCCCCGTCCACGTCCACGCGCGCGATGACGCGCTCGCACGTCTGGCTCGCGTCGGGCGCGAACCGGACGAGTCGCACCGCCGTGGCCAGGCCCGCGAGCCACGCGACAAGCTCGGCGCACGACCGCGCCTTCACGTCGCACAGATCGAGCGCGCGGGCGAAGTCGCGGGCAGCGGGCTCGAGTTGCCGGGCCTCGAGGCGGCGCTCCCCGCTCCTCGCGAAGCACGTGGCCGCTCGCTCGCGGTCGCCCGCCTCGTAGAGGTGCTGCGCGACGCGCGCGGCGTGCTCCCACGCAGCGTCGCCGAACACCTGCTCGAGGGCCTTCCCTGCGGCGGCGTGCATCTCGCGCACCGCGTCGTGCGGCAACGCGTCGACGACGACGTCGCGCAGGATGGGCGACCGGAAGCGCACCTCGTCCGGCGTCGTGAACACGAGGAGATCCTGCCCGGAGAGCGCGCGGAGCTGGAGGGCGAGGCCGGCCTGCCCGGAGGTCTCGCCATGCGTCATCCGCTCGAGCACGCGTAGGTGCACCGGATCGCCCAGCACCGCGCAGGCCTGGAGCACGGCGCGCTCGTCCGCCGCGAGCCGCGCCACGCGCGAGCTCACGAGGCCCCGCAACGTCTTGGGCAACGCGAGTTCCTGCGCCGTCAGGCGCATCGTGACGACGGCGCGATCGGCCACGGTGATCGCGCGCGCGTCGCGGAGCCCCTTCAGCACCTCTTCCACGAACAGCGGGTGCCCGCCCGCGCGCTCGGTCACGAACCGGGCGAGCTCCTCCGGCACACCGTCGACGCCGAGACGGACCGCGACGAGCCGCTCGACGTCGTCCGGCGCGAGCTCTCCGAGCTCGATGGTCGTGTGAACGTCGAGCTTGTCCATCGGGTGCGAGAAGCCCGCGCCCGCCGCCAGCACGAGCACGATGCGCGCTCCCCTGAGCTTCGCGAGCACGCCCTTGAGCAGGAGCAGGCTCTCATCGTCCATCGCGTGCGCCGAGTCCCACGCGAACACGTGCGGGCGATCCTCGGCGAGGCTGTGCATCATCCGCGTGATGGCCGCGCGCAGGATCTCGTCGGCGTCGTCCGCGGGCGTCGGCAGCTTCGCGCCGAGGAGGTTGAGCACGGCGAGCACCTCCTCCTCGCCGAGGCCGAGCGCACGCAGGCGCGGGCGCACCTCGAGGATCCGGGACGGCGAGTCTCCCTCGTCCACCCCGCACAGCGTGTGCAACATGCACGCGATTCCGGACAGCGGCAGCTCGCGCCCCCGCGGCGGGCACGCCGTCATGTACCAGCCCACGTTGTACCCCAGCTTCTTCAGGCGGCGCGAGACCTCGACGAGAAGGCGGGTCTTGCCCATGCCGTGATCGCCGAGGATCGTGATCGCGCGGGCGCGCTTCTTCGTCGAGAGCGCGAGGACCTCGCCGATCGTCCTCAGCTCGTTCGAGCGCGCGACGAACTTGCCGAAGATCTCCCCGAACCCGCGCACGTCCTTCAGCACGAGCGCCGACGACGGCGAAACGCCCGGCGGCGCGTCGATCACCTGCTCGAAGACGAAGAGATCCCGAACCTGGCGCACCGTGGTGGCGGAGACGGCGCAGGCCCCCTCTCGCACGCGGGCGAGATCGCGCGCCGTGGCGAGCAGCGCGGTGAGCCGGTCGTCGCTCGTGGGCTCGCCTCCCGCGCTCACGTGGATGCGGGCGGAGTGGAGGCCGGCGCTCGGCTTGCGATCGCCCGCCGTGCGACGCAGGAACACCAGGGCCGCGCGCGCGGCAAACTCGGTGTCGTGCGCGTCGGGCTCCGGCACGCCGAAAAGCGCGGAGAGCTGCGCGTCCTCGCGCGAGAAGACCCGCCCCCCGTAGCGGGCGATCGTGTCGGCGACGTACGACGCGTACGCCGGATCGTCGCGCCCCGGGAAGAGCGTGACCAGCGCCGTCACCTCGCGCCGCTCGCCGACCTGCGCCGTCTTCTCGAGATCGACGGTCGGCGCTGCCGCCTCCATGGAGGCCGGCGGGGTCGAGCCCGTCTTCTGCGGGGCCTCGACCGGCGTGCGCTCGTGATCCGACTCGAGCATCTCGAGCGGCGCCGCGTCGGGCTCGGGGAGGCGGAAGCCAGCCAGGAAATCGGCGAGGTCGCGCGACCCGAAGCGCTTGCCTTGCCCGTACAGGAACGCGAGCAGCGCCTCGTACATGCGCGCGGCGTCAGGGAAGCGCGCGCGGGGATCCCTCGACATCGCGGTCTTCACGATCGCGACGAGCTCGGCGGGCGCCTCGGGCCGCAAGAGCTCGATCGGCGGGTACTCGCTCGCCATGACGCGCCGCAACGTCTCGAAGGTGGTCGGCCCCGTGAAAGGGTTCACGCCTGCGAGGCACTCGTAGAGCACCGTGCCGAGCGAGAAGAGGTCGCTGCGCGCGTCGACGGGGTCGCCCGCCGCCTGCTCCGGGCTCATGTACGCGAACTTCCCCTGCAGCTTGCGCGCCCCCGTGTCCTCCAGGCCCGAGGCGTCCAGCGCGCCGCGCGCCTTCGCGATCCCGAAGTCGGTGACCTTGACCTCGCCCTCCCACGACAGGAGGACGTTCTGCGGCGAGACGTCGCGGTGAACGATGCCGAGCGGGTGGTTCTCCTCGTCACGGCGGCGGTGCGCGTGATCGAGACCCTTGGCGATCTCGCCTGCGACGTACACGCACAGGTCGATCGGGAGGCTCGTCTGCGGCTTCCGGCACCGCGCGAGGAGCGTCGCGAGGTCGAAGCCGTGCACGAACTCCATCGCCATGTAGTAGGCGGCGGCCTCGGGCTCCTGGTCCTCGGCCACCTCGGGCGCCGCGGCGAGGCCGAGGTCGAAGACCTGCACGATGTTGGCGTGCGACAGCCGCACCGCGAGCTTGGCCTCGTGGATGAACATGTCCACGAACTCCTGGCTCCGCGCGAGGTCGGGCAGGATGCGCTTGATGACGACGACCTTCTCGAAGCCCTCCACCCCGTAGCTCTTGGCCTTGAATACCTCGGCCATGCCGCCACGGCCGAGGAGATCGAGCAGCCGGTAACGTCCGAAGGTGGGGATGCGCGTGTCCATCCGACGCCCGCGAGCGGGCGCCGAACGGTATCACTCACGGCGCGGGCTGTCGCCCGCAACCCAACGGTTCCTCGTTCCGGCGCGAGGCACGCGAGCCGGCGAGGGATCCCGCGCCGCCGCGGCCCGGCCGGGAGGCCATCGCGAGCTCGGAAGACGTTCCGGCGCGCTGGATCAGGGCTTGAGCCACACCGGGTTCGTGAAGCCGAGCGGCTGGATCGGCATGAACGGCAGGATGTCGTCGAGCTTGCGTTCGCCCCGCGCGACGGCCACGATCCACTTCGTCTTCGGCGGGAGGGCCAGCTTGATCTCTCCCTCGTAACGCACCGCTCGCGCGGCGGCCTCGTCGAGGGTGCCTTTCTCGTCGCCGATCGTGAGCGGCTGGGAGGGGATCGCCTGCTCGGCGACGACGGCGCCGTCCGCGACGATCTCGAGCCTGGTGACGTCCACCCACGGAGCCGCCAGCACGCGCACGTGCGCCACTTCCGGCAAGGGGCCTGTGTGCTCCTCACCGGGCCCTGTCTTGTCGACTTGCAGCTCGACGATGGGGCCCGTCGTCACCAGGCTCCGGCCCCTCTTGATCGCGAGGACGACCGCCTGCGTGTCGACGGCGCTCGTGCCGTCGCCCCCTTGCGCAGGATCGACGATCGCCAGCGTTCGGGGATAACCCGCCCACTGGTACTGGATCCGGTGCGAGTCGCTCGAGCCCGTGGCCGCGAAGCGGTACCCCAGGTTGAGCAGCGCGAACCAGTCGCGCATGACCGCCTCGACGCGACCGCGGTCGCCGAGATCGTACCCGTTGTACACCTCGACCGCATCGAACTCCGTGCGCATGGACGGGCGCGAAGTGGCCTTCGGATCGAAGCCGTGGAGCTGGAAGTAGCCGATGCCCTTGGGGAGGCGCGGGTGGTTCACCTGGAGCACGCGCGTCTGGCCGCCCTGGCGCGCGTGCTTGAAGATGGCGCCCACGGTCGTGTTGCGGTACGGCGGAAGCCCTCCGGTCGTCGGGTACGGGAACAGGCCGAAGTGGCCGAGACGCGGATTGTACGTCGTGATCTCGACGCCGGGAACGCTGAACAGGGTCGTCCCGAGTCCGAGCACCGACAGCGACGGTGTGTAGTCACCCACGATGTTGTGCTCCGTCGGCACCGCGAACTCGATGCCCGCCGACACGAGCGAGAGCACCCGATCCTCCTGCGACACGGGCGTATCGAAGCTCGGCCGCGCGTGCACGTGGAGATCGCACCCCACGAGCCCCGGCGTCGGCACGACCCGCCGGAGCGCCAGCTCGACCGACCGCGAGCGGCCTGGCAGGATCTCGATCGTCTCCGCGTCGATGCTCCACTCGAGGCCGTGCGTGGCGGCGATCCGATACCTTCCTTGTGGCAAGGGCGTGACGAACTCGCCGTGGAGCACGTCGACGAGCGGCCCCGCGCCGGACGCGCGGTAGTCCGGCCCGAAGGTGGGATCGAGCGTCCCCTCCACGCCGTGCACGATGACGCGCGCGACGAGCGGCTGCTTCGTGTCGCCGTCGACGACGTGCACCTTGAGCTCGCCCCCGGGGGCGACGTCCAGCTTGAGATCGTGCCTCGTGCCCGGGACGAACCGAACGGGGGCGCTCGTCTCGGACGATCCGAGCGCGGCGTACCACGACACCACGGAGATCGGCACGTCCACCTGCACGCGCGTGTCGGGAACGACCGGGACGCGGACGCGAGGCTTGCCCTCGAGGTCCAGGCCGTACATGAGCGTCGGCCCGTGCGTGCCGGTGACGCGGGCGCCCACGCCCTCGGTCTTCTGGCCGATCGCCAGGAACGCCTGGCCCCAGACCTTGGTCGCGGACCCGCCGATGGCGATCACGAGCCCCGTCCGGTTGCGCGGTGCGCGCGCGAGATCCTCGTGCGGGTCCGTCGCCTCGACGCGGTTCAGGACGATCTCGGGCGAGACCAGCGACGCGTGGTGGCCCTGTGCCCTGCCGACGCCAGGGGCGCCGCCGTCGGCGGTCGCGGCGTCGTCGCTCCTCGGATCGGGCGCTCCCTCCGGCCGCTCGAGCGTCACGTCGACCTCCCCCTCCCGGCTCGTGAACGCGAGCGGGTGATCGCCGTGCTCCAGGATCGCGATCCTCCCCTGAGCCGAGCCCGCGTCGACGAGCACGCCCGAGCCCGAGACGAACACGGCGCCCTGCTCGATCCAGTCGGCGCGCAGCCGGAACGTGTGGGGCTTGCGGGCGTCGACGCGCGCGGAGATCTCCACCGAGTCCGAGGGTACGTCCGGCTTCAAGGCGAACCTCGCGAGGACGTCCTCGCCCTCGCCCGCGAGCTTGACCTCCCCGACGAGCTGATCGCCATCGCGCTTGAGCAGCGATCGCGGGAAGCCGATCGCGTGGACGCGTCCGTCGAGCACCGTCGACAGGTGGAGGGTCCGCGTGCGCTCGGACTGCTTGATCAAGAGCTCGCCCGTAGGCGAGAGGAACACGACCTCCGCGGTGCGGGTGGACACGCGCGTGCGGTCGACCACCTTGCGAGGCCCCGCCCCGGGCACGCGCTCCCCCGCGAGCACGGCGTACGTCGCGAGCCCCGTCACGAGGGCGACGGCGAGCGCACGGAGGCGTGTGTCCTCGCTCCTCATGCCCGAGAGCATCGCAAGGGCGCGCCGAAACTGCAAACGAGCGCAGCGCGCGCGCCGGCGCCGCGAAGTTGATCCCCCGCGGCGTGACCGGGTAACGTGCGGGCCATCTCCCCGGAGGATGACCATGAACCAGGCCCTCGCCGTCTCCATTGCCCTCGCCACCACACTGCTCGCGGGCACCACGCTCGGCCCGTGCAAGAAGACGCCCGACGAGGGCAGCACCACCACCAACGCCGCGAAGACCCGCGCCAAGGGCGACAAGGTCGACGTGAAGTGGAACAACTCGTGGTGGAAGGGCGAGATCCTCGAGGTGAAGGGCGACAAGTACAAGATCCACTACACGGGCTGGGCGTCAAGCTGGGACGAGGAGGTCACCGCCGATCGCGTCCGCGATTCCACGAACGAGTCCAAGGCCGGCGCGGGCGGCGACACGTCGGCGTCCGCGTCCGCGTCCGCGTCGGCCGCGCCCGTCGCGACGATCGCGCCCTTCGACGATGGCGACGACAAGTCGACACAGGCCAAGCTGAAGGACGACGCCGAGCGCGACAAGAAGGGCGCCGCCGCGCTCGCCAAGGTGAACGTGGACGCGAAGGCGGACCTCTCGGTCGCGCCGAAGGACGGCGTGTACGCGAACATCCAGGGCCACCTCACGACGCTCGACGACGTGAACATGAGCTACACCGCGTCGAGCGGGACCTGGTCGTTGCGGGCCACGATGGGGGGCAAGGTCAACCTGGGCGCGAGCGTGTCCTTCAAGGAGGCCGACGTCGCCCAGAAGAAGTTCACCAAGGCGCTGAAGTACGGGGACGGCTACTTCCAGATGCCCAGCAAGGACGCGAAGGGCTGGCCCCTGAAGGAGTTCAAGGACACGACGAGCATGAACGCCGAGAACGCGTACTCGTTCGAGTTCACGAAATTCCAGCCCGGCACCTTCGCAGCCCCCGGCAAGTGCTCCGGCAAGGTCACGGTCTTCTACCAGCTGCCCAAGGACTGGAAGGGCCCGCTGTGGGCGACGGGGACGTTCAAGAACATCAAGTGCAATCGGTGAGTCCCGCGTGCGGTGCCTGGGCTCGCTTGCCGCGCCGTCATGCACCAGGAGCTTGCGGTTGGCAGCGTCGGCGATCCGCTTGAAGCCGACACGACGGCAAGGGTGGATCGTTTTCTCCCCAGGAACGGGGCGGCGCTTCGCATCTACCTACACTGTCTGATTACACCGCGGCCGCATTCTTCTTGGGTCCTTGCGGACGGAGCAGCCTGGCGCGCAAGGTGCAACACGCGCCGACATGCTCCCCTCGAACCGCTCTCGCCCGCCCTCCGACGCGTCGCGGATGGCGAGCGGTGTGCACCCGCGTGGCGGCAGGGCGGACGACGCGACGATCGTCCGGCCGTCGAGCGTCCCGCCGCGGCCGGCGGCGCCCGTCGGCTTCGTCGTCCGCCCCCAGACCGGGCCGGTCGCGCGACCCGTCACCGGCCCCGTCGCGCGCCCGCTCGCCGTCGCGCGGCCGGTGGTTGACCGATGGCGATCACCACGAGGCGGACGCCGACCACCGCGGCCGGC
>SXNL01000080.1 GCA_005777185.1 Myxococcales bacterium
GGAGAGGGAGGCCGGGAGGGTGAGGTCTGCGCGGTGCTCGCGCGCTCCTCCCTCTCCCTTCAGGGAGAGGGAGGCCGGGAGGGTGAGGTCTGCGCGGTGCTCGCGCGCTCCTCCCTCTCCCTTCAGGGAGAGGGAGGCCGGGAGGGTGAGGTCTGCGCGGTGCTCGCGGAACCTCTCCGTCTCCGGCATCCAACGGTGACGAGGATGCGTGCAGGCCGGAGGAGGTCTGCGCGGTGCTCGCGGAACCTCTTCGTCTCCCCCTGAGCGCGCGTAGCGCGCGATTTGGGGGAGACCGACGCGCGCAGCGCGGCGAGTGGGGGCACCCCTTCTCTTGCGCTGGATCGCGCCTAACCGATCGGCGTTGGCGCTAGCGCGGACCTTGCGCTCGTTGCGGCCGGAGGGCGGGCGTCCTAGAACAGTGCACCATGGCCACGGTCCCCTTTCACCCGGTCGTCGCGCGCTGGTTCTCGTCGACCTTCGCCGGGCCGACGCCCATCCAGGTGGAGGGGTGGCGGCGCATCGCGGGAGGCGAGGACACGCTCATCGCCGCGCCGACCGGCACGGGCAAGACGCTCGCAGCCTTCCTCTGGGCCGTGAACCGGCTCGTCGCTGCGAGCGCCGAGGGAACGCTGGAGGACCGCACCTACGTCGTGTACGTGTCGCCACTCAAGGCGCTCTCGAACGACATCGAGAAGAACCTCTCCGGCCCGCTGGCCGCCATCGCCACGCTCGCGGAGGCCGAGGGCGGCGCCGCGCCCAGGGTCCGCGTCGCCGTCCGCACCGGCGATACTCCGCAGAAGGAGCGACAGCTCCACCTGCGGCGACCGCCGCACATCCTCATCACGACGCCCGAGTCGCTCGTCATCCTCCTCACCGCGGAGGGCACGCGCAGGATGCTGGCAGGCGCAGAGACGGTGATCGTGGACGAGATCCACGCCGTCGCCGCCGACAAGCGCGGCGCCCACCTCGCGCTCTCGCTCGAGCGGCTCGACCGCCTGCGTGGGCGTCCCCTCCAGCGGATCGGCCTCTCCGCCACGCAGAAGCCCATCGAGGAGATCGCGCGTCTCCTCGTCGGCGCCGGGCGGACCGAAGCGGACGTCCCGCGCTGCGCCGTCGTGGACCTCGGGCACCGCCGGGAGATGGATCTCTCCGTCGAGACGACGGACCTCGAGCTCGGTCCCATCGCGACACACGAGCTCCGGGCCGCGATCCACGACAGCCTCGCGCGACACGTCCTCGCACACAGGACGACGATCGTGTTCGTCCACACGCGGCGGCTCGTCGAACGGGTCGCGCGCGCGCTCGGCGAGCGCCTCGGGGAGGAGCGGGTCGCCGCCCACCACGGCAGCCTCGCGAAGGAGACGCGCCTGCGCGCCGAGCAGGATCTGAAGGCCGGCAAGATCCGGGTCATCGTGGCCACGGCGTCGCTCGAGCTGGGGATCGACGTCGGGCACGTGGATCTCGTGTGCCACCTCGGCGCGCCGAGGTCGATCGCCGCGCTCCTCCAGCGCACGGGGCGATCCGGTCACTTTCTCGGCGCGGTGCCGAAGGGAATCCTCCTACCCCTGACGAAGGACGACCTCGTGCAGTGCGCCGCGGCCGTCCGGGCCGTGGGGCGCGGGGAGCTCGACCGGCTCACGACGCCGTCGAGCCCGCTCGACATCGCTGCGCAGCAGATGGTCGCCGCCGTCGCGGGCGAGGGGGACGTGGGCGTGGACGACCTGTTCGCGATGCTGCGGCGCGCCCACCCTTTCCGGGCGCTGCCACGCGCGAGCTTCGACGCCGTGCTCGAGATGCTGGCGGACGGCGTGTCCACGCGTCGCGGCCGGCGGTCGGCGCACCTCCACCTCGATCGCGTGAACGGTCGCGTCCGCCCGCGACGCGGCGCGAGGCTCGCCGCGATCACGAGCGGCGGCGCGATCCCCGACATGGCGGACTACGAGGTCGTCGAGGATCCGGCGAACACCGTCGTCGGGAAGGTGAACGAGGACTTCGCGATCGAATCGATGGCGGGCGACGTCTTCCTCCTCGGGAACCGCTCGTGGAGGATCGCCCGCGTGGAGTCCGGGCGGCTCCGCGTCGTGGACGCGGCTGGCCAATCCCCGACCATCCCGTTCTGGCTCGGGGAGGCGCCCGCGCGGACGGAGGAGCTGTCGAGGGCGGTGGCCGACGTGCGTACGGAGGTCGCGCGCCGCCTCGCCGCGCCCGTCGAGGCCGCCGCCTGGCTGGTCCGGGAGGCGCGCGTCGACCCGGGTGGCGCGGAGCAGATCGTGCAGTACGTCCACGACACGGTGGCTGCGCTCGGCTCGGTTCCCACGCCCGAGCACCTGATCGCCGAGCGCTTCTTCGACGAGGCGGGCGGGATGCAGCTCGTCCTCCACGCGCCGCTCGGGGGCCGGGTGAACCGCGCGCTCGGACTCGCGCTCCGAAAGCGGTTCTGCCTCACCTTCGATTTCGAGCTCCAAGCGGCGGCCACCGACGACGGCGTCGTCCTGTCGCTCGGCGAGCAGCACAGCTTCCCCCTCGACGGCGTGTTCTCGATGCTGTCGGCGCGCCGCGTGGACGACGACCTCACGCAGGCCGCGCTCGTGTCACCGATGTTCACCAACCGCTGGCGCTGGAACGCGACGCGCGCGCTGGCGCTCCTGCGCCACACGGGCGGGAGGCGCGTCCCGATGCCGATCCAGCGCATGCGCGCGGAGGATCTCCTCGCCGCCGTCTTTCCGGCGCAGCTCGCGTGCGGGGACAACCACGCGGGACCGATCGAGCCGGTCGATCACCCGCTCGTGAACGAGACGCTCGACAACTGCCTCCACGAGGCGATGGACGCGGAGGGGCTGAAGCAGCTCCTCGCCAGGATCGCCGACGGTGCCGTGACCACGAGCGCGGTGGAGACGCGCGCACCCTCGCCGATGTCGCACGAGATCCTGAACGCCAACCCGTACGCGTTCCTGGACGACGCTCCGCTCGAGGAGCGCCGGGCGCGCGCCGTGTCGCTGCGAAGGGTCGATCCGGAGCTCGCCGCCGGGATCGGCGCGCTCGACGCGGAGGCGATCGCCGAGGTCCGCCAGCAGGCGTGGCCCGCGCCGCGCGACGCGGAGGAGGTCCACGACGCGCTCCTGTCGCTGTGCGTCGTTCCACACGCGGAGGTGGAGCCCTGGCGCGACTGGCTCGCCGCGCTCGAGGGGGCAGGCCGAGCGGGGCCGTGCGGCCTCGGGTGGGTCGCCGCCGAGCGGACGGAGCTCGTGCGGGCGGCGGCTGCGGATGACGGCGCCCTCGCGGAGATCGTGCACGGCTGGATGGACGCGATCGGGCCCACGACCGCCGGTGCCCTCGGCGCGCGTCTCGGCGTCGCCGTGGATCGCGTGGAGGCGGTGCTGGCGCGCCTCGAGTCGCAGGGGACGGTGCTCCGCGGGCGCTTCACGAGCAAGGACGGCGGCGAGGTCGAGTGGTGCGAGCGCGGGCTCCTCGCGCGCATCCACAGGCTCACGATCGGGCGGCTTCGCAAGGAGATCGAGGCGGTCAGCGCGGCGGACTTCATGCGGTTCCTGTTCCGGTGGCAGAGGGTCGCGCCCGGGACGCAGCTCCACGGCAAGGACGGCGTGCGCCAGGTGATCGCGCAGCTCGAGGGACGCGAGATCCCGGGGCCCGCCTGGGAACGGAGCGTCCTCCCCGCGCGGATCGCGGCCTACTCGCCGTCCGATCTGGAGGCGCTCTGCCTCGCGGGGGAGGTGGGGTGGGGACGCCTCGCGGTCAGCGTGGACGCGGACGCGGAGGACGGCGTCCCCGAGCCGCGGACGCGCCGGGCCGCACCGACGCGCGCCGCGCCCCTCGCGTTCGCGCTCCGCGAGGATCTCCCGGAGCTCGTCGGCCCACGGCCGGAGGGACGCGAGTGGCTCGCGCGTGTGTCTCCCGCGGCGGCGCTCGTGTACGATCACCTGGAGCGGCATGGCGCGTCGTTCCTGGCGGACATCGCGCGGCGAGAGCGGCGCCTGCCGACCGAGATCGAGGACGCGCTCTGGGAGCTGGTCGCCTGCGGGCTCGTCACGGGAGACGGCATCGCGGGTCTCCGGACGCTGCTCCTGCCGGAGGACAAACGCAGGGAGCGGCCCAGACACCTCCGCATGTTGCCGAGCGCAGGCCGGGGTCGCCTGATGCCGCTCGGCCGGTGGTCGCTCCTTCGGAGTGAGGCCGACGTGGAGGCGCCCGAGGACAAGCGGATCGAGCGCGCGGCGTTCCGTCTCCTCCGGCGGTGGGGGGTGATCTTCCGCGAGCTGCTCGATCGCGAGCGGCACGCGCCAAGGTGGCGGCAGCTCCTCGCGGTGCTGCGCAGGCTCGAGGCCCGGGGCGAGGTGCGCGGAGGGCGCTTCGTCACGGGGTTCGTCGGCGAGCAGTACGCCCTGCCGACGGCGGTCGACGCGCTGCGTGCGGTGCGGCGCACCAAGGACGCGGCGGCGGCGGTCGTGATCGCGGCGGCGGATCCCTTGAACCTCACGGGCGTCGTGACGCCGGGACCGCGCGTGCCGGCGGCCTCGAACCAGGTGATCGCGTACGTCGCGGGGATCCCCGTCGAGGTAGGGGACCTCGGCGCGGTGACGAGCAGGATGCAGGGGCGCGCGGGGGCGTGACGCCGCGCGCGGACACGGGGCGACCAACCTCCCGGCGGGGCTACCGGTATCCTTCCTGTAGCTTCTCCAGCGTCGCCTTCCCTGGGCACAGGTCCTCGAACGGCACCTCGGCCAGCGGACGCTTCACCGTCCTGTTGCTCTCGTGCATCTCCACCCCACGCTCGTCCAGGTAGAGGAGCCCCACCGGGATCTCCCCGTTCCGCTGGGCCTCGTGCAGGAACGACCACGCCTTGGCGCGGTCGCCGAAGTCGTAGTCCTTCGCGACCTTGCGCAGCGCGACCACGCTCCCGTCGTGCAGCGTGACCCGCGTGACCTCGCCCTCCGGCAGCGTGGCGGTGATCTCGCTCTTGACGGGGACGAAGTCCGCCGCGACCACCGGGAGCGAGTGCTTCCGCGTGTGGAGGTAGCTCTTGGTGGACCCGTCGTGGTCGTTGAACGTCACGCACGGCGAGATCACGTCGACCATCGCGAAGCCCTTGTGGCGGATCCCCGCCTTCAGGATCGGCACGAGCTGGGCCTTGTCGCCCGAGAAGCTCCGCGCGACGAAGGAACACCCCAGACTGAGCGCCAGGATGGCCGGGTCGATCGGCGGCTGCGTGTTCGCGTCGCCGCGCTTCGACTTCGAGCCGACGTCGCTCGACGCCGAGAACTGGCCCTTCGTCAGCCCGTAGCAGCC
>SXNL01000081.1 GCA_005777185.1 Myxococcales bacterium
CCGCGTAGGCGAGCGGCAGCGCGGACGCGACGAGAACACCGAAACCAAGCTTGAGCATTCGCAGCATGACGACCTCTCTCCGGCTGGCGAGTGTAGGTCAGTCACCTACCCCACGGCGCGTCTTGCTAGCGCGTGGGGAGGGCACGTGCAACCCGCGCATGCGCGAAATTTTCGGCTTCGTAGCTGCTCTGCCGTTCAGTCTACATGTAGGCAAACGTAGCATCACGCTGGTTGCGTGGCGCCGCCCTTCGCGCTAGACCGAGGCTTCGGCTCGCCGGTCAGGGAGAGGCTCATCCATGCGTACAATCAAGTTTGCTCTTGGCTTGCTGGTCGTGGGCGTCAGCCCCTTGCTCTGGGTGGCGTGCTCGGCCGAAGCGCCGCTCGACGAGACGCCCATCGTGGAGGACAGCGGCGTCGAGGCGTCCACCGAGGAGGACACGGGGACGCCGATCGCCGACACAGGCGTCGATACGGGGAAGGACTCGGGCAAGGACTCGGGCAAGGACTCCGGCGTCGACACCGGCACCCTCCTCGACACAGGCATCGACACCGGCCCGCCGGCTCCCGCGCCGGGTTCGCCGTGCCCGACGCCCGGCGCCATCTACACCAAGGACTGCGGAGCGTGCGGCAAGCAGGACGCCGTTTGCGAGGGGACGAAGACGTGGTCCGCATACGGCCCGTGCACCGGCCAGGTCCCCGGCGGCTGCGTCGCGGGCTCGACCCGCACCTCCGCTTGCGGCAAGTGCGGCACGCGCAGCGAGGTGTGCACGAGCACGTGCATCTGGGTCGGCGGCGCGTGTACCGGCGAGGGTCCGTGCACCGCGGGCGAGAAGAAGTACATCACCGCCGGCTGCGTGGACATCGACACGTTCCGCGAGCAGGTCTGCGATTTGACGTGCAACTACGGGCCGCCGTCGGCGCTGCCGTGCACGGGCTTCCCTGCGGACGTCAACATCTCCGCGACGGTGGGCGGTGCGGTGTTCTTCGACTCGACGCTGTCCTCGACGGCGGACATGATCCCGAGGCTCAACAACGGGGTCTGCCCCGTGGCGCTCTCGGCGACCGCCACGCAGTACAAGTACCTCGTCGTGAAGAACCCCACCGCCATGACCGCCACGGTCGACATCTACGGCGGCCGCCAGCTGCCGGGCGACAGTGACATCGACACCGTCCTGACGGTCTACAAGGTGCCGCCGCCCGTGTCGGCCGCCGAGCGTCAGGCCTGCAAGGCGGGCGCGTCCGTCAACGACTCTTGCGGGGCGCCGTGCACCGTCCAGTGGGCCGGGCTCGTGGGTGCGCAGGCCCAGCAGATTCCGCCCGGCGGCAGCCTCGTCGTCTACACCGCGAACTACTACAACTCCGCCGCGGCCAACAACGGGCGCTTCCGCCTGAACCTGGTCACGAAGTCGCTGCTGTAGCGGGTTGCGAGGGGGCTCCGAGGCCCCCTCGCGCTCCCGCGCGGCTACCTCCGCTGGAGCGTGATCCGCACCCCCGCGCCCCCGGAGGTGCTGAGGTAGCGGTACTGGTTCGTGCACCCCGCCTTCGGGAGATCGTAGACGAAGTTCTCGGGCGTGCCGCCCGCGTCCTCGCCGCCGACGCCGTCCCGGTACGCGCACACGGAGGTGAGGCGCAGGACGTTCCCCACGACCGCGGCCTTGCCGGCGCGATACTGGATCGTGTTGGAGCCGATCGAGCTCTGGCGCGTGCGGACGAAGTTGCCCGCCGCGTCGAAGGCGATCGTCTCGCGCCACGTACCACCGCCGGCGTTCCGCTCCTCGGCGAAGACCGCGTCGTAGATCCCCGGCGGCGGCAGGCCCACGCCGCCATCGAATGCGTTGCCACCGCCAGTGGTGAACGTGACGGCCGCCTTGCCGAAGTCGAGGGCACCGCACTGCTGCCCGCCATCCGTGTAGGGGGCGTACACGCAGCCGCTGTCCGCTCCGCTGTCGACGGCGACGCTGCCGTCGGTGCCGGTCCCGCCGTCGGTGCCGGTCCCGCCGTCGGTGCCGGTCCCGCCGTCGTCACCGCTGGGGACGCCGGTGTCGGTGTCGGGCGTGGGCGTGACCGAGCTGTCGATCTCCTCGCCGCCGTCGGGTTGGGCGCTCGGCGCGTTGTCGTCGTCGCCGCACGCGATCAGGAGCGCGCCCGTCAACAGGGCGCCCGTGCCAATGAGGACTGTGGTCTTGCGAAAGGTGAGCATCCCGCCAGGATAACCCGAAAGCGAGTGACGTATCCATCGTAATCTCGCACGTGACCGCGAGCCCACGCGCGGTCCGCGATCTACCGGCGTGGGCCACGCGCCGCGGGCGGCTTGACGGGCGGCGTCCGCTTCATGCCGCTGAAGTTCGACACCTTCCAGTGGCCCTGCTCGAACCTCCAGAACGTGTCGCGCTTGCCCCTCGCGAACTGGATGGTGAGGCGTACGTCGCCGTCCTCGGGCTTCTGCTCGGGCACGGCGCAGGAGACCGGCGGTCCCTCGGAGCCGTGCGCCTCCTTCCACAAGCGCACCGCGACGGCAGCCCGCAGGACCTCGAGCGGGCTCTCGAGGAACGCCGTTCGGAGGGCCTCATGGTCGCCCTTCGTGGCGCTGCGATCGCGCTCGAGGAGCTGGATGCTCTCGAAGCCCTTCTCCGCGACGAGGTCGTTGGCGAGCACGAACGGTACGTCCGGCGTCAGCTCCTCGGCGTTCAGGATCCCCACGAAGGACGTGCAGGACTTCGCGAGCGCGGTGAGGATCCAGTCCTTCGACTCGCGGCCCTTCTTCACCGCCGCGGCGGCCGAGAGCGCGTCGCGGATCGCGGCCGCGGGCACGGCGAGGTAGACGTTGTCGCGACCCGTGAACTTCATCACGTTGACGCCCACGACCTGGCCCGCCTCGTTGGTGAGCGGTCCGCCGCTCGATCCCGGATCGATCGGCGCCGTGTGCTGGATGAACGAGAGTGTCGCGCCGCGATCCGCGAAGGTCAGGCGGCTGTTCGACACCTGTCCGCGGGTCGTCTGGTAAGAGGGGTTGCCTCCGAGCGCGGGGAAGCCCGTCGCGACGACGCCGTCGAGATCCTTGGGCGGTGAGGGCGCGAGGTCGAGGGTCTGGCTCCGCAGGGGCGGCGCCTCGAAGGCGAGGATCGCGAGATCGTAGAGCGGGTCTGCGAACACGACCTCCGCCGGGATGCGGGTGTCGATGCCGTCGAACTGGATCTCGGGATCTTCCGAGAGGTCCACGACGTGCCGGTTGGTCACGATGAACGTGTCCGCGCCTCGCTGCACCAGAAAGCCACTGCCGAAGGAGTCGACCGCGTGCGTCGCGTAGAACTGGGCCGCCTGCATGTCGTTCCGCTTCGCCGACCCTCGCGCGAGGCCCTCGAACAGCTGCGCGATCTTCTCGGGGGCGTGGACGTGGACGACCACGGTCCGCGCGCGGAGGGCCTCCGGAGTGACGCCGCCCCCACCGCGGGGACCTGCGGGCCCGCGCGACGGCGAGCCGCACCCCGCGACCAGCGTGGAGACCGCGAGGGTCGCCGACGCCGCGCGCAAACGGAGGCCCCGACGTCGGTAGCTCACGACCGGGAGCGTAGCCCGGCCGATGCCGCTCGGGGAAGCGGCGGCCCCCGTCCGGCCACCCGTGTGCTAAGGGCGAGCCGGCGATGAAGGCGACGGGCGTGGCGATGGGTGTAGGTTGCGCGCTCCTCGCGTGCGCGACCGGATCGCGCGCCGAATCGCCCCCGAAGGCGACGACGCCCGGGGCCACCGTGGCGAGCCCCGCCGCGAGCACGCCGCCGGCCTCCGACGAGGGCACGCGGCCGGCCACGCGCTGGTACGGCTGGCAGGTCCTCCTGTGCGACGCCGCGACCGCGGCGCAGCTCGCCGTCGCGGCCGCGGTCGACACCTCGGGCGTCCTCTACGTGTCGGGCGGATCGACGTACTTCGCGTGCCCGATGGTCGTGCACTTCCTGCACAACCAGATCGCGAGCGTGGGCTGGAGCGCCGGGGCCCGCATCATCATCCCCACCATCGGCGCCGGCATCGGGCACGCGGTCGCCCCCAACGACGGGCACTCGCGGGAGACCTACCTGACGGTCGGCGCGCTCATTGGCGCCACGGTCGGCGCCGCGATCGACGTCCTCCTGATCGCCCGGGAGGAGATCCCGCTGTGGGACCGCGAGGAACATGCGAGGACCCGGCCGCGCGTCGTCCCCGTGCTCGGCCTCGGGACGGTGGGCGTCGCCGGGCGCTTCTGAGGCGCATCTTCCGCCGGAAAGAAGGCCGGGGCCGGCTCGAGCGTTACAATTGCCGTTCCGGATGGGCAAGCGCGCGCTCCTCGTCTTCCTCGGGCTCCTCGTCCTGTCGGGGGTCGGCTGCGCGATCGGGCTCACGCCGGTCGTGCGGGCGCAGGTGGCGCGGGAGGCGGCGCGGCGCAGGCTCGCCGTCGACGTCGGCGGGGTGCGTCCGGGCTTCTTCGCCGTGCGCCTGCAGGCGGTGCGGGTACGACCCGAGGGCGTGGCCGGCGTCGAGCTGTCGGTGCCGGAGATCCGCGTCGAGCTCACGGCGGGCCTGAGGCCGCACGAGATCCTGGCGGACGCGGGGACGCTGGCGGTGCGCGGCGAGCCCGAGCAGATCCTGGAGGACCTCAAGGCCTGGCGCGCGAGGACGGACCCGGGCGGCGCCGAGACGGCCTCGAAGGGCGGCGGACCGGTGATCCGCCTGACGAACACGACGGTCGCGTGGACGGCGGCGACGGGTCTGGGCATCGGCGCGACGGGCGTCGGGGTCACACGGGACGACGGCGGCTACCGCTTCACGTTCGAGGAGGGCCACGTCCGGGGCGCGGACGGATCGGCGGATCTGAGAGGGGTTCGGGTGGAGACGGACCGGAAGCTCGCGCCCTCGAGCCTGCGCGGTGAGAGCGCGGTGATCGTCGTGAAGGGGGCGCTGGGCGAGCTCCCCCTGGTGAAGGGAGCGACCCTGGCGCCCGACGCGAAGAAGGACGAGGTGCTGCCGCCCCCGCTCCCCATGGCCGTCGCGCCGAAGAAGGCCAAGGGCAAGAGGACCGCCCCGCCGATCGTCGCGCCCCCGCAGGAGACCGACGCGAAGCGACCCCTCTTCCACCTCCCCGATCCGCGCCGGATGCGCGCACGCGCGGCCCCGTTCGAGACGGCGCTGGTGAAGCGCCTGCCGGTTGGCGCCAGGGTGGACATCCGCGCGATGCGCCTCGAGGTGCACGTGAAGAACGAGCTCGTCACGCTCGGTCCAGGGCCGCTCTCGATCGCGCGGAGCGCCGACGCGGTGCGCGTCTCCTTCTCCACGGAGCCGACTGCACCCACGGCCCGCGCCCCGGGAGCGCAACCGGTCGAGGGGACTCCGCTCTCCACCACGCTCCTCGTGCCCGCCACCGACGGCGACCTCACGCTCGAGCTCGCCGGGGGCCCCGTGTCGCTCTCCGTGCTCGGTGTCCAGGCCGGGAGCTTCGGGCTGGAGAACGTCGAGCACGCTCAGGTGGCAGCGAACGTGCGCCTCGTCCTCGCGAAGGCCGGCGAGTCGCTCACCTTCGACGGGCGCGTCCACGCGCGGAACGTGAGCCTGAGGCAGCCCCGGATCGCGCTCGACACGATGCGGAACGTCGACCTGGTGATCGCGGCCCACGGGCTGCTGGGGAGCGACGGCTCGCTCCGCGTCGACGGGGCGGATCTCGAGATGGGCCAGCTGCACGCGAGCGCCCACGGCACCGTGCAGCAGACGCCCGACTTTGCCGCGGTGAACATCATGGCCGACGTCGCCCCGGCCGCCTGCCAGGGCATCGTCGCGAGCATCCCCGGGGCGGTCCTCCCCACGCTGCGGAGCGCGCGAATCGCCGGGCGGTTCGGCGCCACGGGGCGCCTCGCCTTCGACACGCGCAGGCTCGACGAGCTGGTCCTCGACTACAAGTTCACGAGCTCGTGCCGCATCACGGACGTGCCGCTCGAGCTCTCACGCGACCGCTTCTCGCACGCCTTCACGCACAAGATCCACGGCCCGGACGGCAAGTTGAAGGAGGAGACGACGGGGCCGGGCACCGCGAACTGGACCGACCTCGAGCACGTGAGCCCCTTCATGCAGGTCGCCGTGATGACGACCGAGGACGGCGCCTTCTTCAAGCACCACGGCTTCAACCACCCCGCGTTCCGCAACGCGCTCGTCGCGAACCTGAAGGCGCGCCGCTTCGTGCGCGGCGCGAGCACCATCACGATGCAGCTCGCGAAGAACATCTTCCTCTCGCGCGACAAGACGCTCGGGCGCAAGCTCGAGGAGCTCGTGCTGACGGACTACCTCGAGCAGGTCTTCCGCAAGGACGAGATGATGGAACTCTACCTGAACGTGATCGAGTTCGGCCCGAACATCTACGGCATCACGAAGGCCGCCGACCACTTCTACGGGCGCAAGCCCGAGGAGCTGAACCTCGCCGAGGCGATGTACCTCGCGACCTTGCTCCCGTCGCCCGTGAAGTACCACGGGATCTACGATCGCGGCGCCGTGCCCGACGGCTGGCTGAAGCACGTCCGCACGCTGATGGGCATCGCCGAGAAGATGTCGCGCATCACGCCACACGAGCTCGCAGAGGGGCTGCAGGAGGAGATCGTCTTCCACAAGCCGGGGTCGGCGCGACCGCCGCCCCGCGCGCCGATCTCGGGGAACCGGACGAACGGGGACGAGCCCGACTGGCAGCCGGTGGAGTGACGTGGACGACGTCTCGCACATGATGGAGGCCCTCGCGCTCGCGGATCGCGCCGCGGAGATGGGCGAGATCCCGGTGGGTGCCATCGTCGTCGGCGCGGACGGCGCGGTGCTCGGCCGGGGCCACAACCTGCGCGAGGCCGATCGCGATCCCACCGCTCACGCCGAGATGATCGCGATCCGCGAGGCCGCCCGCGCGGCGGGGAGCTGGCGGCTCGACGGCGCGACCGTCTACGTGACCCTGGAGCCCTGCCCGATGTGCGCCGGCGCGCTGGTCCTGGCGCGGGTCGCGCGGGTCGTGTACGGCTGCGCAGATCCGAAGGCGGGCGCATGCGCGACGCTCTTCGCGATCGGGCAGGACCCGCGCCTGAACCACCGCTTCGCCCTCGAGGGAGGCGTCCTCGGCGACGCGTGCGCGGAGAGGCTCTCGCGCTTCTTCACGCGCCTCCGCGCGTCGAACCGCCGACCGAGGTGAGCTCGAGGGGGCCTCTCGGCCCCCCCGGAAAAGCGCGCCCAGGAAGATTCGAACTTCCGACCACTGGCTTCGTAGACCAGTGCTCTATCCAGCTGAGCTATAGGCGCGGATGCCAGCGAAGGGTTATCCACCCGCGCCGCGGTGGTCAACGGATTTCCGGCCGTGGTCCCCTTCGGAGGCTGGCGGGACCCCGCAAACTTTTGCTGGTCGCCCGCCCAGCATGACGGAGACGCCGAGTGATACAGGGGGTGATACACCTGCGGTCCGCGCCCGTACCTCTTCGATAGGAGGAGCATTTTACACATGGCACGGGAAGTGCTCAGGGTCGTGCACTTGCTTCGCCTGCGTGGGCTTGGGCTAGGTCCACGACCACACTTCGACTTTCTTGTACTCTGCGGCAAGCGCCGCAAATCAGGGTGGCTTTCATTCGTGGCGCGTCGCCTCACCGGAGGGTGGGGGTTCGGCGCGCCACGCTGCTTTTGTGCGTTCGGCGCGAGGTTCGAGGCGTTCGAGGCGTTCGAGAGCGGCCCCGACGTGCGACGCCCGCGACGACGTCGCTCCAGAGGGCGGCACTGCGGGGAACGAGGGGGGTTCCTAGCGCTCCCTAGCGCCAATGCCGTTCGGATAAGGCATTCGTTCGAGCGAGGGTGCCCCCACCCGTCCCGCTTCGCGCGCCGGCCTCCCCCCGATCGCGCGGTACGCGCGCGATGTGGATCGCGCCTAACCGATCGGCATTGTCCCTAGCGCCCGAGCATCGTCATCGCGACCGCGGTGATCGCCATGCCGAGGATCATGAAGCCCACGGCGATGCCGATGATGAGGCCGGTGGGGCTCTTCCGTGGGGGCTGCGCCTCGGGCTGCTGGACGAGCTGCGGCATCGGCGTCGACAGCGGCATCGTCGGCTTCTTCGAGCTCGCGCGCTCGTTCTCGGCCGGGACCGACGGCTGGTGGAGGCTCGGCATGGGCGCGTCGGATCCCGCGGGCGCCGGCATCTCGGTCGCGCCCGCAATGGCGGCCTTGAGGGCCTCGCCGAAGTCGAGCGCGCTGGCGAAGCGGTCCTCGGGCTTCTTCGAGAGCGCCTTCTTTATGACCGGCCACAGGAGCGGAGAGAACTCCTTGTTCGCCTTCTCGGAGATCGGCGTCGGCACCGCCGACACGTGCAGCATGATGTAGTCGAGCGCGTTCTTGGACTCGAACGGCAGCTTCCCGGTGAGGCACTCGTACAGGATCACGGCGAGCGAGTAGATGTCGCTCGCCGGCCCGAGCGTCTTGCCCTGCGCCTGCTCGGGACTCATGAACTCGGGCGTGCCGAAGACCATCCCCTCCTGCGTCAGGATGAGCGAGCCCGGCCGCATCTCGCGCTCGGTGACCTTCGCGAGCCCGAAGTCGAGCACCTTCGCGAAGTCCTTCATCCCGCCCTGCTGGCACAGGAAGATGTTCTCGGGCTTGAGATCGCGGTGGATGATCCCGGCGCGGTGCGCCTCCTCGAGCGCATTGCAGACCTGCGAGAGGATCCGGACCGCGCGGTCTGGCGCCATCGGACCCTCGGCGCGGACGGTCTGGTTGAGGTTCTTTCCCTCGAGGAACTCCATGACGATGTAGAGCGAGCCATCCTCGAGCTCGCCGTACACGAACACCTTCACCGTGTTCGGGTGCGTGAGGTGGCTCATCGCGCGCGCCTCGCGGCGGAAGCGCGACGCGAGGTCGGGCCGGTTCGTCAGCTTCGGGTGGAGGATCTTCACCGCCACCATGCGGTTCATCTGTGGCTGCAGCGCCTTGTAGACTGCGCCCATGCCGCCTGACCCGATCTTCTGCAAGACCTGGAACTGCCCGTTCAGGATGTCGCGGCCGATGAAGGGGTCGGGGGCTGCCATGGAGGTGACGGGCGAGGCTCGCGGCGTCCACCCCGTGATACCATGAATCCGCATCCATGATCCTCGCCGGGCACGCCCTGTCGAAGGCCGGGTTTTTACACGGGTTTTCGACGCGCAAAGGAGGGGTGAGCCCCCCTCCGTACGACACGTGGGACTTCGCGCTCGACCACGACGCGGTCCACCTCGACGCGAACCTCGATCGCCTCGGTGAGGCGGTGGGCTTCGATCGTGCGCGTCTGTACCAGGCGAAGCAGGTGCACGGCGCGCGTGTGCTCGCCGCCGACGGCGACCCACGCGCGATGCGCGAGGGCGCGGAGGGGGACGCGATCCTCGCGACGATCGCCGGTGATGCCGCGCTGGTTCGCGTGGCCGACTGTGTCCCCGTGCTCGTCGCGGATCGCGCGAGCGGGCGTGTCGCGGCGATCCACGCGGGGTGGCCGGGGATCGTGTGCCGGGTGATCCCGAGCGCGCTCGAGGCGCTGGGCGCGGGGAGCTTCCTCGCGGCGATCGGCCCCTCGATCGGGCCGTGCTGCTTCGAGGTCGACGGGGGCGTCGCCGATCGCATCGGTGCAGCGTGCCGCGGCGCGAGCCTGCGGACCCCCGAGCACGCGCCGGGGAAGACGTTCGTCGATCTCAGGCGCGCCGCCCGGCGCCAGCTCCTCGAGATGGGCGTCGCCGACGCCGACATCGAGGACGTCCCAGGGTGCTCGCGGTGCAACGCCGACCTGTTCTACTCGTGGCGGCGCGACGGCGAGCGGAGCGGGCGGCAGGTGGGCGTCATCGTGGCGCGATGACCGGGGTGCCCGCCTCGCGCGACGACCTCCTCCTCCGCGCGCGCCGGCTCGCGGGGCGGACGCTCGGAGCCGTCGCGGACGATCTCGCGATCGACCTCGCGGCCGACACGGTGCGCACGAAGGGGAAGTTCGGCGCCCTGCTCGAGCGGGTCCTCGGTGCGACGGGGACGGGCGCCGCGCGCGACTTCCCGGAGATCGAGGTCGAGCTGAAGACGGTGCCCATCGGCTCGCGCGGCCCACTGGAGTCCACGTACGTGTGCCACCTCCCCCTCGCCGACGCCGATCGCGCGGCCTGGCCGACGTCCTGGGCGCGCGCGAAGCTCGCTTGCGTGCTGTGGATCCCGATCTGGGCGGAGGACGCGGACTGGCGGCGGCGCAAGATCGGACGCCCGCTGCTCTGGGCCCCCACGCCCGAGCAGGACGCCGTCCTCGCGCACGACTTCGACGAGATCGTCGGCGCCATCGGCGCCGGCCACGTCGAGGGGCTCACGGCGCGCACGGGGCGGTGGCTGCAGCTCAGGCCCAAGGCGGCGCACGGCGGTGTCCGCACCACGATCCGAGGCGCCGACGGAGAGGTCGTCTCGACGGTGCCGAAGGGGCTCTACTTGCGGGCGCGGTTCACGGGGGCGATCTTGCGTGATCCGGGGGCGTGTCCGGAGTAAGCGGTGCCCCATGATGCACGGCGCCCTCGAGGACATCTCCAAGGCGGTCGGCGACACGCCGATCGTCCGGCTGAACAAAGTCGCCCGCGAGGTCAAGAGCGAGATCTACGTGAAGTGCGAGTACCTGAACCCCGGCGGGAGCCACAAGGACAGGCTCGCGTGGAACCTGCTCCGGCGCGCCGAGGAGGCGGGGCTCGAGCCGGGCGGCACCATCGTCGAGGCGACGAGCGGCAACACGGGCGCCTCCCTCGCGCTCCTCGCCGCGGTCCGGGGCTACAAGTGCGTGTTCGTCATGCCCGACAAGATGAGCCAGGAGAAGATCGCCGGCCTCCGCGCGTTCGGCGCGAAGGTCGTGGTGTGCCCGACCGCGGTCGACGCCGACGATCCGCGCTCCTACTACGTCGTCTCCCGCCGCATCGCGGACGAGACCCCGAACTCGTTCTACGCGAACCAGTACCACAACCCCGCCAACCCCGAGGCGCACTACCTGTGGAGCGGCCCTGAGATCTGGAAGCAGACGGCGGGTGAGCTCGACGTGTTCGTCGCGGGCATGGGGACGGGCGGGACCCTGAGCGGCTGCGGGAAGTTCCTCAAGGAGAAGAAGCCCGACATCCAGATCGTCGGCGTCGACCCCGTCGGATCGCTCTACTACGACTTCGTGAAGACGAAGCGCATCACGAAGCCGTTCTCCTACAAGGTCGAGGGCATCGGCGAGGACTTCTTCCCGACGACCATGAACCTCGGCATCCTCGACGACATCGTGCGGGTCGACGACAAGGAGTGCTTCACGATGACGCGGGCGCTCACACGCGAGGAGGGGCTCTTCGTCGGCGGCTCGGGCGGCGCCGCGGTGGCTGGCGCCATCAAGTACGCGCGCAAGCTGGATCGGCCGCGGCGGATCCTCGTGTTCCTCGCCGACGGCGGCGCGAAGTACGTGTCCAAGATCTTCAACGACGACTGGATGCGCGAGAACGGGTTCCTCGACGACGACCCGGGCGCGGGCACGGTCGCGGACCTCCTCGCCTCGCGGCGCCGGCAGGCGATCGTCACCGCGCAGCCGTCGTCGCGGGTGCGAGACGTCATCGCCAAGCTGAAGGAGCTCGGCATCAGCCAGCTGCCGGTCGTCGAGCGAGGCAAGCTCGTCGGCATCGTGGGCGAGGTCGACCTCCTGCGGTACCTCGTCTCGGGGAAGAAGACGCTCGACAGCTCCATCGGCGAGCTCGTGGAGGGCGACTACGCCACGGTCACGCCCAACACCAAGATCGAGCTCCTCCAGAGCGTCCTCGCGGACGCGAAGGTGGCGATCGTCACGCAGGGGGAGGCGGTCGTCGGCATCCTCACGAAGATCGATCTCATCGACTACCTCGCGAAGCGCAACGCCCCCCCCTCGCCACCTCCCCCGCGCAAGGCGCCCGCAGCCCGCGAGAAGCCGCGCGTCCCGGCGCGTCCTCCCAAGCGCGCCAAGCGCACCTAGTTCCGCCCGCCAGAGGTTCGACCCGGGTTGGCCCGTGGGCTGCTCTCCGTCTGCCCGTTCCCGTTCCCGTTCCCGTCCCCGATCTACGCGGGTCCCTCGAGAACTCGGGCGAGCTTGAGGAGCGTCGAGACCACTCGCTCGAGCACGGCCTCGCCCTCCTGCTGTCGCTCAGACGTGATGAGCTCGAGGCGAGCGCAGACGTCGAGGATCGCGGCAGACTCGGTCGCCGAGCCGACCGCCGTCAGGTAGTCGCGGCGCTTGTGGACTCGACGCTGGAGGATGCAATGCCGTTCGGTTAGGCGCGATCCAGCGCAAGGAGGCGATTCTCCCGTTCACATGCCCCTCTCCCTTCCGGGAGAGGGGGACGGGGGGTGAGGTCTGCGCCGGCGCCCCACCGCCTCCACGGAACCTCTTCG
>SXNL01000082.1 GCA_005777185.1 Myxococcales bacterium
AGGGGGCCCCAGCGGCAGCCCACCGCCACCGCCGCCGCCGCGGCCGCCGGTGCCGACGGGCCCCGCCGCCGTGGGCCGGATGAAGCTCCAGACGCGGCCCGTGGTTCGCCCGCAGCCGCTCGCCGTCGAGGAGCACGCCGCGCCCAGCTCGAGCGACGATCGCGTGTCGCACCCGCACATCGCGGGCCCGCCGCCACCTCCCGTCGCGGTCGCGCCCGAGCCCGCGGCGCGACCACCGCCCGTCCCGAAGCCCGCGGTCAACCCGCCGTCCCCCTTCGTGACCTCGCCCGTCGCGAAGCCTGCCGCCCCGGCCGCGCCGCCTCCCTTCCCGACGTCGGTGAGCCCTCCGCCGTCTCCGCCCGCGCCCCAGGTGTCGGACGAGATGGACATCGCCCACGCGATTGACGCGGCCCTCCCTCCGAACATCGTGCGCTCCGTCCCTCCGCCGCCCGCGCCCTCGGTTCCCCCGCCGGCCGCACCCCAGGAGCTGAGCCCGGAGCACGCCGCGTTGAAGCAGGAGCTGCTCGAGCGCGCGGACGCTCTCGGTGGGCAGGACTACTTCCAGATGCTCGGCATCGACCAGACCGTGAGCAAGGACGACGTCCAGCGTGCCTACCTCAAGCTCGCGAAGACGTGGCACCCCGATCGGCTCCCCGCACCCCTCGCGGACGTGAAGGACGTGTGCGCCAAGCTCTTCGCCCACCTGAGCGAGGCCCAGGCGGCGCTCCTCGACGACGACAAGCGCGCGAAGTACGTCGCCCTCATCAAGGAAGGCGGTGGGACGAAGGACGAGCAGGACCTCGTCCAGACCCTCCTCGCCGCGGCCGCGGAGTTCCAGAAGGCCGACTATTTCCTCAAGAAGAACGACCTCTTCCAGGCCGAGATGTACGTGCGCAAAGCGTACCAGGCAGACCCGGAGCAGGCCGACTACCTGGCGCTCCTCACGTGGCTCGAGGCGCAGAAGAGCCAGTACCTCGGCAAGGAGAAGACGCTCGAGAAGGTGGCGATCCTCGACAAGGCCATCAAGCTCAACGCCAACTGCGAGCGCGCGTACTTCTACCGTGCGATGCTCTACAAGCGCGCGAACATGCCGCGCGAGGCCATCCGCGATCTCAGGCAGTGCGTCGAGATCAACCCCAAGTCGCTCGACGCCGCGCGCGAACTCCGCCTGATCAACATCCGCAAGGACGGGCCAGCCGCCAGCGGCCCCGGCGGGAAGAAGAAGGCAGAGGAGGAGTCTCTCGGCGGCCTCTTCGGAAAGCTGTTCAAGAAGTAGGTGCGGGGGGGCTCGCCGCGGCGAGCTTGTGCATCAACATCGGCTCGTGTTCGTCCTCCACGAGGTAGTGGAAGCGGGCGCGAAACGCGTCGGGCGTCATCTTCGCGGCCGCGGCGAGCTGGTCGAGCACCTTCCTGTTCTCGAAGTCCTCGCGGCGCAGGCACAGCATGTAGCTCCGCGCGATCTTGTACCGATCGCTCTCGACGTCCACCATGCGGATGCGCATGCGCCCCGTCACCTTGTCCATGATCTCGCTGAAAGGGATCGGCACGAACCGGCCGTGCTGGATGCTGATGAGCGCGTCGGAGCCGCCCTCGATGACGAAGCGGGCGGCGCAGTAGCCGAGGTCGCGCGTGTATTCCATGTCGAAGGGGATGGGGTCGGCGCAGCGCACCTCGTACCCGATGTTCTTGGCGACGATCGTGGTCTTCAGGCCGAGCTCGGCGAGCTTGCGGGTGACCGCGGCCTTGACGATGTTGCCGAAGTCCACCTCTGCGATGCGGATGTGGCCGTGCGCGTCGCGCTCGACGCCGTCGAGGCCGGCGATGTCCTCCTCCGGCAGGATCTCGACCAGGCCCTCGGCCATCACGCACACGCCGTCCTTCCGGCCGACGGCGAGGCGCTTGAGGATGGACCCGATGAGGATGTCGACGATGCGCGACAGGCGCACGCTCTTGCCGCGGAACTCCTCCGGGATCAGGCTGATGGTCGCGCCGGCGGCCTTGCCCATGCCGAGCGCGAGGTGGCCCGCCTTCCGGCCCATCGCGACCGCGAAGTACCAGCGAGAGGTCGTGCGCGCGTCGACCATGAGGTTCTTGATGATCTCGACCCCCACGTGGCGCGCCGTCTGGTAGCCGAACGAGAACGCCTCCTGCGGCAAGGCGAGATCGTTGTCGATCGTCTTCGGGACGTGCGTGACGCGGAGCATGCCCTTCGACGCCTCCGCGAGCTTGTGGGCGCTGAAGCACGTGTCGTCGCCGCCGATGCTGATCAGCATGGTGACGCCGAGCTTCTCGAGCGCCGCGAGCGCGGTGGCCAGCGCCTCGGGAGTCTTCGTGGGGTTCGCCCGCGAGATGCCGAGGTGGGAGCCGCCGCGGAAGTGGATGCGGCTGGTGTCGGCGATGTCGAGGTGGAGGACGTGCGACGTGTCCCCCGTCATCAGGTGGCTGTACCCCTCCTGGATGCCGACGACCTCGATCCCGGAGAGCCGCGCGCGGATGGTCGCGGCACCGATGACGCTGTTGATGCCCGGCGCGGGGCCACCCCCGACGAGGATCGCGAGCTTTCCGTGGTTCTCCATGCACGGATTCTCGCACAGCGGGCCGGCCTTTGATACACGGCCGGACATGATCGATCCCGGCGAGAGGCGCCTCCTCCTCGGCACCATGAACTTCGGCAAGCGCACGCCGGAGGACGAGGCGATCGCCATCGTGCGGCGCGCGATCGACCTCGGCATACGTCACGTCGACACCGCGAACGCCTACAACGACGGCGCGTCCGAGCGCATCGTGGGAAAGGCGGTGCGGACCTCCCGCGAGCGCGCGCAGATCGCCACGAAGGTGGGCTTCGGCCGCGCCTCGGGGAAGCCCGAGGGGCTCTCCCGCGGGCGCATCGTCGCGGCGTGCGACGAGAGCCGCGCGCGCCTCGGCATCGACCGGATCGATCTCTACTACCTCCATGTCCCCGATCCTTCGACGCCGCTCGAGGAGTCGGTCGGCGCGATGGGCGAGCTCGTCTCGTCCGGCCGCATCGCCGCGTGGGGCGTCTCGAACTACGCCTCGTGGCAGATCGTCGACATGGAGCACATCGCGGCGAGGCTCGGCGTGCCGCCGCCCGTCGCGAGCCAGCAGCTCTACAACGTGCTGATCCGGCAGCTAGACGTCGAGTACTTCCGCTTCGCGAAGGCGCACCCGATCCACACGGCCGTGTACAACCCGCTCGCGGGCGGACTGCTCACCGATCGCGGTCTGTGGAACGAGGGCGCGGACGTCGCCGGCACCCGCTTCGACAGGAACTCGCTCTACCGAGGTCGCTACTGGCACGACGCGATGAAGCGCCGCGCGCTCGACGTCGCGCACGTCGCGGCCGAGTGCGGCCTCCCGATCGCCCAGCTCGCTTACGCGTGGGCGCTCGCGCGGCCCGGCGTCGACTCGGTCCTCGCGGGGCCGGCCACCGCCCTTCACCTCGAGGTCGCGGCGCGCGCCGCGGACGCGCCGCTCGCCGCCGACGTGATGGCGCGCCTCGACGCGCTCCACGTGGCATGGTCCGGGACGGAGTCGACGTACGCGCGCTGACCAAAATTCCCCTTCCCGGCGATGCCCCTGTAGTCTACCGATTGCCCGCATGCGCGTCCTCCCCAAGCTCGAGGCCAAGGCGCTCCTCCGCGCCGAGGTGAAGCGGCTCCCGGCCGAGCTGAAGGGCTGCCTCCCCTGCGCGCTCGCGAGGAAGGTCGTCGCGCCCGAGCTCCTCGTGCGCGAGAACGACGTCGCGATCTGTACGCTCGAGAAGTACGCCGCGCGGATGGGCCACCTCGTCGTCGTGCCGAAGCAGCACGTGGAGAAGATGTGCGATTCGCCGTGGTCCCTTTACCGCGACATGCAGTTCCTCGTGTGGGAGGCCGCCGTCACGCTCGAGAAGCTCTTCTCGCCCGAGCGCGTCTACACGGCGCAGCTCGGCTCCCCGCGGCCGCGATCGACGGCGTTCTCGCACGTGTGCGTCAACGTGGTGCCGATCTACGAGACCGACGAGCGCTCTCGCGCGTCGCACGTCTTCTCCTGGACGCGCAGCGTGTCGGTGTACGATCCGATCGAGGCCCTGTCCCTCGCAGAGAAGATTCGCGCCAGCTGGATTTGATAGGATACCGGCGTCATGCGTCACGCCCACGCCCACGCCCTCGCCCTCGCCCTCGCCCCGCTCGCGGCGCTGCCCGCGTGCAAGGGACGCGAGAAGGCCACCGTCGAGACCTCGCCGTCCTGCTCGCCGCCGATCGTCAGCGCCGCGCCGGACGCCGAGAAGACTCCCGAGCGCCCGGGCAAGCGACCCCTCACGGACGCCGAGAAGGCCGATCTCTCTCGCTACCGTGAGGCGATGGAGCGCGGGCGCAAGGCCACGCAGAGCCGGGACTTCCGCGGCGCGGTGGAGGCGTTCGACGCCGCGCTGGCCGCGCGTCCGGCCGACGCGCGCGCCATCTCCGAGCGCGGCTACGCGAGGGTCCTCGCGAAGGACTGGGCGCTTGCGCGGGAGGACCTCGACCGCGCCGCGCGGGGCACCAGCGACGCGAAGCTGCTGGCCTCGGTCTACTTCAACCAGGGCCTCGTATCCGAGGGCCTCGGCGAGGGCCCTGCCGCCAAGCTGTACTTCGCTCGCGCGAACCAGCTCTCCCCGAGCAAGGCGGCCAAGGACAAGCTCGAGGGCAAGCCCCAGTGCGTCGCGACCATCGATCGCGCGCCCGCCCGCGCCGACGTCGTGGCCGACTGGTTCCTCTCGTGGGACGCCATGGCGAAGCGCTTCGCGCGCGCGACCGGCGGCACCCCTCCCGCGAGACCCCCGACCGAGGACGCGGTGCGCAAGGAGCTGTGCGACGGCTGCTCCGGCGACGGCCCGCACATCGCCGTCATGGGCGACGCGAAGGGCGGCCCGGGCGGCGCGTACGCCGCGTTCGTGGTCTCCCGAACGCCCGATCGCAGGCTGGTGATCTTCGCGATCGACGCGGCCGGGCCGCCCGGGATCTGCGGCGTCACGCAGGAACGCGAGGTGACGAAAGGCCACGTCCTCCGCGTGCACGTGCGACGCGAGGAGCTCGCACGAACGCTGGTGAAGAAGGACGGCGACAGGCCCTGCGACGGCAGCGAGCCCTTCGACGACTGCGTGAACGCGTGCGTCGCGACGTCCTGGGTGGAGGAGGACTGGTTCCTCGATGCCACCAAGCTCGCGCGCGTCCTGTTGGTGTCCGACGGCGGCTCCACCGACGAGGCAGGCAAGAAGCGCGCGTCGATCGTGAACGAGACGGGCGGCGTCGTGGAGATCACGAGCGGCGGATGCAACGAGAAGTTCAGCCTGAAGTGACGATCGAGCCCGCCCTCGCAGCCTACGAGGCGGAGGGCTACGCATACCTCGGGCGGATCGGCGACCCGGCCACGATGGCGGCGCTCGGAGCGAGGATCGACGACATCATGATGGGCGCGGTCTCGTACGAGGGGCTGTTCTTCCAGCTCGACACGACGAGCGGGCTGTACGAGGACGTGGAGTACGGGAAGGGGTGGCAGGGTCCGTCCAGGAACTACCGCAAGGTGGAGAAGCTCGAGCTCGACCCGCTGTTCCGCTCCTGGATCGAGCTTCCCCTGTTCGAGCGGGTGGCCCGGGCGGTGTACGGCTCCGAGGTATCGCTCTATCGCGCGCTCGTGTTCAACAAGGCCGCCGAGACGGGCGGCACCTACCTGCCCTGGCACCAGGACGGCGGCGCGTTCTGGGGTGTCGATCGCGCGCCTCGGTTGCAGATCTGGACGGCCCTCGACGACACGCCCGAGGACGCCGGCTGCGTCGAGGTGTTCCCAGGGAGCCACCTCGCCGGGCTCGCGTCGCCGATCGGAGGCGTCGTGCCGAAGGCCCAGCTCGAGGCGAGGCGGCCCGAGCAGCACTCGGTGCTCCTGCCCGCGAACGCCGGAGACGTGTACCTGATCCACAACCACGTGTGGCACCGCTCCGGGCGCAACCTCACCGGGCGCCCGCGCCGCGCCTTCACCGCGTGCTACCTCGACGGCCGCGCGCGGTGCATGCGCAAGAAGCGGACGCCCCGGGAGTTCCCGCGGCTCTTCACGCGCCCGCCGTGATCCGGGGGCGTCAGCCCGTGCTCAGGAGCTCGGAGGACGAGGCGGGCATGTCGTGCGGAGGCGGGATGGTGCCGTCGCTGAACGCCGCGAGCTCCTCGGAGACGCGGCGCAGGAGCTGCTGCTTCTCGTGGAACGGCAGGAACGCGCTCTTGAAGCCCGAGAGGACGGTCTGCTTGAGATCCGAGAGCGTGAAGCCGAGCTGGGTGTGACAGAGCCACAGCTCCTTCGACACCGACGTGTCGGTGACCAGGCGGTTGTCCGTGTTGATCGTCACGCGAAGCCCCAGGTTCTTGTAGAGGCGGATCGGGTGCGCGGACAGGTCGCGGATCGCGCCCGTCTGCACGTTGGAGGAGGGGCAGCACTCGAGCGCGATGCGGTGATCGTTGACGTAGTGGAGCAGGTCGCCGTCCTCGCGCAGCCGGCACCCGTGCCCGATCCGGTGTGCGCCGCACACGTGGATGGCCTGCGCGATCGACTCGGGGCCATACGCCTCGCCGGCATGGATGGTGACGTTGATGTTGTTGTCGCGCACGAGCTGGAACGCCGCGCGGTGGTGCTTGGCGGGGTGATCGTACTCGGCGCCCGCGAGATCGAAGCCCACGACGCCGCGGTTCTTGTACGCGACGGCCAGCTCGGCCATCTCGAGCGAGCTCTCGGGTGACACGTTGCGGATGCCGCAGATGATGATGTTGGACTCGATGCCGAACTTGGTGCGCGCCGCGCGCAGCCCCTCGAGCACGGCTTCGACGACGGTGGTGAGCTTCAGACCACGCCGCGTGTGCAGCATGGGCGAGTAGCGGACCTCCATGTAGCGCACGTTCTCGTGGGCGGCGTCTTCGGCGAGTTCGAACGCGGACCGGGTGAGCGCGTCGGCCGTCTGCATGACGCGGAGGGTGACGTCGAAGGCCTTGAGGTACTCGACGAGTGATCCGCAGTTCTGCCCGAGGTTCATCGCCTTGCGGAGGCCATCGGGGTCCCGCGAGGGGAGCTCGACGCGCTGCTTCTCGGCGAGGTCGAGGATGGTCGACAGCCGGAGCGAGCCGTCGAGGTGGACGTGGAGGTCCGTCTTCGGGAGCTTCTCGATGACGTCGAGGGGGAGGGTCTTCGGCATGGGGGGGGAGGGTAGCACGGGGGGCCCGCATCGCGCGCGGCGCGAGGGCCCGAAACGCCGTATCCTCGCCCGCCATGAAGATCACGACGCCGCTTCGCTTTCGCAACGGTGGCGTCGCGCCGAACCGGGTGTGGCTCGCGCCGATGACGAACCTGCAGAGCCACGACGACGGCACGCTCTCGGATGACGAGCTCGCGTGGCTGCTTCGCCGCGCGGACGGTGGCTTCGGCGTGATCGAGACATGCGCCGCGCACGTGTCGCGCGACGGGCAAGGCTGGCGCGGCGAGCTCGCCGTCTTCGACGACGCGCACGTCCCCGGCCTGACGCGGCTCGCCACGGAGGTGAAGGCGCGCGGAGTGCTCGGCATCGTGCAGCTCTTCCACGGCGGCCTCCGCGCGGATCCCGAGCTCACCGGAGGGGACACGTGGAGCGCCAGCGCGATCGAGGAGCCCGGCGTGCCCGTGCCGCGCGCCGCGACGGAGGACGAGATCGCTCGCGTGCTCCACGACTTTCCGCGCGCCGCCGTACGGGCGCATCGCGCGGGCTTCGACGGCGTCGAGCTCCACGGCGCGCACGGCTACCTGCTCGGGCAGTTCGTGTCCGCGACGGTGAACCGACGCACCGACCGCTGGGGTGGAGACCTCGAGGGCCGGGCTCGCCTGATGCGGGAGGCCACCCGCGCGGTGAGGGCCGCCGTGCCGTCGAGCTTTCTGGTGGGCGTGCGCCTCTCGCTCGAGGACTGGGGCCAGTCGAAGGGCCTGGATCTCGACGAGAGCCTGACGGTCGCGCGCTGGCTGTGCGACGACGGGATCGATTTCCTGCACGCGTCCCTGTGGACGGCCAGCCGGAACACGAAGAAGCGCCCGGACGCCCACCCGATCCCGCTCGTCCGCGGCGTGATGCCCGCGGACGTGCCGCTCGTGATCGCCGGAAGCGTGTGGACGCGGCGCGAGGCCGAGGGCTTCCTCGCCATGGGGGCGGACGCGATCGCCCTCGGCCGCGCGGCGATCGCGAACCCGGACTGGCCGAGGCGGATCGAGGATCCCGCCTGGGAGCCGAGGCGCCCGCCGCTCACGACGGCGGAGCTCGTGGAGCGAGGGCTCTCCCCGACGTTCGCGGGGTACATGCGCCGCTGGAAGGGCTTCGTCGCGGACTGAAGAGCGCCCGCCGCCCGGCCGTCGCGCGCCGAGCGCCCGCCGTCGTCCCCGCCGTCGGATCTCCCTGGACCTCGCGGCGCCTTCGGGTAACAACAAGGGTTCATGTCGAGCCTCCGCTCCCTCCGGATCGTCGCGGCGTCCTTCCTGGCTCTTGGCGCGTGTGCCAGCGAGGACCCGCGGAGGTCGGCTCCACCCTCCGCTGCCGCAGGTCCCCCCGTCCCGATCGAGATGTCGATCGGCCACACCGACGCGAGGCTTGGCCTGCCGTCGTTCGTCTGGATCACGGGACGCGATCTCCCGCGATTCGACACCGCCACGGAGGCCGCGCGGACGACGCTCCGCGGCCTCGCGCCCCGGCTGAGCCTCGCGCCCGCCGCGGTCGCCTCGCTCGGCGACGCGGAGATCCACGATCTCGGGCGCGGGCCCATCGTCGCGCGCTTCCGCCAGGTGGTGGACGGCGTGGAGGTGTTCCGGGGCGGGCTCGCCGTCGTGATGAACCGCACCTTCGAGCCGGTCGCCGCCTCCGGGATCGTCGTCCCGCGCCTCGCCGGCAGCGAGGCCGCGTTCACCCTGGACCCCGCCGCCGCGGTCCGCATCGCGGACCACGTGATGACGGGAGCCGACCCCGTCGTGCACGCAGACCGTGTAGATGCAGAATACACGCACTTCACGGGTGACCCGGCCCTGTCGCTCGCGCGGGCCCGCCGGGTGTTCTACCCGGTGGCGGGCGGCCTCGTGCCCGGCTGGCACGTGGAGCTCATGCAGACGGGGGGCGCGGCGATGTCCTACGTCGTGTCCGCGGCCGACGGTGAGGTGCTCTTCTCGACGAGCCTCCTCCACCACGACGCGTACACGTACCGGGTCTGGGCCGACGCCGCGACGAAGATCCCCATGGACGGCCCGCAGGGCAACGCCACGATCCCGCACCCCACGGGGAAGCCCGATCGCTTCAGGCCCACGCTCGTGCCGAGCCAGCTCGTCACCCTCCAGAACTACCCGTTCTCGAGGAACGATCCGTGGCTCCCCGCCGGAGCGGGGACCACGACCGGGAACAACGTCAAGGCCTACGCGGATCTCTCCCTGCCGGACGGCCTCGGGTCCACCGCTCCGCCCCTGGACGTGCAGCCCCCCGTCGCGTCGCCGAACACGCTCGACTTCACGTACGACCCCGGCGCCAACCCCGCGGCGAAGGCCGACAACATCGGGGCGTCGGTGACCCAGCTCTTCTACACGCTGAACTTCCTCCATGACTGGTTCTACGACGCGGGCTTCGACGAGAAGTCGGGCAACCACCAGGCGCAGAACTTCGGGCGCGGCGGCAAGGAGGGCGACGCGCTCGACGCCGCGGCCATCGACTACGGCGGTCGGAACAACGCCAACGCCGCCACGCCCGCCGACGGCGCCTCGCCGCGCATCCAGATGTTCGTGTTCTCGGGCCCGAGCGTCACCGCGACGCTCACGGTGCAGCCACCGTCCGCCGTCGCGGGCGACAAGGCCGTCGGCCTCGCCGGCTTCGGGCTGGATCAGTTCGACGTCACGCTGCCGGTCGCCGTCGCGAACGACGGGGCCGATCCCGATCCCGCTGACGCGTGCGACGGAGAGCTCACCGGCTCGCTGTCCGGGAAGATCGCCCTCGTGCATCGCGGCCAGTGCCCCTTCATCGACAAGGCGCGCGCGGTCGAGGCGGCCGGCGCGAAGGGCATCATCGTCGTCAACGTCGCGTCGTCCGCGGACCCGGCGATCGCGCCGTTCATGGGCGGCACCGACTCGGTCACGAGCCCGGTGCGGATCCCCGCGCTGTCGCTCGCGTTCGCGGACGGGAGCGCCCTCGCAAACGCCGCGATGGCGGGGACCGTCAGCGTGCGGATGCGGCGCCCGCCGGTCGTCGACATCGACGGCGCGCTCGATGCCGCCATCGTCGCTCACGAGTGGGGCCACGTGCTGTCGAACCGGCTCGTCGGCAACGGCAGCGGCCTCGCGACGAACCAGGCCAGGGGCCTCGGGGAGGGCTGGAGTGACTTCGTCGCGCTGATGCTCCTCGCGCGCCCCGACGACGTGGAGACCGCGGCGGGGAAGGGCTTCGCCGGCGTGTACCCCAAGGCCGCATACGCGACCATGGGGAGGGGTGCCGACTACTACTTCGGGATCCGGCGCGTGCCCTACTCGACGGACTTCACCAAGAACGCGCTGACCTTCAAGCACATCCAGAACGGGACGCCCCTCCCCGCCGGTGTCCCCGTCAGCTTCGGCGAGGATGGGAGCTTCAACGCCGAGGTCCACGCGACCGGAGAGGTGTGGGCGTCGATGCTCTGGGAGTGCTACGCCGCGCTCCTCGCAGAGGGTCGCCTGTCCTTCGACGAGGCGCAGGCGCGGATGAAGCGCTACCTCGTGGCGGGGTTGAAGATGGCGCCGCTGGACCCCACGCTGGTCGAGGCGCGCGACGCCATGCTCGCCGCGACCTTCGCGGGCGACGAGAAGGACTTCCAGGTGTTCTACAAGGCGTTCGCGCGCCGCGGCGCCGGGGTGGGCGCCCTCGGACCCCCCAGGGAGAGCGCGAGCAACGTCGGCGTCACGGAGAGCTTCAGCGTGGGCAACGACGTGAGGATCGTCTCCGCGACGCTCGGCGCGGGGCCGCTCACGTGCGATCGCGACGCGTTCCTCGACGAGGGCGAGGTGGGCGCGGTCGAGGTCGTCCTGCGCAACGTCGGCATCGGCACGCTGAACGACACGGCGGTGGAGTTCTCCACGGGGACTCCAGGCGTGGCGTTTCCCGATGACAAGGGGGTGCTGCTCACGACGTCGCGCACGAGCGTGGGGCCGCTCAAGCCCTTCGAGACGCGCACCGTCAAGGTGAACACGATCGTCCGCGGCGCCACGAAGGCGCCCGTCAAGGTCGACGTGAGGGTCACCGAACCCACTCTCCTCGTGCCGCGTGCCATCACGGCCGCGGTCGAGGGGTCCCTGAACACCGACGAAACCCCGGCGAGCTCCACCGCCGACGGGATGGAGACGAAGGCGACGACGTGGAAGGTGACGGGGCCGAACGGCCCGCAGAAGTGGTCTCGCAGGACGACGCCGGCCGACGGCACGTTCTGGGCGGTGCCCGACCAAGGATACACGATACCCGTGGAGCACAGGCTGCAGAGCCCGTCGTTCACCATCGACGGCACGACGTTCACGCTCTCGTTCAAGCACCGGCACGGCTTCCGGCGCTCGAGGAGCCGGAACGTCGACGTCAACGGAGGCGTCATCGAGCTCTCGACCAACGGCGGCACCGCGTGGGTCGACATCGCGACGGTGTCGAACGTCGTGTACCCGGGGAAGATCGACCCAGGCGGCACGGGGGACAACCCGCTGCTCAAGGAGGCGACGCCGGGGCAGGGCCGGAAGGCGTACGTGGGCAAGACCGCGAACTACCCCGCCTGGGTCGACCAGCGCATCGACGTCACCCTGCCGGTCCACCCGGCGAGCGTGATCCTCCGGTTCCGGATGGGCCTGTCGTCCGGGGTGCGGACGAACGAGGGCTGGGATCTCGACGACGTGTCCCTCGGGGGGATCTCGTCGACGCCGTTCCACTCGTTCACCAAGCACGCCGACCTGTGCGATGCGAACGGGCCCACGGTCGACGCCGGTCCCGGAAGGACGGTGTTCGTCGGCGACGCCGTGCGCCTCGCCGGGAGCGGCGCCCACCCGAAGGATCTCGCCCTCACGTTCGAGTGGACGCAGGTGGACGGGCCGCCCGTGGTGCTCGGCGAGCGTACGACCGCCGCGCCGACGTTCGACGCGCCGCCGACCCCGGCGACCCTCGGCTTCGTCGTGCGCGCGAACGACGGCGCGCTCGTGAGCCCCGTGTCGGCGCGTGTCCAGGTCGACGTGCGCGCGAGGGAGCCGGTGCCGCCGGTGCCCGCGGTGGCCGAGGGTGGGTGCGGTTGCGCCGAGACGGGGCGCCCCGCGTCAGGCGCGGGATCCCTCGCGATGGGGGTGATCGTGGCGCTCATCGTGCGTCGAAGGTCGGCGCGTGGTGGAAGCCAGCCGGCTGCAGCCCGCGGTGCCCGGCAAGGCCGGAGGCGCGGCGAGCCACGAGCCTGAGCCCGGGCGCGTGACCTCGCCTGTCCCTGTGGCGCGTCCTGCGAGGGCGCGCGTGCCGCCCCCTCGGCGGGAGCGCCTGACCCGTCGATCGCGGCGAGGTGGGCTTCAGTCCGGCGCCGCGCGCCCGTCTAAGTGTCTGATGTCGACGCGCGCTCGAACCCGTACACCGCATCTCCGGTCCCCGAGGAGAGCCGGCTTCGTGTCCCTGGCGATCCTCTTCCTGGCGGCCTGCGGGGGCGGAGACGAGCCCGGGGCGGCTTCCTCGCTCACCGGAGCCGACGACGCACCCGCGGCCGGGTCCCCCTCCGATCCGGCGACGCCGCCGATGCCCGTCGCTGCGCCGCCGGGCGCTTCGCCGCCAGGCGAGACGGCGCCCGACGCCGGCTCACCCGTCGCGGGACCACCCGATTCCGGACCTCCCGACGCGCCTCCGCCCACGCCCACGCAGTGCGCGTGCGCGAGCTACACGAGCCCGGTCCCGGTGGGCGCCCTGCCCGCCACCCTCCCGGAGATCTCCGGGCTCGCGGCGAGCCGCAAGAACGCCGGCGTCCTGTACGCCCACAACGACAGCGGCGACGGCGCGCACATCTTCGCGCTCGACCACGCGGGCCGCCTCCTCGGCGAGATCGCGCTCGGTGGCGCGACCGCGCGCGACTACGAGGATCTCGCCGTGGGGCCGTGCGAGACGGGCGACTGCGTCTTCATCGCCGATGTGGGCAACAACTCCGAGAGCCGCACGGACCTCGCCCTCTACGCGATCGACGAGCCCGCCCTCGACGGCCAGCCCTTCGCGACGAAGACGATCGCCGCTCGCAGGTATCCGTTCTCGTATCCCGACGGTAGCTGGAACTGCGAGGCCATGCTCGTACACCCGAAGACCGGCGAGATCTACATCGTCACCAAGAGCAGCGTCGCCGACGCCGGCGTGTACCGCTACCCGGGCAAGCCAGTCCGGGACAAGCCGGTCACGCTGGAGAAGGTGGGGGCGGTCAAGGGCACCAAGGGCGCGCTCGTCACGGGCGCCGACATCTCCGCCTGCGGAGATCGCGTGCTGATCCGCACGTACGGCGCCCTCCTCGAGTACGCCATCGCCAAGGGTACGAACGTCGCCCAGGCCCTCGGGGTGGCCCCGCGCACCGTGCCCGTCGCCGCCGAAGCGCAGGGCGAGGCCGTGGCGTTCCGGGCCGACGCGCGAGGCTACTTCACGGCGTCCGAGGGCAAGGGCGCGACGCTCTCGCTCACGGGCTGCAGGTGATCACGTCCACGTCAACATCGGAGGCGACCGGGCCGCGGGTGACGCCTCGCGGGTGAACGCCGTCTTCGCCCTCGTGGCCGCCTGTCGCGTCTCGTAGACCTCAGAGCATCGACGTGTCGGTGTCGACGCCGAGCATCACGCGCCCGGCCAGGGTGAGGCTGGAACGGCTCACCATCGCGTGCTGCGTGGCGACGAGCACGTCGCGGAGGTGTCGCTGGAAGGGGCTCGTGTCGTAGATCGCGGAGCCGCCCGCCGCCTCGTAGACGCGCGAGGTGGTGTCGGCTGCGGTCCGCGTGGCGTGGGTCGCGGCCGCCCGGAGGCGCGCGCGCAGGGCCAGGGAGAGGGCCCCGTCTAGCTCCGCGCGCCGCGTCGCCTCGAGCGTCACCTCTCGCACGTACGCGCGCGCCGCGCCGAGGCTTGCCTCGCACGCGGCCACGTCGACGGCGACCGCGTCCTGGTGGGCGAGTGGCTTCCTGGAGAACGCGGGAGTCTTCGCGGTGGCGAGCGCCGAGAACGCGGCGAGGGCCTGCTGCGCGATGGCGGTCGCGACGGCCGACACGCCGAGCGCGAGGAGCCCGTACATCGGAAACTTGTAGAGTACACCCTCGTGCCGCGGCGACCCGCCCACGAGGCGGAGCGTGCGCGAGCGCGGGACGAGCACGCCCTCCGCCACCATGTCGTCGCTCCCCGTGCCCCGGAGGCCCGACGTGTGCCACGTGTCGAGGAGGGTCGTCTCCTCGGCCCGGAGGACGACGTGGAGGATGTCGCGCTTCCCCTCCACGACGGCGCCGCCCATCCGGAAGCGCGCGTGGTGGGACGCGCTCGCGAAGGGCCAGCGCCCGCTCACCCGGTACCCGTCGCCGTGCGCCTCGGCCCGGCCGAGCGGCGCGAAGACGCCGCACGTGATCGTGTCCGGATCCGCGAACACCTCCCGCGCTCCGTCCTCCTCCATGTACGCCGCCATGAGGCCCGCGGTGGCGCCGACCATGACGCACCACCCGGTCGACGCGTCGCCTCGCGCGACCTGCTCCACCACCTCGACGAGCTCGATGGGGAGGACCTCCTCGCCGCCAAGCGCGGCGGGCACGAGCATCCGGAACGCGCCCGCTCGCGCCAGCCCGGCCATCACGTCGGCGGGAGGCGTGCGATCGCGCTCGATCTGGACGGCGAGTGGCGGGAGCGTGGACGCGATCGGCCGCGTTCGTTCGAGGACGTTCATGGTTCCGTTGTAGCGCGGAAGTCATCGGGGCGGTGCCCGGGTCGAGCGGGGTAGACGCCGACCGGGCGGCAGCCCGCGTGAGGCCGTCACCGCCTCTTGCCCGACATCGGCGCCGGGCTCGCGGGGAGGACCTCTCCGTTCCTGTAGCCGCCCAGTACGGCGCGCACCTCGTCCTCGCGCAGGAGCGTGTCCCAGGAGTCCTGCTCGACGTTCCCGTCGAGGAGGAGGCCGACGTGCAGGTGCGGGACGCCGTTCCCGATCCCCGAGGTGCCGATCCGCTCCCCGGCCGCCACGCGCCTCGGCATGGCCGCGCCCTCCGGCAGGACGCTCGCGAGCGCCGAGAGGTGCGTGTAATATACATGCGTAACGTGGTGTCCCTTCTTCCAGGGGATCGGCGCGTCGAGCTTCACACGCACGCTGTTCGGCGTGTCCTTGCCGGCCGTCCATCGCGTGTGGCCGCGCTCGGAGGCGTGGGCTCGACACCCTTCCCCGGCCTCTTCGGCGGAGCGTCTTACCGCAGGTCCTGCACCACCCACAGCGCCCCCGCGCGCGCCGGGAAGAAACCGCAGGCGACGCCCGTGTACTTCGTGTTCATCATGTTGTCGTGGTGCCCGCAGCCCGGGCCCTCGTCGAACATGTTCTGGAGGCACGAGGTGACGACCTCCTCGGGCGTCCGGCCCGGATAGCCGGGGCACGTGTTCTGCGCCCGCTCGCCGCAGCGGCTGAACGTGCCATGGGGCTTGTTCGTCGCCGCGTCGGCGCGGGCCTGCCCATCGACGCAGGGCTCGGACGCGGCGTCGCGCTGGAGGGGAGCGAGGCGCGCCCGCGCGCGGTAGGCGTTGGTGCGATCGACGCAGAGCTGGCGCGCGACGGCGAAGGGGTCCGCGGCCGGTCCCGCCGGCGGTGTCATGGGCGGTGCGACGGGCGGCGGCGTCGTCGCAGCCGGCGAGGTGGTCGGGGTCGTCGTCCCGCCGCCATGCGAGGGCCAGCAGCTCATGCCGACAGGGGAGGGCATGCAGGTAGCGCTGGGCTTGCACTCCGCCGCCTGGGCGCATCCTCCGCATCGCCCCCCGACGCACCGCCCGTAGATACACTGCGGATCGCTGTCGGAGCCGCAGGGGAAGCCGAACGCGGGCGGCGGGCGCGATGCAGGTGGCGGGCTCGTGGGGGCCGGGCTCGTGGGGGCCGGGCTCGTGGGGAGGGGGGGAGGCAGCGCGGAGGGCGCAGCGCCCGTCGAGGCGGGGGGCGACACGGGCTCCTTCGCGCACGATGCGAGGACGGCGAGCGCGAGGCCCAGCGCGACGCGCGCGGGCGTCACTTCTTCGTGCGGCAGCCCTTGAGGCTGCTTCCCTCGACGCCGTTGCACTCCTGCGTTGCAGCGCAGTCCGACTGCTGGGTGCAGATCTTCAGGCAGAGCGTCACGCCGCTCGAGTCCTTGGAGCAGACGCCGCCGGACTCGCACACGTCGGTGGAGCCGGCATTGGTGCACGGCTCGCCGATCTTGGTCGAGCCGCAGGCGGAGGTGAGGAGGAGCACGAGGGGGAGGAGGCGGTGCACGCAGCGAGCGTAGCACGCGCCGCGACCGAATCCGCGGCCGTTGTCGGCGCCGCCGTCCCGCTGCTCGCTGTCCGCTGTCGGCCGTCCGCCGCCCGCCGTCGCCTACAGCTTCAGCCCCGCCGCCTCCGCGTTCTCCTTGTCCAGCGACAGCGCGAGATCCCTGTGCCGCCGCGCCTCCGCGAGGTCCTTCTTCCCCGCGTACGCCCGCGCCATCAGCGCGTGCACCTTCGCCGCCTCCTTGTCCTTCGGCTGCATCACGAGCGCCGTCTCCAGCTCGTACAGCGCGCGATCGAACATGGCCTTCTCCACGAGCGCGCGCGCGTAGGTGACGTGGACGCCGCCCGACAGCACGTCGACGAACATCGCGCTCTCGCCGAGGCGCACCGCGCGGTCCCACGCCTTCTGCTCCACCAGCTTCTCGAGCAGCGCGCGGTAGATCTTCCGGTCGTGCTGCTCCAGCAGCGAGAGCTTCTCGAGCACGGCCACCGCGTCCCCGTCGCGCTTCTCCTCGACCGCCATCTCGAGCAGGCCGCCGAGCGCCTCCGTCTGCGTGGGATCCCACCTGTGGGCCGCCTCCAGGGCGAAGCGCGTCTTCGCCTTGTCCTTCCCGGCCTCCGCGAGGTTGGCGAGCATCGTCTGCACGACGTAACCGTCGCCGCCCGCCGCGCGGATCGCCTCCAGGTGCCGCGTCGCCGCCGGCAGGTCCTTCTCCCCCACCGAGAGGCGCGCGTAGATGTAGTGCGCGTCCATCTGCTTCGGATCGATCGCGAGCGCCCGGTCGAGCGCCTTCTTCGCCTCGGGGGGTTTCTTCGACTTCAGGAGCGCCAGGCCGTACATCGCCTGTTTGCGAGCGTCGCTGGGCGCTGCCTCCGCCGCCTTCTTCGCCTCCTCGAGCGAGTGCACGCGATCCGAGAAGATGTACTGCCCCTTGTACCGCCCCAGGCGCGCGAGGGCCCACGTCCGGAAGCGTGCGTCGTAGTCCGCGGCGGTTACGCCGAAGGCCTTCTGGATCACGTCGGGCGTGCGCAGGCCCTCGCCCCACAAGCGCAGGGCCTCGACGACCCTGGGCATGCCGAACGCCTCGACCGTCCAGACGAGCAGCTGGCTCGACGCGTAATACGCCACGGTGACGTCCTCTCCGCTCGACGCATGCGTGAACGCTCGGTTCATGTCGACCGCGCCCGGGAGCGTCCCGTCGCGGAGCGCGACGAAGAGCTGCGGATCCAGCTCGCGCGCCCACTCGGGGCGCCGCGCGATCGTCTCGTACTCGGACAGGCCCTCGGTGAACCACCGCGGAACGTGGTTCTTCGAGAGCTGGATGGCGAACACGTGGCCGAGCTCGTGCCACAGCACGTTGCCCCAGTTGAACGGCTCGCTCTTCGGGCTCATCGCCGCGACGACGCGCCCGAAGCACACCCCCTGGATGCCGATGTTCGGGAGGCCGCTCGTGCGCACGCTGAAGGGCTCCCGACCCGCGTAGAGCTCGATCTGCACGGGGTTCTTCGGCACGAAGCCGTAGCGCGCCTTCATCGACGCCCACGCCTCGGCCATCAAGGCGGGGACGTACCGCTCGAGCACGGGCTTCTCCTCCTTGGGATACCGGATGCGGAAGACGCCCTCGTTCCCCGTCTCGTACTGGTTGGGGATCGTCTGCTCGTAGAGGTTCAGCGTGTTGAACACGCGGACGTTGAACTTGTCCTTCGACCAGGCCTTCGTGATCGCGTCGAGGCCCTCCTTCTCGTCGCCGTTACGCATCTGCGTCAGGCCGAGCTCCGCCCACGCCCTGCCGTCGTCGGGGTCGACCTTCACGGCCTCCTTCATCATCGCGACGATGTCGTCGTAGCGGTGCTCCCACTCCGCGTACGCGCCGACGATCGTGTAGAAGTTGGCGTACTCCTTGTTGCGCTGGAAGACCTCCGCCTTGGCCTTCTCCCAGCCGGGCTTGTCGTCGCCGAGGAACCGCGCCGCCGCCCGCAGGCTCAGGAGCTCGAGGTCGTTCGGGTTGATCTCGAGGCCCTTGGCGATCGCCGCCTCGGCGGCCGCGAGGTCCATTTCCCGGAGCGCGAGCCCCGCCTTGACCGCGTACGCGCCCACGTGCGCCGGGTTCACAGCGAGGGCGTCCTTCACGAGCGTCTCCGCCGCGTCGAAGTCGAGTGTCTGCTCGAGCTTGACCCTCGCCATCATCACGAGCAGATCCGCCCGCTTCGGCGCGACCGCGAGCCCCTCCTTCACCACCTCCTCGGCGTGGCCCGGATCGTACTTGTCGAGGAAGAGCTCGGAGCGCCAGAGCATCGTCTCGAGGCGCTTCTTGTCGGCGGCCTCGCTCTTGTTGAAGATCTTGTTCGCCTCCTTGGGGCTCCGCATGAGGAACAGGGCCCGGCCCACGACCGCGAGGCCGTCGGCGTCGCTGTCGCCGACGGTGCTGTCGTTGTACTCGTCGATGACGGCCTTGAGGGGTTCGTCCGCGTCGGATCGCTTTCCCGCGGCGATGCGCAGCTCCCCGAGGAGGAGGCGCGCGCGCCGGACGTCCTGGCCCTTGCCGGCCTTCGTGACGCCCTCGAGGAGGCGCGTGGCCTCGGGGAGCTTGCCGCGCATCGCGAGGACGCGCGCGCGCGCGGTGGCGGCGGCGACCTTGAGCGCGGGGGTGCGCTCGGCGAGCTCCGCGGCCTTGTCCGCCTCGGCGAGCTGGCCGGTCTCGGTGAGGAGGCGCGCGAGGAGGAGCTGCGCCTGCGCCTCGTCGGCGCCCTTGATCTGCGACAGCTCCTGCCGCGCCCTCGGGTAGTCGGCCGCGTCGAGGAAGCCGGACGCGGCGGCGAGCCCCGTCTTCGGCTGGGAGAGGGCGTGGTCGCCCGCGAGGAGGGCGCACAGCGCCAGGGCGACCGAGAGGTTCTTTCGCATCGAGGGGAGGGTAGCGTGTCCGCGGGTCGTCGGACAGCGGACGGGCCCCCCCTGCGCTCGGTCGCGAACCCGGGCGGGTCAGGCGGATCGAGGCGCGTCTCGCCGCGCGAGGGCCGCGTAGACGGTCGGCAGCACGAACATCGTGAGCAGCGTCGACGAGAGGATGCCTCCGATGACCACCGTGGCGAGCGGTCGCTGCTCCTCCGCGCCCGCCCCCGTGGCGAGCGCCTTCGTCAGGAAGCCGAGCGACGCCACCATCGCCGTCGTCAACACGGGCCGGAGCCGCCCCTCGGCGCCCTCGATCACGCACGCCGACACGTCGGCGTAGCGCTCGCGGAGGCGCTCGATGGAGGACACCAGCACGAGCCCGTTCAACACCGCCACGCCGAAGAGCGCGATGAACCCGACCCACACCGCCACGCTCAGGTTGACCCCGAACCAGTAGAGCACGATGAACC
>SXNL01000083.1 GCA_005777185.1 Myxococcales bacterium
CCTTCGAAGCCGCAGGTCGTCCGTTCGAATCGGACCGGGCGTACCCCATCACTTTCGGCGCAGGGCCCGCGGGCGGCTTCGCGGGCGCGTCGCTGTCCTTCTGGATGCAGGCCCCTCCCGCCTAGAAGGTCTTGCCGATCCCGAGGTTCACTCCCATCGTCGCGAAGTGATCCTCTCGCTTGCTCCACGCGGCGGGGATCGGCCTGTCGTCCGCCTCGCTGTACGACGCCGTGTTCAGGGGGACCCGCCCGACGGCCTCGAGGAGGATCTCCAGATCGTGGCGCAGCGAGAGGCCCCCGCCGATCCGCACGGCCGGCCCGAAGACCGCGCCCGCAGCGAAGTGCAGGTCCGACGGCACCGCGGTTCCGTTCGACTTGAGCGTGACCCACGAGAACTGCATCGTGGGCCCGATCGCGCCGGCGAGCCTCACGTTGCCGAACCGGAACGCCTTCTCGAACCACAGGTCGAGCGGCAGGAGCAGCGCGCTCGTCGTCGACGAGCTTCCCCCGAGGAGGCTCACGCCGAGGCTCGCGCTCGTCTCGGGGATGCGCGTGATCGCGCTGAGATCGTAGCCGACGGACAGGCCACCGCCGAAAACGATCGACGGGAGCGTGACGTTCGCGGTCGCGCCGCCGTTCGTGATGTTCGTGTTCCCCCAGCTGTAGGTCAGCGCCGCGGTGGACACGCGCGGCTGCACGATGAGACCGAGCTGCTTGCCCGGCGCGCCCGGATCCGGAGGAGGCCGCTGGTCCTTCGGCCCGACGGGCGTCGCGACGACATAGTCCATGGGGAGGACGGGGGCTGTGTCCGCGGGCGGCGACCCCGGCGACGGCGCGCCCGGTGGGGGCGGCGGCACGGGTGGCGGCACCGGCGGCGGCACGGGAACGATCGCGATCGGTGGAGGAGGAGGCGGCGCGGGCGCGTTCAGCGCGTGCTCCTCCGCGTACGCGACCTCGGCCTCGCTGCCCGCCTTCCGATGCTTCTCGAGCCACAGCGTCCAGCAGGCGCGCGCGTCGCCGATCTTCTGCTGGGCCCGGCACTGGGCCCACGCCTCGGACGCCGCGCCCTTCGGCTGCCCCGCGGCCGGAGCCGCGGCCAGGAGGAGCATCGAGCCGAGCGCCGTCACGAACCGTCCGCGGTCCCCCATCGGGATCCTCCATCGAGCAAGGTCCCGACCAGGGTCGCCGCATTCCGGACCGGACGCAAGCGGTGACGGTGCCTACTTGACCGGCGGCAGCGGCGGCGGGTCCGAGTCCTTCTGGATGCACGACGCGAGGTCGAACATGAAGAACGCGAGCATCTTCTCGCCGTCCTTCATCGCGCTCGCGCAGCCCGTTGCCGGGAAGCCCGCGCCCACCTGATCGGAGTTGTTCACGTGCACGTCGATGTGGACACCCTTCCCGCACTGCTTGTCGACAGGGAGACCGACCGGGGTGTTCACGGTGAAGATGCGCGGGGTGGTGGGCTTCGACGGGTCGTTGCCCCAGACCTGCGCCTTCGTCTTGTCGATGCTCGACAGGTTGGCGAACACCACGTCGAACGAGGGCTGCGCAGGAGACGACGAGCCCGCGGCCTTGAGCCACTCCACGAGCGCCTGGCCCTTCGGGAAGCTCTGGTCGAGCGCCACCGAGTACCCGCCGGACTGGACGGGCGCCCCGCCGGGGATCGCGCCCACGCTCCGCATCTGGGGATCGGAGCTGAGCTTGTACCAGGTGTACATGAAGTCGGTCGTGAAGATGCGGCCACCCGCGGCCATGTAGTCGGACATCGCCTGGAATGCCTGGGTCCCGCTCGAGCCCTTGTTCTGGAGGTTCTCGGTGCACTCGCACGACAGGATGAGCTGATCGTACTTCTTCATCGTGTTGGCGTCCTTCCACAGGATGTCGGCCGCCGGCCAGCCCGCGCCAGAGGAGTTCCCGCCCGTGAAGATGTGCACGGCGCGATTCGCGTCGGCCATCGTGCCGAACTCGGAGTTGTCGATGCCGACCTTCTTGAGCATGCAGCCGAGCCCGTCGCAGCCGCCCGTCGTGAGCGCGATCTGCGGCATGTCTCCCTCCGAGCGCTTCTTCGGCAGGCGGAGGAGCTCCACGTCGGTCACGTTGTTGACGCTGCACCTCTTGATCTCGGGGATCGCCACCTGCCGGCGCCACTTTCCGATCTGGATGACGAGCGGGATGTTCTTGCCCGTCGGCACGTTCTTCAGCTTGAACTTGCCGTCCGAGCCGCTGAGGGTCGTCGTGATCGGGCTGCCGGAGGCGACGCTCCCGCACTGGTCGCACACCGCGCCCTTCGGCATCGGGGCCACGTCGAAGTTCGGGACGTAGATGACGGCGTTGTAGAGCGGCAGCGTGCCGTTCGGCGCGTACACCGTGCCCGCCAGCGTGGTCTCGTTGCCGGCGCCGCACTGGCTGTCGACGGCGCAGGCGAGGCCGACGCACGGGGGCTTCGCCGCCGCGTCCACCGAGAAGCCGAAGCCGCCGCCGGCGCCGTCGCCGCCCGCGTCCCCGGAGCTGTCGTCGAAGCCCGACGCGCGGCCGGCGCCGCTGCAGGCCGCGACCGCGCACGCGATCGAGGAGACCATGATGCCGAGGGCGGCGAGGATGTGGACGCGCATGACGGGAGTCTCCTGGTTCGCTTGCGTGGCTGGGGCTGTTCGGTCGGAGGCCTGGATCACTTCACGGGGGGCTGCGCGATGGACTCGAGGTTGAGCCCGCCGGGGTACTGGTAGCTCGTGTTCTCGCCGTAGCCGACGACCTGGATGCCGATCGGCTGGCTGGCGTCGATGACGTGCGCGCCCGCCTGGCCCGCGCCCAGCTTCACGCGCGCGAGGAGCCACGACGTGCCCGTGATGGGCTTCGCGGACGAGGTCGCGTCCACGCCGTCGATCGTGAACCTGCCGTCGGCGGGGGCCACGATGTCGACGAAGCTGGTCTTGTAGTCGGTCGGCGCGAGGAACACGTAGTGCTTGCGGTACTGCTCGACGGTGATCGCGAAGGTCTGCGAGGGATCACCCTGCGGCTGGCTGAGGCCGGGGATGTAGTCGGGATCGGCCCTCTCGCCGCCGAGCTGGAACATCGCGACGCCGAACTCCTTGTCGCCGGTGACCTCGAAGTCGACGTTGACCACGCCGCAGTCCACCACCGCGCCCGCGTCGATCTTCGCGGGGCACCCGGCGGGCTTCGACGGCTTGTAGGTGAGCGTCGTCGCGTCCTGGTTGCCGAACACGCGCACGACGTGGCCGCTCAGGTTCGACCGCGGGCCGGTCGGGCGCGTGACGACGTAGTGCTTGCCGAGCGTCTCGGCAGGGAACACCGTCTCCTCGATGTGATCGCAGGCCTGCACGTCGAACGGGAAGTCCATGCACGGCACGCCGGTGATGACCTGCACGGGTCGGTCGGCCGTGAGCAGCGAGCCCGAGAAGTCCGTCTGGCTCCCGGGATCGCCGACGACCTGCGCGACATCGCCCGCGTTCAGGGTCAGGGTCAGCGTGCCGCCGCCCGGCGTCGCCGCCACGCCGAGCCCGGAGACGACCTTGCCCTTCTGGGACAGCTTGACCGTCACCTTGGTGTTGTCCTCGGTCGCGGTGACCGCGAAGAACGACGAGGCGTTGTGGTTCACCGGCTTCGTCGTGTCGACCTTGCCGGTCAGAGGGTTCACGGGGTGCCGCGACCAGCCGGTCGAGCCCATGATGCGGTACGTGCCGGTCATCGCGGGGCTCGGGAGGAGGAGCGACGCGTCGTTGGAGTAGGAGTAGCAGGGCGACGCCGGCAGGCCCGTCGCGGGATCCGTGCACTTGCTCCAGTCCTTCGTGGGCGGACCGCCCTGCGCCTGGAACTCGAGCGGGCTGAACTGGTACACGACCACGGGCTTGTCGCTCACCACGTGGAAGGCCCCCCCCTTCACGACGCCGGACGAGGCGCCTCCCTTGAGGGCGGCCACCCATGGGAGGTAGACCTTCTCGAGCTGTCCGGCCTTCACGGTGACGGTCTGGTTGGTGGAGCTCGGACCCTTCACCGTGACGCTCGCGGTCTCCTTGCCCACGTTGGCGATGACGATGGCGAAGTCGAACACGTTCTGCACGGCGTTCGCGGTCGCGGTCGGCCAGTAGTCGCAGCCCACGTACGTCTTGTAGGTCGCCGCCTCGGCGCAGCTGACCGGATCGCGATCGAGCGACTTGGGCCCCGCGTCCGGCGTGATCCCGAACACCTCGGCGTCGGTGTTCGACCCGCCGGCGTCCGGCGGGTCGTTGAACCCGGAGGTCCGCTCGCTGGTGGCGCACGAAGCGACGGTCGCGGCCACGACGGCGACGAAGAGCCCACACGCACCCGGCACGCTTGCTCGCATCTACGCTTCCTCCGTCCCGTCCAACCGGCGTGGTTTGTCGCACGCACGCCGGCTCGTCAAGGCCAGAAAAAGCATTGTGTCATCCACCGCTTACGATGCAAGCTCGCAGCCCGGGGTTTCGCGGGGGGCCTCCCGCAAGTCAGAGGCGGCCCAAGAGCGCCTCTCCGCGCAGCCTCCAGACGACACCGATGGCCTCCACGAAGATCTTCCGGCTCATCTTGGAGCGGCCCGCGGTGCGGTCCACGAACACGATCGGGACCTCCTTCACCCGCATCCCCCGCAGGACCGCGCGGTAGGTCATCTCGATCTGGAACGAGTACCCGTTGGAGCGCACCTCGTCGAGCCGGATGGCCTCGAGGGCCCGGCGGGTGAACGCCTTGTAACCGCTCGTCAGGTCGCGCACCGGGAGGCCGAGGATGGTCCGCGAGTAGAGCGAGCCGCCCTTCGAGATGACGTGACGGCCGAGGCCCCACCCCTCGACGCCGCCCCCGGAGATGTTGCGCGATCCGATCACGACGTCGGCGCCGTCGTCGAGGGCGCGTACGAAGTCGGGGAGGTACCGCACGTCGTGGGAGAGGTCTGCGTCCATCTCGAAGAAGCGGTCGTACCCCTCGCCGAGGCCCTTCTGGAACGCCTGCACGTAGGCGGTCCCGAGCCCCAGCTTGCCCGCGCGGTGCATGACGCGGACGTGCGCGTCCGCCTCCGCGATCCCGTCGGCGATGTCGCCGGTGCCGTCGGGGGAGGCGTCGTCCACCACGAGGAGATCCGCGTCGGGCATCGCGCCGCGCACGGCGTCGACGAAGCGGCGGATGTTCTCCTTCTCGTTGTACGTGGGGGTGACGATCAGCGTCCGGGGCATGGCGGTCCGGTTCGTAGCACATCCGGCCCTCGGTGGTGCTAGTCCCAAGAGCGTGGCGTTCGAGCGAGACAGCCTGGCTCTCGTGGGCGAAGCGCTCGACCGGCTCGCGGAGGGATTCCGCGGCCTGCCCGAGGACCCCGCGGCGGGCGTCGGCGCCGACGTGGACGTGCCCGCGATGCGCGAGGTCCTGCTGGAAGCGGCGACGCGCATGCAGGACAACTTTCCCTACCACCACCCTCTCTACGCGGGTCAGATGCTCAAGCCGCCCCACCCGGTGGCGCGCGCGGCGTACGCGCTCTCCCTCTGGCTGAACCCCAACAACCACGCGCTCGACGGCGGCCGCGCGAGCTCGGCGATGGAGAAGGAGGTCGTGCGTGACCTCGCCGCGATGTGCGGCCTCGCCGAGCACCTCGGGCACCTCACCGGCGGTGGCACGATGGCCAACCTCGAGGCGCTCCACGTGAACGGGAGCGAGCGCCCGGGGAGGGCCGTGCTCGCCTCGGAGCATGCGCACTACACCCATGCGCGCCTCTGCGCGGTGCTGGGCATCCCCTTCCGCACGGTGCCAGCCGATCGGGCGGGCCGGATGGACGCCGCCCTCCTCGAGCGCGAGCTCGGCACCGGCGACGTCGGCGTCGTCGTGTGCACGCTGGGCACGACGTCGATCGGCGCGGTCGATCCGCTCGCGGACATCGCGCGCCTGCGCGACCGCTTCGGCTTCCGGCTCCACGTCGACGCGGCCTACGGGGGCTACTTCACGCTCGCCGACTCCCTCCGCGCCTCGACCCGCGCCCACTTCGACGCGCTCTCCCTCGCCGACTCCCTCGCCATCGATCCCCACAAGCATGGCCTCCAGCCTTACGGCTGCGGGTGCGTGCTCTTCCGGGACCCGGCGATGGGTGCACACTACACGCACGACTCGCCTTACACCTACTTCAGCTCGCCCGACCTCCACCTCGGAGAGATCAGCCTCGAGTGCTCCCGGCCGGGCGCGGCGGCGGTCGCCCTCTGGGCGACGCACCGGATGCTCCCGCTCGCGAGGGGTGGCGACTTCGCGACCGGCCTCGACCTCGGGCGGCGCGCCGCGCTCGACCTCCACACACGCCTCGCCGCGGACCCGCGCTTCCACGTGCTCGATCCGCCCGAGCTCGACATCGTCGTGTGGGCCGCGCGTGGCCCGACGGCGAGCGCGTCCTCGCGCAGGGCGCGGGCGATCTTCGACGCCGCCGCGAAGATCGACCTCCACCTCGCCCTCGCGCGCCTCCCGCGCGCCATGTGGGAGGGTCGGGCCGAGCTCGCGTGGGACGAGGCCGAGCTCACCTGCCTCCGGAGCTGCCTCATGCGCCCCGCGCACGCGTCCTGGATCGACGCCATCTTCGAGCGTCTGTCGCGAGCCACCGACGCGGGCTAGCGCCAATGCCGTTAGGTTAGGCGCGATCCAGCGCAAGAGAAGGGGTGCCCCCACTCGCCGCGCTGCGCGCGTCGGTCTCCCCCAAATCGCGCGCTACGCGCGCTCAAGAGCTGTCCAACCAGGGGGAGACGAAGAGGTTCCGGGAGCACCGCGCAGACCTCACCCTCCCGGCCTCCCTCTCCCTGAAGGGAGAGGGAGGAGCGCGCGGGCACCGCGCAGACCTCACCCTCCCGGCCTCCCTCTCCCTGAAGGGAGAGGGAGGAGCGCGGGCACGGATCGGTCTCAGGAAGGACCCTCAGGTGCGATGGTGGGCAACGCGACGCGGGGCCGACCGATGGGGGCGCGCATGAGCGACGAGGCACGTGCGAGGCCGACGCCGAGCGTTCGGCGGGCGCCGACCGATGCGCGCAAGGTGAGGCTGGCGAGAGGCCTACGCCGCCGTCCGAGTCGCGCCGAGGTGTTCGCCTGGAGGCTCCTGCGCGACCGCAAGATGCTCGGCCTGAAGTTCCGCCGGCAGCAAGTGCTCTGCGGCCACGTGGTGGACTTCTACTGCGCCGCGCTCAGGCTCGTCGTCGAGATCGACGGCGCCGTCCACGACGACGCGGAGCGGCCCGAACGGGATGCGAGGCGCACGACGATCCTCGCGCGCCGTGACCTCCGCGTCGTTCGCCTCGAGAACGCACGACTGAACCGGGAGACCCTGCGAGAGGCGATTCTCCCGTTCACATGCCCCCTCTCCCTTCAGGGAGAAGGGGACGGGGGGTGAGGTCTGCGCGGGCTCCGCAACGTCGCGCCGGCGCCCCACCGCCTCCACGGAACCCTCGCTCCAACGAATGCCTTATCCGAACGGCATTGGCGCTAGCGGCAGCGCTGGACCTTGGAGGCCGTCGTCGTGCCCGTCGGGCTGCCGCCCTTGAAGGTGCACTTGCCGCAGGTCGTCAGGGTCCCGGTCGCGCCGCACGCCACGTTCGCGAGGAACCCCGAGTTGAGCTTGTTCAGTCCGACGCCCCCGCAGGTGTAGCAGTTCGTCGAGGGCGGCAGGCAGAGCGCCCGCTGCAGGGCGCAGCTCAGGTACGCCGAGTCGTTGGCCACACTGCAGGTGAGCTGGCTCGGACACTTCGACGGCGCGCCGCAGAAGTGGCAGGTGACGCCGGGGTACTCGTCCGTCTCCTTGTCGACGCTTCCGTTGCAGTTGAAATCGTAGGACGTCCCCCCGGTGATCGGCGTGTCGAAGTAGAGGCTCTGGCCCGGGCGCGCGCGGAGGTCGTTGTCGGCACAGTCCGTGTTGTCCGCGACGAAGCCCGTGGGTGCGAGCGCGTTGTCGCACCCCACCTGGGCGTTCGTGTTCGCGACGGTGCCCGTCTTGTCGCCGTAGCCGTCCTTGTCGGCGTCCCGGAAGAACAGCCTGCAGCTCCCGGTGCCGCAGTCGATGGAGCACTTGCACTTGCCGACGTTGGCCGGCTGCTTGCACGAGCCCCCCGGGATCTTCCCGCAGTCGGCGTTGCAGCACACGCCCGAGCCAGCCTCGACCACGCAGAAGCCGCTCACGCAGTCGGTCGGGCTCGTGCAGCTCACGCCATTTCCGAGCTTCTCCTGGCACTTGCCGGAGGAGTTGCAGAAGTGCGTCGCCTGACAGTCGTCCTGGCTCGCGCACGCCTGCCGGCAACCCTCGCCCTCGCACACGAACGCCGCGCACGTGTTGGTCGTGAGGTCGCAGTTGCCCTTGCCGTCGCACTTGAAGCGGGCGGCCTCGGTGGAGGACGAGCAGAACTTGGTGCCGCAGAAGGTGTCCGTGCTCGGGTACTTGCAGGCGCGGTTGCCGTCGCACGAGCCGGCGCACAGCTCGTCGCTCTGCGTGAGGCCGCCGTCGGGCACGGCGATCGTCTTGCTGCCGGAGTCGCCGGCGCTGCCGGTCGCGTCGGGGCCAGCGTCCACGGGCCCCGCGTCGACCGGGCCGGGATCGATCCCGGCGTCCGGCCGCGGCGCGGGCAGGCATTCCTTCTCGGGATCGGTGCCGGCCCCGTGCGGGAGGCACTTGCCCTTCGTCGCGAGCGCGCACGACTCGCACGCCCCGCTGCACGAGGACTCGCAGCACACCCCGTCGGCGCAGAACCCCGACGCGCAGTCGCCGGCGGCCGAGCAGGCCTTCCCGAGCTCGCCCTTTCCGGCCGCACCTCCGTCACCCGCCGGGGCGACGGTGAAGTCGCCGAGCAGGCTCGTGCATCCGGAGAAGGCCGCCGCGAAGGAGCCGACCAGGAGGGTCGAAGCGAGGATGAGTGTGATGCGACGCATGGACCCGAAGATACCACGGACGGCCGCCGGCGGTCGGCGGACGGCTCCGGTCCCGCCAGGCTCGGCGCCCGCTGCAGGAAGACATCCCGGGGGCGTCTCCGGGGCGTCAGCCTCGAGGCGGGGGAGCCACGTCGAAGCCCGCTCGGAAGAGCACCTGACACCGCGCCATGTGGTACCGTGGACTGTTCCCGCCTGCTACAGGAGCCCATCGGATGAGATCCCTTCCCCTCCTCCTCGCCGCCGTCCTCGCTCCCGCCCTCGCGTTCATGGCGTGCTCCTCCGAGGACGCCGCGCCAGGTACCCCCCCGCGCCCGTTCGACGACGCCGGTTCGTCGGGCGCCAGCGGCGCCAGCGGCGCCAGCGGCACCAGCGGCACCAGCGGCACCAGCGGCACCAGCGGCACCAGCGGCACCAGCGGCACCAGCGGCACCAGCGGCACCAGCGGCACCGCCGACGCCGGC